>JAQCLD010000184.1 GCA_027592785.1 Acidobacteriota bacterium
CCCCTGCTTACTAGACTCTCCGCTTCCCACGCCGCTGCTGCTCCTCGCTTACCCACGGATCGGGGACGGTGTAAAGAAGGTTCCCAACGCCGAGATTGTGATATTCGTGTCCTCGCTAGCTCATGTCGGGCAACAAGGCCTGGAGTTCATTTTCACGAACCAGCATGCCTATCCGCCCATGGCTGAGTATTTCACGGATTTAGCACAACTGAATCGCATCGACTGGCCTCTACTCCAAAGCCGCGACTTCAAGCATGATCCCGATGACCCAGGGAAGAAGGAACGGTATCAAGCCGAAGCGCTGATCTGGAAACACGTCCCTATTCAAGCCTTGCAGGGCATTTGCTGCTACACAACAAACGTCGAAGAATACGTCAAACAAGAAGTTGGACAGCGCGCGTTAGACTTCAAGGTCGGCGTACAGCCGAGTTGGTATTTCTGATGATGAAATTTCTCCAAGGGAATTTGCTTGACGCTCCCGTAGAGGCGCTGGTCAACACAGTCAATACCGTCGGCGTCATGGGCAAGGGTATTGCCCTGATGTTCAAGGAAGCCTTCCCTGAGAACTTCAGGGCCTACGGAGCAGCAGTTGAGCGGAAGGAAGTGCAGGTCGGTCGCATGTTCGTAACTGAGAACAGCACCTTGGCTGGGCCGAGATGGTTAGTTAACTTCCCAACCAAGAAGCACTGGCGTCAACAGTCTCGTCTGGAATGGATTGTCGACGGCCTGGCGGATCTGCGACAGGTCGTGGCGGAGAGAGGAATCCGTTCCATCGCTTTGCCGCCGCTGGGCTGTGGCAATGGCGGCCTCGACTGGAGCGTAGTTCGACCGGAGATAGAGCAAGCACTAGGGCAGCTGGCCGACGTCGAGGTTTGGGTGTTCGAACCCACGCGGCAGTACCAGAACGTCGCGAAGCGAACCGGCGTAAGGGAGTTAACGCCGGCCCGAGTCCTTGTCGCCGAGATGATCCGCCGCTATTGGGTTCTGGGCATCGAGTGTACGTATTTGGAGGTCCAGAAGCTGTGTTGGTTTCTGGGACGGAGTATTCGTGAGTCCGGCTTTGACGATCCCCTAGACCTTAGGTTCGTTGCCGACAAGTATGGGCCCTACTCAGATCGCCTTCGACACCTCCTCAACGGCCTCGACGGAAGCTATCTTCACTGTGAGAAACGCTTGAGCGATGCGGGGCCTTCAGACACTATCTGGTTTGATGAAGATCGGCGACCCATCGTTGACCTTTTTCTCAAGCAGGACGATTCACGGCCATTGCGTGATGTTCTGGACCGGACCGCTGAACGCATCGATGGGTTTGAGTCGACATTGGGAATGGAGTTGCTTGCGACCGTGGATTGGCTTATGCAGCGGGAGTATTGCGACGGGAACGTTGTGGCGATCCGAGAGGGACTACGGCAATGGCCCGCTGGGGCCGAGGCTGCTGAACGGAAGCTGCGACTTCTTGACGACCGGCTTATCGGAATCGCCCTGGAACGGCTTACTCTTTCTTCGTAGCGCCGCTGGGCACAGAGATGGTCGCGTCGTAGCGCCCTGCCCTTAGGCGCGCAGGTAGGGCTTGACGAAATCGTAGGTGATGTCGAGCGCCTCGCGAGCGGCCCCGTCCAACGGGCGGGCGTTCGGGGCGCGAACATTCCAGTTGCTGAAGACGCCGCGCTTGGTGAGGATGTAGTGCAAAGCGGACAGACCGTACGCCTGGACTTGCATGACCAACAATAGGTTCTTGGAGAAGATGTCGAGGGCCTCGCCGCTGCGGCCCTGTTCCCAAAGTTCCCAGGCGCTGACGTAGAGATCGACCCAAGCGGCGGCGGGCATGTTGCCACGCGAACCGCGAGACATTTCATCCAGCATCGTCCGCCCGTGGCCGCCGGTGAAGACGATGGGTTTCTTGTCGGCGTCGACGTGCGCGAACTCGCTGATACGCGAGAGTGTGTGGCCAGCTTCGTCTTTGACGAAGTAGATATTGGGAATCTCTTGAACCAGGCTGGTGACGTACTCGACGCTCATGTTTCCGATGGCCTGGATAAACATCGGCAGAGGACAAGCTTCGGCTACTGCCTTGTAGTAGGCGCGGGTGGCGTCGAGGTCGAACTCGTTCTGGTTGGGCTTGCGGGCGGGCAGGGCGATGATGGCGTCGGGCTTGATCTTGGCGGCGTGGCGGGCGTAGCGGACGGCTGTTGCCGTGTCTTCGGCTTGCACGCCGATAACGAGGCGCGGCTTGAGGCCAGTGTGTTTGGCCTCGGCTAGAGTTTCGGCGCCTCGGATGCGCTCATCGAACGTGAGCAGGGCGTATTCGCTGGCTAATTGCGGCCAGACCATACCATGGGCTCCAGCGCGATCCACGAAATGGGCTTGGCGGCCAAGGGCGGCGAAGTCGAGGGGGCCGTCTTCGAGGTAGGGCGTCTGCAGAATCGGGTAGACGCCGCGGAAGGAGTCAGATTCCGCAGCCCCGAGTCGGGTCGAGGCCAGGGCGAGTAGGCCGGTCTGAGCAAAGAAGTTTCGTCGGGTCATGGCTGCACGTGCCTCCGAATGAGGTCTTCGGTGAGCTCGGTCCCGAAACCGGGACCTTCAGGCGGGTAGTAATAACCGCGTTCGAAGCGGGCGGTAACGGCGTCCATTAGTTCGGTGCCGTAGTCGCCGGTTCCGAAGCTCTCGGCTAGGGTCGCGTTCGGTTGCGAGAGAGCTAGAGGAAGACCGAACAGGCTGCCGCCGCGATGAGGCATCAGGGGCAAGCCTTCTGCGTGAGCCATCGCCGCGATGCGCCGCACGGCGGTGACGCCTCCGCACCAGGTGACATCGGGTTGAACAACCTCGACGGCGTGATGGCGGAACAGCATGTTGAAGCCGTGGTGGGTGTATTCGTGCTCGCCGGACGCAATGAGCGTTCCTTCGACTTCGCGGACGAGCTGTTCGTAGCCAAGGACGTTATCGGGGGAGAGCGGCTCTTCGATGAAGTATAGACGAACGTCCTCCAAGCGGCGGGCCATTTCCTTTGTGTAGGCCACGTCGTCCCAGCGCGAGCTGCAGTCGATCATCAGGCCGCGATCGGGGCCGATCACGTCACGAGCACGCGTGAGGATGTCCACGGTGCGCTGCATGCCGGCGCGACCGTCTTTTAGTCCGTTGCGGATGGGCAGCTTAAAGTGCTCGAAGCCGAGCTCAAGTCCTTTCTCTGGATTCGCGTTGGTGAAGTAGGACTGCGCTTTATCTTTGGTTGTGCCGCCGAGCAGGCGCCAGACCGGTTGCTGGACGTGTTTGCCATAGATATCCCACAGAGCGTTGTCGACGCCGCTGAGGGCCATTACGAACACGCCGCGGCGTCCATAAGCCAGCGACGAGGAGTACATCTGGTCCCAGAGCATTTCGATGTTGAGCGGGTTGACGCCCAGTAACAGGTTGCGGAGGTGGCCTTCGATGATCTGGACTCCGACAGCGCCGCCGGCGCCCATGCCGTAGCCGACGTGGCCTTGATCGGTTTTGATGACGACCATCAGGGCGCCGGCGAGTTGGGCGTACGGGCCGCTGTAGCTCCAGCGGCGAGGATCGAAGTCGGAAGTGAATTTCGGCAATGCGCCTTGGGTCGAATTGGCCCAGAGCCTGACGGGATAGGCGTCGACGGAGACGATCTTGAGCTTATCGTCGGCGGCATGAACCGCGCGCGAGACGCCCGCCAGCGCGGCTCCGGCAGCGAGAAAGCTTCGTCGGGATAGAGGTCGTGGCGACATGGGCTGCAAAGAGCCTATCGGACGTGGACATCAGCCGCAACTAGCAAGGGTCGGTGACGGCGCAACGGCGAAAATAATTGCTCGCGTTTTTTCCTGGTGGAACGAATTTCGGGATTATACTGGCCACGCTGACTGAATCGGCGCCCGGTCGCGCCTGCCTTTTCCAGCTTGGCCGATAAGCCGGGATTTCCATTTTGGCCATCGCGACGCGTTGACGGTAGCAGAGCTTGCCCGCCGGTGTAACG
>JAQCLD010000074.1 GCA_027592785.1 Acidobacteriota bacterium
CGGCCCTCCCGACACCTTCGCTCACCCCTACCGCGCCCTCGCCCTAATCCTTACCGACGGATTTGGGTCCGGTGGCGTCCGAGGAACTCGACTTGCGATCCACGTAGTTTTCATACTGGCGGTGGACCAGGATATGGAAGACCGGCTGCCGAAACTCTTCGATGGCGTAGATCTGGCCGCCGTTGTGCAGTGAACTCAGTACGTTCCTAAGCCACTGGCGCTGTGCGCCCGTCATGCCCTTCTTCGATATATCTAGGCTGGCGCCCGTCAGGTGAGCAGATCGTTTGGGGCCGTCATCGGCAGCGGCATTCCCGTTGCGCCGTTGCAAACTGCGCTGGTATTCGGCTGTCCGCAAGAGGCTCGTGACCCGCAGCGGCCTGCCGAAGCGGGCCCGGAACTGGCTGCTCAGCCTGGAAAGAAAAAGCTTCGTCCAGGGCCGCAAGTAGCGGTTGTCTTGCCTCACCGCGTGCAGATAGTAGGCGGACGTCTTGCTGGGGACAGGCTCCAGCAACTTCAGCCGGACGAAGCGCTCGGTCATGGAGTCGTCCTCCATGCGCGATAGCCTATCCCCGTCGGCTCGCTGATTCTGCACCAACTGCGAACTGCGCGTGGCACGCAGGCTAGCGCCTGAAGCTGCCAACGTGAGGCTCAGGCACGCGACTAGAAGCAGGAGGGTATTCTTTCCGTGTCTCGGCATCAGCCTTGTGTCCTGTCAGTATGCCAGGCGGTTTTCAATTAAAACAACCCTTTTCTAGACTGTTTGATCCGCAAGGCGAGCTCGCGGCGCTGTCTGCTAGACAATCGGCCGATTCCAGGGCAGACTGAACATCGCAGGTGCGTGTCGCTTGGATTGTCGCGATGCTGATGTCCGCCGCCCAACCCGCGGCGGCAGCAATTGAGGTGCGCAGCGACCGCTTCCTGGTTATCGCCAACACGGATTCGGCGACGGCCGTTCAGGCCGCTTCCCACCTGGAGGCGACCGCCGATCGGC
Source organism: Acidobacteriota bacterium (assembly GCA_027592785.1). GTDB lineage: Bacteria > Acidobacteriota > Terriglobia > Bryobacterales > UBA6623 > CAMPKL01. Next base: position 992 of record JAQCLD010000074.1, read on the forward strand.
TGGCTAGTTTAGGATTCCAGCTGCGGCGTCCCGATCTACCCGTTACGGTCCTGATTTTTGCCGGCCAAGACCAGCTCGCGCGATTTCAGGCCCGAACTCAGGCGAGGGCCTTTGCGGCGACCGCCGAAGACGGCCACTTTATCGCAATTGCGTGGAACGCTCCCGGCAGTCCTTGGCGCGCTTTGGCCCATGAATACGCGCACCTGGCCTCCGACAAGGGGTCCCTGCCGCCCTGGTTCCGGGAGGGCCTCGCCGACTACCTCTCTTTGCAGCGTGAAGCCGGGGTTGCCCCGATCACCGCAACCGATTCAATAGCTGCCTTGCGCTCGAAGCCTTGGCTGGGAATCCACGGCATCGCGGACGCCCAAGACGGATCCGCCGATTACGATCACGAACTGTTCTACGCCCAATCCTGGCTGGCTGTGTCGTGGCTTGCCTCGCAACCCGGCGCGGCCCCCAACCGCTTGGAGTTCCGGCGCCTCTATGACCAGCTCGCGCTAGAGGGCTCCGCCGCGGTGGAAGTCCAATTGCGCGTCCACATGGCGCGCCTGACGCTCGAAGAACCCGTACCGGAGGCATTGCCGGAACCGCTGCCGAGGCTAACGCCCAGGGACCTGGCAGAGGATGAATGGCAGGCCTGGGAACTAGAGCTGCTCCGCGGCATGGAGGGCAATTCGGCCGCCGAAGCGGAGCTACTGGCCTTGGAGTCCCGCCAGCCGCAGTTGCCACTGGTTCAAGCGGCCCTCGGCGCCCTAGCCATCGAGCGCGGACGTTTCGACGAGGCGGAGGATCGGCTACGAGCAGCGTCCGCCGACGACGACGGCGCCTCAGCGCTCACCCACCAGCGCTACGCCCTCATGCTGCTGCGACCAACCGGCGAGGCGCCCGCGCCTCGCGCCGAGACGGCCGTCCGCCATGGGCTCCGGGCCCTCAAGATGGCTCCCGGCAAGCCTGAGTTTCTACGCACTCTGGCTCAAGCCAGTATCGTCGCCGGCCACTGGAGTCGCGCGGCCCAGGTTCTGCTGGATCTCCAAGCGCAACAGGGCTGGGATGCGACTGCCCGCGAGGACTTCCGAGAACTGCTGCGCAGTCGCGGGCAGCGCTTGAGAGAAGTAGACTCCCCCCGAATCCAGCCGCTCGCGGCGCCTCTCGCAATGCCCGAGTACGCGAAGGCAGGCCTGGCCCCCTTGCGTCAGCCGCGCGACTACCCTTGGCCCCCGCCGGATACGCAAATCTACTCTGGCCGCATCGCCGACGTCGAGTGCTCGGCAGGTCAGAAGCTCATCGTCATGCAGAACCCTTTGTTCCGCGTCGAGTTTGTTGAATTGCCCATACAACCCGCCAAGCTGCACCGGCCGCCACTGAAATGGAAAATCATTCCTTGCGGAGCCCGCGGTTGGAACGTCAACATCGCCTACATCCCCTATCGCGGTCGTGGATCGCTGGCCGGCGAAGCGCGCGCCATTCTCTTCTAAGGCCGGTACAATGAAAACTTATCTTGCCGGTGTCCTCTCCCAGCTCAAAGCAGCACAAAAAGAGTGCTTCCGATAGGGGTCCTGTTCGCGTCGCGGTGGTCACCGTCAGCGACACGCGAACGCCTGAAACCGACGTCAATGGACGCTACCTGGGCGAGCAGATCGACGCCTCCGGCAACCGGCTTCATTCGACATCCATCGTCCGTGACGAACCGCTCGAAGTCGAAGCGATCCTCGAGCGCTTAGCGTCATCGGGCGACGTCCAGGTCGTGCTCTTCAACGGCGGGACGGGCGTGTCCAGCCGAGACCGTACCTTTGACGTCGTCGCCGCGAAGTTAGAGAAAACTTTGCCAGGCTTTGGGGAGATCTTCCGCATGCTGAGTTGGGAACAGGTCGGATCTGCCGCGATGATGTCCCGCGCGACAGCAGGAGTCTATCGCGGCAAGGTCATCTTCTCCACGCCGGGATCGCCCGCAGCAGTACGTCTGGCCTGGGAAAAACTTATCGAACCGGAATTGGCCCACCTGGCATGGGAAGTCGTCCGCTGAACCCGACCGCTGTTTGAGACTCTCGATATGCGTTTCTTGCTGATTCTACTGGCGCTGACCGCAGCGTACGCAGATACCGTCGTCGTCGACACGGGCGACCGGCTCAACGGCGAGATTGAAAAACTCGAGGACGGCAAGCTGTCGCTACAAACGTCCTATGCCGGCACCATCCGCATCGACTGGGAGGAGGTCGTGGAGATACAATCTGACGCCTCCTATCAAGTCGAGACCGAATCCGGACTGAGATTGCGCGGCGCCATGCGGCTGCAAGGCGCCTACGTTGTCGTCGGCGGAGACGATCCCGACAATGCGCCAAGCAACGAGGCTGCCGCAACCTTGGTGACGAGCATCGTCCGCCTAGAGAACGACGAGCCGCCCGGCTTCTGGGAAACCATGGAGGGTTCGGTGGGCGTCGGATACAACTTCACCCGCGGCAATTCAGACCAAACTCAGGCGTCACTCGCCGCTCGCGGCAGCTATCGCCACGACGGCTACACTCTGCGCGGCGACCTGAACTCCATCTTCGCCAACATCGACGACTCCGAACGCCAAAGCCGCCACGCGCTGAACACCCGCTTCGACCGCTACCTAAGCCCGAAATCTTTCGCCTTCGCCGTCGCGGCATTCGAACGCAATGATCGGCAACAACTCGATCTCCGTTCGCGCCTCGGCGGCGGATTCGGCTGGAAGGTAATCAAGGAGCGTGACCGGACTTTCGACCTATTAGGCGGCTTTACGTTGACGAACGAACAATTCCGCGCCGAGGAAGGCGACTTCCTGCCCCGCAAGAGTACAGGCGAAGGCTTGCTGGGCTTCGAGTGGCGCTCGTCTCGCTTCTGGGGCATCGAACTGAGCACCCGGATCACCGCTCACCCCAATCTCGTGCAGACTGGCCGTTACCGCATCGAATACGACTCCGGCGCACAGATTCCCTTGATCGCCGGCTTCAACTGGAACGTCAGCCTGTTCGACCGCTACGACAATAGGCCGCCGCGAGAAGAACTGGAACGAAACGACTACGGCATGGTCTCCACCCTGGGCTTTAGTTTCTGAGCGGCCCCGAAGGCGAGCCAAATCTACAATAGAAGCTTGCACGTAACGGAGATATTCAAGTCGATCCAGGGCGAGTCGACCTACGCCGGCCTACCGTGCATCTTCGTGCGTCTAACAGGTTGCAACCTGCGGTGCACCTGGTGCGACACCGCCTACGCCTTTCATGGCGGTACGCGGATGACCGTGGCCGAAGTCCTCGATCAAGTGAAAGAATTCGGCGGTTCGCTCGTCGAAGTCACCGGCGGCGAACCGCTGCTCCAGGCTGAGGTCTATCCGCTCATCGATGCGCTGCTCGCCGATGGCTTTCAGGTGATGCTCGAGACCAGCGGCGAGCGTCCCCTCGACAAGGTTCCTGCGCAGGTGCACAAAGTCGTCGACGTCAAATGCCCTGACTCAGGCGAGCCCGACACCTTCCACCTGGATAACCTGGCCCTCATGAGCCCGCACGATCAAGTCAAGTTCGTAGTTGGGTCGCGTCGCGACTACGAGTTCGCGCGAGACTTCACCCGCCTGCACAAACTGGATAGCCGTTTTGCTGCGACGATCTTCTCACCGGTTCACCAGGCTGTCGATCTGCAGCAGATGGCCCAGTGGATGATTGACGACCGCCTCGACGGCGTCCGCTTCGGGCACCAATTACACAAGACCATTTGGGGTGCGGAGGCGAAAGGCGTCTAGCCCGGCTCAGGAAAAGCGTCGGCGCAGCGCTGCGCCTCGGCTCGAACAGCCTCGATGGGCAGAATTTGACCAACGCCCACGCCGGGGCAATAGCCGCTTAGCCCCTTCCAAGCTTTGCGTGTCGAGACCGTCTCCGGCCAAAAAGGGAATGTCCGGCACTGCAACGGCTTTACGTCGTGAATGCGGCAGCCGCTGGGCCCCAGAAAATGGCAGGTCGTCTTGCCCGGGTTGCTCAGTCGCAGCCCCCGTGCGTCCTCGGGGGCGCAGTAGCGCTCGGTGAACTGCGCCGCAGTCAGGTCCAGATGACTGGCGATCCGGCCCCTGTCTTCTTCCGTCAAGAAAACGTCGCCCGGCCGCGCGCAACAGTTGACGCAGCCAAGCTGACATTCGAAGCGAAAGTTAATGGGAGCGACTACGACCGGATCGCCCATCGAGCTGCTACTCCATCAAGTAGTCGAAAGTCGTGGTGCCCGGGACGCGCACCTTGCTGTAGGCTTCGACCCATTCGTCGTGGGCCGGATGCTCGCCGTAGGCCTTGCGGGCAGCCTCGTCGGTCATCTCCATGCAAGCGCCGTAATCTCGTCGCGCATCTCCGACATTCGGCGTCAACAGCTTGCCGTGCGTGACCTTGTTCAGCCCAGGGATCTTCGACGGCAACTCGTCCGTCGCCGCATAGAAAGCCTGCCAGTCGGCTTCGGTCGCCTCCGCAATTGCCGTGAAAGCAAAACAGTGCATGAGCTTGCTCTCCACGACGGCGGCGACCGGGGTCGTCTCCGCGGCTGGCTCGGGAGCCGGAGCGCTGCCTGCACATCCGACGAGGGAAACGCCGGCGGCAAAAATAGTCAGAATCGTTTGGTATCGAAAGCTCATCAAATCGCTTGGCTCCTGTATCGGAATTCACACAGCCCAGGCTGTACGCATACGATTGTATCCCGCATCGCCAAATCAACGACTTGTAGCGGAGCCTTCGGCCCCCCACAATAGTACAGAGTTTGCCGTGAGCCTACGTTCGACAATCGACTCCCAAGAAGTGGATGACCTAGAGCTAGTCACCCGCACGCGGGCGGGTGATCGAGCCTCTTTTGACGAATTAGTCAACCGCCACGCGGCGAAGGTCTTTCGTCTAGCTCGCCATATCACGCGCAATGACGCAGAAGCCGAAGACTTCTTGCAGGACGCCTTCTACAAGGCTTACACCCGGCTTGATCAATTCAACGCCGATGCGCAGTTCTACACCTGGCTTGTTCGTATCGCCGTAAACGAAGCGCTCATGCGTTTGCGCAAGCGGCGCAACAACAAGACAGTCTCGCTGGACGCTGAGCTAGAAACCGAGGACGGTTCTCTTCGCAGAGAAGCGGTATCGCCGGACGACAACCCCGAGCAGGAATTCAGTCGCGACGAAACCCGCAAGTTGCTTGAAGAAGCCATTGATTCCTTGGACGAGGGTTACCGGACCGTATTCGTCTTGCGGGATGTTGAGGGCATGTCCACTCAAGAAACCGCGGACCTGCTTGAACTTTCCATCTCCGCCGTCAAGTCGCGACTGCTCCGCGCAAGACTTCAGCTCCGCGACAAACTCAAAGGGCGGTTGCACTCCCATGGCTAAGAAAAAGATCACTTGTCAATCTTTCCTAGATGACTTATCGGACTACATCGACGGGGACGTCGCCCAAGAGATTCGTGTGACTTTCGAGGCGCACCTGGCCAAGTGTCCCAACTGTTGGGTCGTTTTCGATGAGACGCAACGAACCGTAGAGATATTCCAGGGCTACGACTGCCATCCGCTGCCCGAGAACGTCAAAGGTCGCCTCCTGCAAACCTTATCCGTCAAGTTGAAGAATGCCTAAGTAGTTGATTCTTAGCGCTTAAACGGATCCATCCGACTTTTTTATCTTTTCCGGCCCCGCGAGGGAAACCTCCGCACCAAAACCGTAGTCTTTACGGCGTGAGTGGTTCGGCAGCGCGGCTTTTGAAGTCCGCTGTCCGAAGGTCCCTCAGATTGCTGGCTTAGGCTCGGCCCGGGTCGGCGGATGGAGTCTCCTGTTATGGCTCTTGCTGCTACCAACACATTGCAGACCATTGATGCCTGGGAAGATCCCCTAGCATTGTTGCCGCGGCGGAAACCGCAACAGTTCGAGCGGGATCAGACCATCTACTCGCCGGAAGACCTGGCGGAAAGCCTCTATCTCGTAGTCGACGGCGCGGTCAAAATTAGCCGTATCTCGTCCGAAACCGGCAGAGAGACGGTGATCGATGTGGAAGCGAGCGAGTCTTTCTTCGGCATTTCATGTCTCTTGCACGCCAGTGAGCGCGGTGAACAGGCGATCGCGCTGGAAAGAAGCCAAGTCATGGAGTGGCACGTTTCCGACCTGCGAGAGTTGATTGCCCGGACTCCAGAGTTGGGCCCAGCCTTGATGCGTATGGTCGCTCACAAGTTGGTCGAAGCCGACAGCCGGATCGAGAGTTTCGCCAACGATCACATTCCGCGCCGACTGGTCAAAGCCTTGCTCCGCCTCGGCGAACGCTTCGGCTAGCGTTCCAGTGCAACGACCATTCGCTTGATGCCGCTGACTCACGAGTTACTCGCTCGCCACGTGGGTACTTCGCGGGAGATCGTCACCCAACATATGAGTTGCCTGCGCAAACAAGGTCTGCTGGAATACTCCCGCTCCGGCCTCGAATTCAACCCCGACAAGCTTCGCGAAGGCCTCGATTCGATTCGCTAGAGCGGCAATACGCTAGACTAAAACTCCAACCGAATCACTGCCTGGTAGTTTCTGCCGATTCCCTGGCCACGAACAATCCCAAAAGAGGCGTCTTCGACGGTCGAGAACGGCGCGTCCCAATTGCGATTGCCGAATACGTTGATCATATCGAGACCGAACTCCAGGGCAACGCCCTCGGCGACGTTCACGGCCCGCGACAATCGAACATCCCACTGCTGATAGCCCCGCGACCGAAAAGCGTTGCGGCCCACGTTGCCAGGCCGCGTTTCATCGAATGATGTCGGCGCAACGGCTGTGAAAATCGTTGGATCGAAAGCGAAGCGACCCGTGAGAGTTCGGCCGTCGGACAAGGTGAATGTCCGAATCTCAGCGGGATCAAGCGCCTGGAACGGTGCGTTCACGTCGGGCCGGCCGACGCGGACAAACGTAAACGTCGGATCCTCACTCTGGCGAGTATCCAGAGGCAATCCCGAGCGCAGTCGCCACACGCCGCTCACAGTCCAGTTGTCGAATGCGGACAGTCGGCTGGACCAACTCCGCGGCAAACGAGGCTCCCAGACCCACGACGCAGCGAAACCGTGCCGCCGGTCGTAGGCTGAAACCGACCAATTCTCCGTCGATAGCTCCTCGCCGAAGACACTGGAGCCGTTGTCGTCCGAGCGAGACCAGGTATAGCCCACGTCGAAGGCTAGGCCCCGACGCAAGTAGCGATTGGCGCGAATCTGCAGCGCGTTGTATCTCCCGCTGCCGCTCGACTCAAACTGCCTCACGTTTCGCAGGGAGTTAAACCGCCGCATGTTGCGTATGTTCGAAAACGGCGACGCGAAATCCCGGAAGAATTCGTTCAGTTCGCGCTGCCGTTGCAGGCGCACCGAGCGGGTCCCCACGTAGACCACGCTCAAGTTGACGCCGCCCGGCACGGGTCGCTGCAGCCCGAAGTTCCAGTGGTGCGCAAGCGCATTCTGAAACTCCCGGTCAAAGACGAGAATCGGATAGGCCGGCTCCAATGACACCAGGGCCGGGTCGTGATTCGGGATGCCCGCCAACGGGCTCTGAAAATCGCCGATCGTGCCCAACCGGGAGTATTCGAAGCGGTTGTCGACGCTGAAGGGCGGATAAGTCGCCTGAAACAGCGCCGCCGCGCTCGATCCGGCAAATGCGCCGAAGTCGTAGAACTGGCCGTAGGAGGCCCGCACGGCAGACCGTCCCGAAGGCCCGAAGAGCGCCCGGCTCACCAAACTGTCCGACGTGGGCGACCAGGCCAGACCGACTCGCGGCGCAAACTGGCGTCCCTGCGGCTCCATCGTCGACCGCGGCAAGACGCCGAGTTCGCCGTCCTGATCTCCCGGGAAAATCAAACGACGCAGCGAGTCGGGAAACCGCTCGCTCTCTAGACCATTGCGGAAAGCGGCGATCCGGTCTTGCGTGTCAACCGCCGGCGGCTGCGACTCAAAGCGCATGCCCACGGTGAACCGCAAGCTCCGCAGCGGCCGCAGTTCCGTTTCGCCATAGACCGCAAACTCGCGCCATTGAAGATTGAGATCTCGAGGCGTCGTCGCGCGGTACTGCCCAATCCGTCCCAACAGCAGATCTCCCAAACCACCGGTGCGTGCCTGGGGCGGCGACGGAGGAGCCGGAAAACTCACGCTACCCGCTGGATTTTCGGTGTTCTGGAACGGCCAACCGCCCTGTTGATACGACGCCCCGAACCGCGCCGCGTAGCCACCCCGCCTCCACTCCAAATCGTGGCGTATCTGCCAAGTCGTCTGAACCGACTGCTCCGCTCCCAAGAACGGAGCCACCAGCATTCTCCGTCGTCCAGAGTCGTCGTACAGCGTCAAGTCGGGAATCGTTCCCGGGTCGGCGCCGAACGGTGCGAAATCGAATCCAAATTCGTTTGCGGTCACGTCGCGGTGGTCCGTCACGCCTTGCCATAGCGAGATCGAAAGCCGCTGACCCGATATCTGCGTCGTCTGCACCAGTTCCGCCGTAGGTGTATGCTGTAGCGCTATTCGCGTGTTATTGGCCAACTGCCGACGCTGCGAACTCGCGCCTTGCATCGCGCCCGGCAAAGGCGAAGCCCCGTCAGCGCGGTAAGTCAGATGGCTGGCGCTCAGAGAAAACTTCTTCCAGCCTTTGTCGATCCTCGCCAACAGCGTCTGCCCATCGGACGGCATGTCGTCGCGCCCCTGGAACACGTGCTGGCCGGCATTTGCCTGCGGCACGAAGGTGTTCAGGTACTTCTGCATCAACGGGCTCAGCCGATCCTGCGGGATCAGCCCATTGGGGAACGCAGTACGCGTATCGGGATCGCGCGGAGCCGTGGTCAGCGCCGACAGGTCCCCCGACCGCTCCGCCGTCGACAACACGTCGTATACCCCGAAGTGGCGCTGTTCCGTCTTCCACAATTCCGCGTCGAAGAAGAAATTCAAGTTGTGCTTGGCCCACAGCGGCCCGCCTAGCTGCCCGCCGCCAGCCCACCCCTTCAGCGCATCGTTGGCCCCGTCGTAGGACTCAATGGCCTTGCCGTAAGGCCTGTAGAAGCCACGCAGACCGCCGTGCAAACGGTCTCCCGTCGTCCGCGAACTCGGCAAGACGACCGCGCCCGCATTGCGGCCTTCCGCCGCCGAGTAGGTATGCGTGATGACCCGAAACGTCTCGATCGCGTCCGGTACTGGCGCAAACGTAGCCGCCTGCGCCCCCGTCAGCCGGTTCTGCGCATTGTTGGGCGCGCCGTCGAATTGATAGTTGATCGCCGAACTACGCGAGCCGTTAGCCGACACGGCGGAGGCTCGCCCCGTCATCGGATCCAGTTCCAACGAGTCCACCGGATTCATGCCGGGAACCAAGCCGAGTAGCTTGTCGACCGACGTGCGACCCTCGCTGCCGAGCAAGACTGGCAGGCTTTGGACCTGCTCGCGGACCATGCCGTATTCGACCGAAATCGTGTCCAACCCAGCCAGCGGCCTGGTGAGCGGAACTTGCAATCGCACTAACTCAACAACCCACTCTCGGGGGCTGTCCGGCAACAACTCAAACGGACCGATCCGTTGCACCGCATACTCCGGCAACTCGAAGTACAGCGAATACTCTTCGCTGGGCAACTCCGCGAAGCCGAACTTTCCGGCGATATCAGTATGCGTTCGTAGGGTCTTCCCAGTGGAGAGACTGATCAGCCCGACCTCAACGTCGCGGAGCGCCGAACGTCCCTCGCCCAACACCGTGCCCGCCACGCTGGCGGACCCAGCCGCCCAAGCGATAGTCGCTTCGAGGGCAATCCAGAAAATGAGAAGAATGCTGGCGCGAAGGCGCATGCCGTTCGCTAGAATGCCGAGCGCGTCAGGTCCTTAATGTGGCTCAACCGCTCGTGAATGCGCCGCAGCAACTCGCCTGATGACGAATTGGCTTCTTCCATGCCCACCGTTTGGCGCGAACCAGTGAGAACCGTGGTCAGCGTCCGCTCGAGCCCGAGGACGTCCTGCAGCAGGGCCTTGCTCTCAGCACGAAGATCGTTCGAGGCAACGTCGGCGCCTTCTTCGCCCTGGTAGCGCCAGTAGCGACGCGGCAGCGCCTCCGACAGATGGTCGTAGATCACCGCTTCGCTGTTCAGAGCGCCATTGAGATGCAGCCGAACCTGTTTGACTGGCAACCCTCCGGCCGGCGCGGCACTTAGCAGTTGGTCTAACTCGTAAACGTGGCCGATTAGATCACTCTGGCTGCGAAAAACATCGCTGACATAGCGGGCGATTTCTGCATCCAGCGCCGGAGCATCCGCCGTCTGGAACGACCGTCGGGCAGCATCCCGATAATGCTCGACAAGGGCCGTGCGCACCAACCCGCCCAAAGCGCCTGAGACGACTTCCGCGGCGGCAACTTGGCGCACAGGAGCTGCTGGCGTGGGCGCTGCAACCGTGGGCAAGCGTCCAAACTCAAAGCCTAACGCTGCCGTTTCAAAGCGCGCCAACCGCACGGTGGGTGCATCTGCATCGATCGGCTGATCCAAGGGTTCAACCGCCGGAACCACTGTAATCGCCTCGAATCTTTCGACGGGCGAGGCGACGATCGTGGGCTCCGCCATCTGGGCAATCAACGTCTGTGGTTCGATCTCCGAGCGGACCGCGGCACGAGGTACATCAGCTTGAGGCAAAGCCGCTTGGGCCGTGATCACCGCCTGTTCAACCTGCGGCGTTTGGTTCCAAATCTGGTATCCGGCAAACGCCGACACCAGTAATGCCGCTGCAGCTGCGTACCGGGCCATCCGCGGCGCCGGGAAAACAATCACCTTCCGCTCGGTCGGGTACAAGTGCTGCTTTAGTGCTTGTTCTGCCGCCAGACGTCGCTCGAGCGGTTCGCTCGGCACCAGGGCGCGCAATTCGCCCTCAACGTCCCAAAGCAACCTGCGAACGTCGCTGTGAGCCGACCCGCAACCCGCGCAACGGCCGGCGTGACCCGCGCGTACCGGCGACAGTCCACCGTCGATGAGCAACAGCAACTCTTCAGGACTCAGGTGCAAATCGTGTACCGCCGCAGCTTGCGTCAGCGCACTCTCTAGACGCGTCCACGACTGAGCGGAGTTATCCTCGGACGGCAGCGTTGCCGACAGCGCCGACGACACGGCCGTCAGTTCGCCCTGCAGCGCGCCCAACCGCTCTTGGCACTCGACGCAGCCGTCAAAGTGCTCAACCTGACTCGCCGTCAGTTCTCCGTCAGCGAGAAGGAGAAGTTCTTCTGTGCTCAGATGCCGCACTATCTTTCGTTTCCGCTTCCTGCAACTTCTTTAAAGCCCGCGCGACATAACTCGCCACGGTCGAGATCGTCAGGTCCAAGACCTCGCCGACCTCCCGAAACTTCAAGCCTTCCGAGCGCAGTTGCAAACACTGCAACTCCAGGTTCGTCAGCTTATGCCAAGGCAGCGCCAGCACTTCCGCCCGCGCTTCCATGCTTCCTACCGCCCCGCCGCCGAGCTCCCGCTCCACGCGGAGCCAGCCGTCGGCGTCCAACAACTCCGGCTTCTTCTTGCGACCGTAATCGATCAACAAGTTGTGAGCCACTCGGAATAACCATGCACGGGGCTGCAGAACATCCTCTCCCTGGCTGCGCGCCTGGAAGAATCGGATAAAGCTCTCCTGAGCAATATCTTCGGCGACCGTGTAGTCGCCCAATTGATGTCGCAAATAACGTACCAGGCTATCGCGGTTCTCGGCGAAGAGCTCTTCCGTCTCCCGCGCAGCGCTGGGTTCTGTGCCGAAGCTGTTCAAAAACAGTCCTCGACCCTTAGCGCCGCGTTCGCCCTCTCTAGACAAAGACGTCTGAGAAGGCGTTTCTTACGGCACAGGGGTCCAAGATCATTGTCAGCCCCCCTGTGGGAAACTGTCAACGGCCACCCCAAGAGTTGATCTTTGCGACCAACCGCCCGGTTCGAAGCTCGCTTTCGGCCTCCTACCGGTAAAACGGCGTCCAAGTGACCCAGCGCGGACCGTAGTGCGGCGCTGGCCGGTTTAGCTCCAAAGCGCCCAGATCGGGAGCGCTGCCGCTAAAGTCGTCGTTGATCGTCGGCAGCACTAGGCCCGCGTCCACCGCCTTGGATCCGGCCTTCAGCCGGAAGTTCAAGTCCATCGCGTGATAAACGTGGTGACGTTTGGCGATTTCAGGCGGAGCCAGGTCCTCAAAGATGTCGAAATCGACCTCCACGCCGTGTCTCTCCTGTCCAGTCGCCTCCCGCAACTCAGCGAGTGTGGCGAAACTCCGCCGATCGCCGGGTTTGCGCTCGTACGCCGTCTCGCCGGGTGCGGGCGCCGTCCAGGTGTACTGCTGGGTCACTCCGCGGTTCGGGCGGTAGCCGTTGTAGTCGCTGCTATAGTTCTCGGTCGCGTTGCCCCAAGTCATCACCCCGCGGTTCGGCGTATCTTTGCCCAAAAACAAGTTGTTCCGCCAGTGCGCATTCGAATAAGGCCCCCCAGCCGTCTGCTCGCCAATCAGCGTGTTTTGATAAACAAGAATGCCCGCGGGTATAGCGCTGAGCTTGAAGGCGCTGCCGTTGCCCACGTGATAGAGCAGGTTGCGGTAGAAGTACACCGGTCCGCCGAACATCGGCTGCGCGCTGTAGCCGTTGTGCGCGGCGCTGACGCCTCGATTCTGGAACAAGCGTATGTTGTGGACGCCTCCGTCAGATTCAATGAAGTCGTCGTTCGATAGGTGAATATCGTTGCCGTAGATGTCGATCGACGAGGCTTGGCGGTCCAGATCCTGTTCAGGCGGGCCGTAAGTCGAAATGCAGATGCCATCGTGGAAGTAGGCGATGGCGTTGTGCGCGATGACGTGGCCTGGACCGTAGACTTTAACCGCGAAGAAGCTGCGCAGTTGATGCGAAGGGTAAATCCCGGCAGCGCGGCTGCCCGCTTGGTTCCAGCCGATCACCCGCATCTGGTCTTCGCGTCCCAAGAAGATGTTGTCGGTGATCAAGAAGTCGCTCGAACCGGCGTTTTCAGTCCAAACGCCGACCCCGACATCTTCAAAGCGGGAATTGCGGACGGTGAGCGACTTGGCGCCCAACACGTCCTTTTCACCCGCGAACAGCGCGACCTCGGTGTTGCGGAACGTCAGTCCATCGAAAATGTGATGTTCCGAGGCCATCACCTCGAAAAGCCTGGAATTACCCCCGCCGTCGAAGATCACTTCGCCATCGCCGGCGGCCTTGATGGTAATCGGCTTTTCCGCCGTACCTTTTGACGAAAGAGAGATCGTCCCGGTGAACGGCGCGCTGAGCGGATCCACATAATTGTAGCGTTCGGGGCGGTAGAGGCCCGCGTGCATCAGAATCGTGTCGCCAGGCTGCGCTCTCATCGTACGGACCGACGTCCAATCGCCCCGCCCTGGGCCGTAGTAGGCGTGTTTGAGCCCAATGAAGTTCGGCTCTTGCTTGGGGCCCTCGTGATCGGCGGGATAGACGTGCAACACGCGGCCGCCCGCGTAGGGTTGCGGCTCCGCACGCGTTGCCACCGTCACGCGCTCGACCGCGGCGCCGCTCACGCCGTCCGGGTCTTTAAGGGTGAACTCGCATTCGTAACTCGTGCCCGGCTCCAGGTTCAGAATGCTTCCCGCGAAGCCGTCCGGCACGGTGTACGACATCTGATATTGCTCGCGGTAAACCCGCTCCCCGCCGATGCGCAACAGCGGCAGCGCGGGACGCCACTCGCTTGTCCCCGCCTCGCGGAAGCGAACCTCAACCGTCGAGTTGCGGTTGGCATCCCCGTCAATGGCCCACTCGAATCCGAGGTTGAGCAGCGTGGGATGTTCAACATGGAACTGGCCGGGTGTCGTCGAATTCTGGGCCTGTAGGCTGCAGGCGATAAAAACAAGCAGGATAGCGGTGCGCATATTGAGGGCATTCTATGCCATTGGATCTGTTTCCCGCTCGACATCCTCGACCAACAAACCGGCACGTTATATTTGCCCTTAGCCAAGAGCCACCACGAGGCAGCCAACATAGAACTCGTCTCCTTCGTCGAAGAAGACGGCCTCAAGACCATCGCCATCGAATCGATCGCCGCCGCCAACTAGCACTCGCCAGCGCTTACAGGAACCCTGGCCCAGGCGCCAACCCACACAGCTGTTCCGCTAGCTGGGACGCTGTCGCAGGCTGGTGCTTAACTATCCGCTGCTTGGCCCTGGCTGCGAAAAACTACGCTACAATGCTGCCGGGAGCTCCGACATGGAGGTCCCAGTTCTAGGCGCCATCGGTGCTGAGACTGAACGAGGCAGCGCATGACCAAGTCGGAGTCTTTCCCGCGATTACTGCAACGAGTTTTTGCCTTGGCGGCAGCGGCGTGTTTGCTTGCTGCGCCGCTACAGATAAGGGCACAGGAAAGCCCGACCGCGAGCCCGCGGCAATTCCTTGATCGCCATTGTGCGAGCTGCCACAACGAAAGACTCAAGACAGCCGGCCTGGATCTCGTTGGGGTCGACTTGTCCAGCCTCGGCCAGCAACCTGAACTGTGGGAGAAGGTCGGGCGCAAGCTGAACACGGGCGTCATGCCGCCCCCCGGTATGCCGCAGCCCGCTGAGGCGGATCGCCGTGCCCTGTTGACCTGGCTCGAGACTTCGCTCGATGCTGCGTCAGCGGCAAGAGTCAATCCTGGCCGCACCGAAGCCCTGCGCCGCCTCAATCGAACCGAGTATCAGAACGTAATCCGCGACCTGTTGGCGCTCGACATCGACGGCGCCGCGCTGCTGCCGGCCGATGAGAGCGGTCATGGCTTCGACAACGTCAACGTTGGCGATCTGTCGCCGACGCTGCTGAACCGCTATATCTCAGCGGCCCAGAAAATCAGTCGTTTAGCGGTCGGCACTACACAGTCTTTGCAGAGCGACATTTTTCAGAACGCTGCCGACCTCACGCAGGAAAATCGCCTGCCCGGGCTGCCGCTAGGCACACGTGGCGGCCTGTCGACACCTTATACCTTTCCACAGGATGGCGAGTACGATATCCAGGTCTTTCTCACGCGCAACTTCACCGGAGAGGTCAGCGGTTTGCGTGAAGACCGTCCGCACGAGCTGCTCGTCCTGCTCGACCGCAAGCCGGTCAAGACATTCACGATCCAGAAGCCGGCCAACGGCGACGATACGCTACTCGACAAAGGCTTGAAAGTCCGCGTGGCCGTCGACGCCGGTCCCCACAACGTCGCCGTCACCTTCGTCCAAGAGGGCTCATCGCTTACCGAAACGATCCGGCAGCCTCCCGAGGCCCTCTACAACGACCGCCGGTATCCGCGTAAAACGCCTGGCATTAACATGGTCTCGGTCACCGGACCTTATGCCTCACGCGGAGTCGGAGACACGCCCAGCCGCCGCCGATTGTTTGTTTGCCGGCCCGCCGGTCCGGACCAGGCTCAGCAAGACGAATGCGCCGCGGAGATCTTGGCGACGCTAATGCGCCGCGCCTATCGGCGACCGATCGCCAAGGCCGAAGTCGACGAGCCCATGGCCTTCTACCGCGAGGGGCGCGCCGAGGGCGGTTTTGACGCCGGCATCGGCATGGCGCTGAGTGCCGTGCTCGCCAACCCGGAGTTCCTATTCCGCGTGGAAAGCGACCCCAGCGGAGTACCAGCAAGCGGCGTCTACCGCGTCAGCGATCTCGAATTGGCATCGCGATTGTCATTTTTTCTGTGGAGCAGCATCCCGGACGATGACTTGCTCGACGCCGCTATTGCGGGCAAACTGAGTCAGCCGGGCGAACTGAAGAAGCAGGCCCGCCGGATGCTCGCCGATCCCCGCTCGTCCAACCTCGCTACGAATTTCGCCGGCCAGTGGCTGCGGCTGCGCAACATCGACGCGGTCCTTCCCAGCACCAGCGTTTTTCGGGACTTCGACGACAACCTGAGGAAAGCCTTCCGGAAGGAGACCGAGCTCTTCTTCGATAGCGTGTTGCGCGAGGATCGAAGCATTCGCACGTTCATCAAGTCGGACTACACGTTCCTCAATGAACGTTTGGCCAAGCACTACCGAATCCCCAACGTTTACGGAAGCCGGTTCCGCCGTGTGACCCTTACCCCCGAAAGCAGGCGCGGCGGCCTGTTGCGACAGGGCAGCGTGTTGTCGGTCACCTCCTACGCGACCCGCACTTCGCCCGTACTTCGCGGAGTGTTCGTGCTGAGCAATATATTGGGCGCGCCGCCGCCGCCGCCGCCGGCGGACGTGCCGGCGCTCGACGAGAGCACGATGGCCTCCAATCTTTCGATGCGCGACCGCTTGGCCGCACATCGCAGCAACGTCGCCTGCGCTAGTTGTCACAGCACGATTGACCCAGCCGGTTTCCCGCTCGAGAACTTCGACGCCGTCGGACAGTGGCGTGACCTGGAAGTAGACGAGCAAGCCGTCGATGCGTCTGGATCCTTGCCCGGAGCCGGGGAGTTCCGAGGGATCGACGGACTCGAAAAAGCGCTGCTAGATCGTCCAGAGTTGTTCGCCGGGACGCTGACGGAAAACCTGCTGACGTTCGCGCTAGGACGAGGTGTTGAATACTACGATGCTCCGGCCGTTCGCAAAATCGTGGGCGATGCCGATAAGGAAGACTACCGGTTCTCTTCGCTCATACTCGGAATCGTGAAAAGTGTTCCGTTCCAGATGCGCCGCGCTGAAATACACGAATCTTCGGCGCCGCGTACAGTTGCAGAGAATCAATAAGCGGGAAGAAGAAGAAGTGGAGGACATGATGTTTCTGACGAAGAAAGCGATTCCCCGGCGGACGTTGCTCAAGAGCGCGCAAGGCGCCCTGGCCCTTCCTCTGCTCGATGCGATGATCCCAGCAGCCACAGGATGGGCCGCGACGCCTGCCAAGCCGACGCCAAGACTCGGCTTCGTCTATGTCCCCATGGGCTGCGATCGCGCGCGATGGACACCGCCCGGCGATACGAACCTCGACGAGTTGTCCCCTATCCTTGGACCGCTGAAGCCGGTGAAGGATCAGGTTAGCGCCATCACCAACCTGCGGCTTCAGAACGCCTACCCGGGGACACACGACACCTCAAATTCTGCGTTCCTAAGTGCGGCGCCGGCCAAGCACACCGAGGGCTCGGACTACTACTTGGGAGTCACCGCCGACCAGATTGCTGCGCAGAAGATGGGCCGTGACACGCAGCTAGCCTCACTCGAACTCTCGATGGATCTGAATCCGCTAGCGGGAGCTTGCAACAACGGCTACGCCTGCGTCTATCAGAACTGCCTAGCGTGGTCCTCACCGACGACCCCGCTTCCGTCAGAGGCTCATCCGCGCGTCGTCTTCGAGCGCATGTTTGGAGAGGGCGGCGATGCGGCCACGCGACGCCTGGCGTTGAGCAGGCGCGACAGCTTGCTGGACTCGTTCACCGGGAGCATCGCAAAGATCAAGGGCCGCGTAGGTGCTGCGGATCGTTCGCGCTTAGATCAGTACGTCGAGAGCGTGCGTCAGGTTGAGCGCGAGATCGAGCGCGCCGAGCAAGCGGTAGCGGATAACAGAACGCCCGACCTCGATCGACCCGTCGGAGTCCCGGCAGAGTTCGCCGACCATGCCAAGCTCATGTTCGATCTGCAGATCCTGGCCTTCCAGGCGGACATCACGCGCGTCATCACCTTCCAACTCTCTCGCGAGCAGAGCAACCGCACCTATCCGGAGATCGGGGTGGCGGACCCGCATCACCCGGTCAGTCATCACGGCAACGACCCCGAGAAGCTGTTGAAGCTATCCAAGATCAATCAGTTCCACGTTTCGCTGTTCTCAGACTTCCTGCAGAGAATGAAAGCCACTCCCGATGGGGACGGCTCCCTGCTCGATCACTCCGTCATCGTCTACGGCAGCGGCATGGGGAATTCCAGTCTTCACGATCACGAGAACCTGCCGATCCTGGTGGCGGGCGGCGCCGCAACCGGTCTCAAGGGCAACCGGCATATTCGCTACGAACAAGGCACGAGCTTGGCCAACCTCCACCTCACGCTGCTCGATCGCGTCGGCATCCCGATGGATTCCTTCGTGGACAGCACCGGGAAGGTCGAGGGCCTGTTTGAATTGACCGACGTAGCGTAAGGAGTATCGATATGCACTCGCGAATCATCGGCGGACTTTTACTCCTGGGGCTCGGCCTGGCGACCTCCGCCCTCGCGGCGTCCCTCGTCGACGCCGCCGAACAACACGACGTGGCGAGCGTTCGCGCGTTGCTTGAGACCGGCGCCGACGTGAACCTTGCGCAGGTCGACGGGACCACGGCGCTGCACTGGGCGGCGTTTCACGATGATGCGGAGTTGGTTGCGCTGCTCCTAAAAGCGGGCGCCGCCGTGAATACGGCGAACCTCTACGGAGTGCCGCCGCTGGCTCAGGCTTGCATCAACGGCAACGCCGCAATTGTGAAGTTGTTGTTGGAGGCTGGTGCGGACGCCAACGCCGCGCTGAAGGGCGGGGAGACGGTGCTCATGTTGGCGGCACGCTCCGGGAATACGGAGGCGGTTCAGGCCCTGCTCGCAAGCGGCGCCAACCCGAACTCAAGCGAACGCCTTGGCCAGACAGTCTTGATGTGGGCGGCGGCCGAGGGCCAGACCGCCGTCGTGCGTGCTCTGATCCAGGCCGGCGCCGACATCAACGCGAGCCTCGATTCGGGCTTTACGCCTTTCTTCTTTGCCGTGCGTGAAGGCCGGCTCGACGTCGTTAGGGAGTTTATTTCCGCAGGCGTCGATGTGAATGCGATGCTGCGGCCCGCTGAGGGACGCAGGGGACGCAGGCGAGCGCAGGTCTCCAGTCCATTGCTGCTGGCCGTCCAGAACGCCCACTTCGAATTGGCGCTGGCGTTGGTCGATGCCGGCGCCGATCCGAACGATGTGCGCACCGGCTTCACTCCGCTGCACATGATTCCCGGTGTACGCAGCCCGGATTCAAGCGACATCAGCGACGGCGCGCCGCCGCGGGGAGCGGGCAGCTTCTCAAGCGCTGACTTCGTACGCGAAATCGTAAAGCGCGGCGCGGACGTCAATTTCCGCTTGGCCGAAGGCACGAGTAAGCTGGGCGGCACTTCTTCGCTCATCGAGACGTCAGGGGCCACGCCGCTCCTATTTGCCGCCGATCGCGCCGACGTTCCGCTGATGCGCTTGCTGCTGGAGCTGGGTGCCGATCCCCTATTGCCGAACTTCAACGGCACGACGCCGTTTCTGGCCGCCGCCGGAGTCGGCACACAGGAGCCGCAGGAAGAAGCGGGCGTAGAAGCCAAAGCGCTCGAAGCCGTCCAGTTGATGTTGGATCACGGCGCCGATGTCAATGCGGTGAACAACGATGGGGATACAGCGATGCATGGCGCCGCGTACAATATGTACCCGCTGGTCATTGAGCTTCTGGCGGAGCGCGGAGCCGACCCCCAAGTCTGGAAGAACGCCAACGCGTTTGGCCGCACGCCGCTATTTATCGCCGAGGGGCACAGCGGCCGTCTTCCGCGCCCCGATGCGCCGACGATCGAAGTCGTGACCCGGCTAATGCTCGAAGCAGGCCTCTCGCTTGAAGGCAAGCGGCCCGAAATTATCGACATCTACGCGCCCAAACCCGCCGAACCGGCGAAGTGACGCGCCCGGCCCGAGGGCTGGGGCCCAACTAGGCATTCTCCGGCGTTCGCCTAGAACGACAAGTTCAGCGTGAACTGAAACGCACGCCCATCGTTGAGCGTGTTCGTGATCTGTCCGAAATTCGCCTCGTTGGCGCTGAATCCGGGCGCCTCGAACTGCGCGTGGTTCAGCAAATTCAACGACTCCGCTCGTAGCTCCATCGACATGTCGCCTCGCATCGGGAACGTCCGCGCCAAACTCGCGTTCACGTTGAAGACGCCGTCCTTGCGAAACGTGTTGCGCCCCAAATTGCCGCTCAGTTGATCGCTTGACGCGAAGTCAAAGGCCGCACGAGGCAGCGCCGCCTGAGAAGTGTCCGGATGGTTCGCCTTCGCTCGGAGCACGGACGGATCGATCAAGTTGGGCCGGTCATTCACCGAGCCGTCTACATTGCCTATGCCCGGCCCATCGGCGCCGGCTTGAACAGTAAAAGGACTCCCGGATTTCAACAGCAGCACAACCGTCATCTGCCACGAACCCACAATCTTGTCGAGCCAACGATTGCCAGTGGCATCGGAACTTGTAGCGTATGCTGCATTAAACAAAAATGAATGCGGCTGGTCAAAGTTGCTAGGCCCCTTCATCCGTGCATGGACATCGAACTCGCTCGGGCTCAGACTCCGGAACGAATCCATACTGCTTGCCGTGTTCGTATAATCCGAACCCAAGTCAATCGCTTTGCTCCACCAATAGGACGCATCAATGCTAAAGCCCGCCCACTCGGGAACCCTTAGTGTCACTTTGGCCGCATCGTAGAACGCCCGTGAGCCGTTCAGGATGTGCGTCACGTCTCCGTAGCGCGGGTCTGGACGCCGATCATTCACATTCGTGGCAGTCGACACGACTCCGGGGACCTGCCGCGCTCTATTGATCGCCCAACCCGTTAACAACTTGTGCGAGCGACTGCCGACGTACCCCAGCTCCAACGTCCAATCGCCCACCGGGCGCATCTCCCAGCTGAAGTTGTACTGATGCGAGTAGGGCGTCGCCAACTCCGTATCAATCAGCGTGAAGTCCGTCCGTCCGTTCGGATCCAGATCGTCCACCGAAAAGTCTTTCAAAGGATTCACGATGTCGGGCGCCGCTACGTTGAGGTTGATGACTCCGGGCGGGTTGAACCGCGAGCGCATGTATCCGGTCGAGAAGATCTCGCCGTAGTGCAGCCCGTAGGAGCCGCGAAATACTCCCCACTTGTCGTTCGCCCGGTAGGCGAAGCCGAAGCTCGGGGCCAGGTTGTTGCAGTCACAGTCGTAGGGAATCTCGCTCAAGTCGTCAACTTCGTACGGCGCAGGAGCCGGCTCGTATCGCAGGCCGATGTTCAACGTTAGACGCGACGAAGCCCTCCACACGTCTCCAAAGAAGAACGTCGGCAGAGTCGATCGGAATCCTCTGTGCGCATTCCCAATTCCTTGGAAGTACACCGTCGGCGTGCCCTCCAAAATGTTCTCAATCAAAGTCCGGCCAAACGCTTGTCCAAATCGAAATAATCCGCGATGGCGATAGCCTTCAAATCCATTGATCTGGCGTCTCGAGAAATCAAAACCAAAGTTCAGCGTGTGGTTGCCCTCCGTCTTTTGCAGGCGTCCAGCGTAGCGGAACGTGTTTTGCGCTCGGTCCAGCGGCACGCTGGTAGTTGGTCCAATCAACTGCAGGGTGTTGCCGAAATAGTACATGGGCCCCAGCGATGACTCGTCTGGAGTCAATACAGAACTGACCCGACTAAACCCGGCTGAAAAATCAGTGGTCGTCGACGGATTCCAAACTCGACTCCAAGTCAGTCTGGCATCGTGATTCTTCGTCGTCGTATCCGGATTCTGGCCACCGACCAACTGGAAGGCATCGACGTTCTGTAGTGTCAGGTTGTACTTCATGATCAGTCGATCACGCTCTCCGACCTTTTGGTCGACGGTTGCTCCAGCGCGGTGGTCGCCGATGTTCTGCGGTGCGTTCGTGTTCAACGCACGCTTGTTGATATCGGTTCGGTTCGGCAACGCGTCGGGATAGCTGCCCAAGATCGCGTTGACGATCGCCAGCTTCGCCGGGTCTGTCGTGGTCGGCGTACGCTCGTCGGCCGCGGGCACCAGCACATTGCCATTGACTTGACCGCGCAACTTCCGCTGCCCCCCTGTGAGCGTCAGATGCCCACCGCTCCAGAGCGGCGCCGTCAAGGCGCCGCCGTAGTCATTCGATCGAGATGGCTGAACCTTGCCGACTTGAAAAAACGACCGCGCACTGAAGAGGCTGTTGCCGTGCTTCCAGTTCAGGTCGCCGTGGATTCCGCTGGATGACGCGCTGTTCACATGAAGAGGCCCAGCAGCGGAGCCGCCAAACTCCTTGCCAAAGTACTTCCGCTCCGGCTCAAACTCCTGAATGAGTGTCGCCGTCGTCCCCATCCGCAGATTCAATTCCTTGAGAACGTTGTTGTCAATCAACGTTAGGCTGACGTTCTCGTTGCGCCGACCCTCTCCAGACGACGCATCGACCTGGCCCAATAAGTTCAGCTCTGTTCGCTGTGATGCCTCTTCCGTGACCTCTGCAGCAGGGGTCTGGTCACCCTGAGGCGCCTCAACATCCGCTTCCGCGAGATCGGACGACTGGGCGACCGCCATTGGAGTCCAACACAGTGCCCATACGAGCAACCAAGAAGAGAAATTGACTCTGAAGTGCTTACACATTCTCAAAGGGCATGATATCGCGGCCCACTACATCCAGATACTCCGTAAGCCACTTGCTCGCGGCCGAGGACCAAAACGGGGCTCGGTTGGCTTCGAACGCCGGTGCAGATTTCTTCAACTAAGGGTTGCTGCCGGACGGCCGTTGACGGCTTGTGTTGCAGCGACCGCTTGAGCCGGCAGAATTTTGCAGGTAACGACCTGTTTCCAGGGGTCCTTACCGACACGCGGACTTGAACGGTAGCGGCCTGCGGCCGCGGACGCATGGCGTAAAGGACTGCACATGAACACCGAAACGTAGAGTGAGTCATCCCGACAACTACCGAGGAGGTTGAGAGATGACCCAACTACGTCAGCGCATG
>JAQCLD010000075.1 GCA_027592785.1 Acidobacteriota bacterium
GCGGTCAGGCGTCAAATAGGTAATCCGGGTAGAGTGGTGTGACAAGGCTTTTTGCTGCGGCGTGGCCTGCCGCGAACTATCAGCTAAAATAGCCCCGGGGACGAATGCCCGTTCGATAGGGACCGATGGGTTAAGTTACAAAAGGCATGAAGACTGCCGAGATGCAGGAATTGACGGAGCAAGCCATCCGGGCGCAACTTGATCGCCTCACGCGAAGTGATGTGCTCAAGCGCTCGCGGCGCCTCCAACAATTCCTTCGATACATCGCGGAGTTGACGCTCGCCGGAAAGGCAGACACGATCAACGAGTATTTACTCGGTGTTGAGGTGTTTGACCGAGGGCCAGACTACAACGCGGCGGATGATTCGATCGTCCGTCGTCAAGCCCATGCGTTGCGGCACAAACTGAGCGAATACTACGCCACCGAAGGCAAGCAGGATCCCATTCGGATCGAGATCCCTCTGGGCCACTACGTTCCCATCTTTCAACGAAACGAAGAGGCCCCGGAGTCCGACGCGGCTGTTGCGATGCCGACACCCGACGACGCCGCGCATCAGGGTAAACCGGCAGGTTCCACCATGGCCGCTGTCGCGGTTTTCGCAGTCGTGGGTTTAGTCTTGGCATTCTGGCTAGGCCAGCAGTTCGCATCTTCGCCGTCGGCGCCTGAGAATCGAGCTGTGGTCGCGCCCGCATCGCCGGCCGTTCGTGAACTTTGGCAGCCCTGGCTGGGCGCGAGTGAGGGCCCGATGGTGGTCTTCAGCAGTCCCATGACGGCGGTAGTCAAACAGTACCCGCTCCCTCTGCCGCCTGACTCGGACCCGCCTCGTTTGGCGTTACCGGATGAGCTGGGTCAGGCCTTTCGCGAGAGGTTGGGCCTGGGACCGGACCGCTACCTTTACGTGTCGCCGACGAGTTCGGAGACCAAGAGCGGCGAATCTCTCGCAGCCGTTCAGTTGGCAAATTTGTTCGCCGGCAACGGTATGCCGATCCGCGCGATATCGTCAGCTTTGCTCACCTGGGAAGACTTCCGCCGCGGAAACATTATTGTGTTCGGCCACAACGAGCAGAATGCCTGGGTGGATCCGCTGCTGGCGGACTACCCGCTGCGGCTGCAGTCCACCTTAGGCGGGCTCCAGCGACGCATCGTGAACGTCAACCCGGGGGACGGCGAACCCGACTACTATGAGATCAACTACCCCTCTAGCGGCGCCCAATCCACGATTGAGTACGCGCTCGTTTCGATGCTGCCCGGAACCGACGGATTGCACGAGTTGCTCCTCGTCAGCGGATTGAATACACAGGCGACGCTGATGGCGATCGAGTTCCTCACCAACGAAGAGCGGGCCGCCCAGCTAGTCGACGATCTGCGCAAGCAGGCGTCCGACCATGACGGTCCCTGGCATTTTCAGATCGTTCTAAAAGCGGAAGTGCGCGAAGGGGTTCCTACTGGCGGAGCCATTGAGTTGACGTGCATCATCGGGGAACAACCGCTCTCGCGAAGCCTGAACTAGCGCCAGATCGAGTCGCGCGCAGCCTTTCGTTCATTCTGCGATCTTTCTCTGCCACTGCTCAGTCACGTAGTAGGCGATTGGCGCTTCTTGGTTTGAGAACACGCCAAAAAGGGTCCGCTGCAGCGAGCTGTAGGGCAAGTAGCTTTTTGAGTCAACGAGCATGTAGTCGGACCGCAGTTGGTCCGTCACTGCGCGTTGCATGAGACCGAGTGAAGTATTTCGACTGGAACCGAGACGCCAGACCACTGCAGGGCGACCTGTTTGCAACTCCGCAAGAGCCTGGTCGGCAAAACTCGCATCTCGCGCAACTGTGATCGGGTAGTCGGAGTCTAACGCCGCCAGCAGCGGCTTGGGGTCGCCATTGATAGCGTCGACAAGCACAAGAGTATCGCCGGCAGGTGAATGAGCTTCGATCTGCCGCGCCAGCTCTTGATAGGGAACGAGATAACCCAAGTTGAGGAAATTGGACTGCGCAAAGTACAGCCCAACCCCTGCGGCGTTGAGCGCGAGAAGACCGGCCAGGACATATCGATCACGCGCCGTCTTAGCGCCTGTAGCCAAGCCCAGCAAGTACGGCGGCAACAAAAAGAGCAGCCTGGCCGGCGTAAACGCAAAAGCCACCCAGCGCCAGGTTCCCAGCAAGCCGATCGGAGCAGCCAGTAGGCCGTAGCGAACGTAGGCGGCTTCGGGTGCGCGAGCCCCCCTGAACAACATAAACAGCAACAAGGGAGAGATGGCGACCGCGCAGCCAAGCGTGATCCAGGCTTGGGCCTCACCAAAGGAGAACGCCACGAACCAGTAGCCTAGTCGCAGCGCTAGCTCTGCTGGGACGCCGGGCGCCAAGCGATAGACGTCTCTCGACACAGCCTGGCCCAGGCCATCAACGAGAATCGGCAACCAAGGCAGGTAGGCGACCAAGGCGAAAAGCGCTACGCCTATCGCTGTGCGCCAACTGTTGCGCGCCACGGCGACAATCGCCACCACCCCAATAGCAATGCCCGGAAGGTAGTGGGTGTACAGTAGGGCCGCGATCGTTAAGCCAAGCACCGCCGACCGCCTGATGGTCGACCTCTCGCTCGCGCGCACCGCGAGGGCCAAGACAAGAACAGCCAGCAACGTCTGCAACGTGTACGACCGGGCCATGCGCGCATCCAACAAGAGCAGCGGCGACAAGCTCCAGAGCGCCAAGAACCAAACCCGCGGCTCCGGCAGCTGGCGGCGGAGCCAAAGCCGGTCCAAGGCGACCGTCGTGCCCAGCGCCGTAAGCGCCGAAAAAAGCCGAGCCCAGACGATCGGCTCCGTCAAACAAAAGGTCATCCAGGCCTTCAGCAGGGCGAAGTAAAGCGGCGGATGAATATCGGCGGCCAGCGCTGAACCGATTTCGCTCCAGGGCAGCGCGACCACCTCCAACGTGAACTGTTCGTCGCCCCAGATCGGCAGCAGGTCCAATCGCGTCAACAGTAGGACGGCCTGGATGGGCAGCAGCCAGCGCAATGGATGCCGAAGAACCTGCGCCAGGACCATTGGGGAACTCTAACAGACTTGGAGCATCGGCTACGTGCGCACCGGCCGCGTCTTACGATCTTCGAATACAACCTGACCTTCGACGCTGTGGAGCCGGACGACTGCGTAGTCCGAGCCGTCTTCCCTACCCACGGAAACGGACAAGAAGCCGCCTAGTACGCGGTGAAAACGGTGATAGTGCCGGTCGCGCCCCGGACTGCCCCCGGCGTGCGCGTCCGTCGCCGGGCCACAGCAGAACTCTTCGACACTGCCCTGCGGATCCACCGAGCAATATTGCCAATGGCGATCGCCGGTAATGATGAAGAAGTTGTCTCCCAACTCCTCCGCGAAAAAAGAACGAAGCTCGGCCGATTCGTTTTCCCAGGCGCTGTTGGAAAGATTATCCCGCTTGAAGCGCGCCCGATCCGGACCAACAATGGGCGTGGGGGTGATCAAGATCCGCCAACTTGCGTCGCTAGCCGCAAGAGTGCTCTTGAGCCAAGCCTTTTGCGCGGAACCCAGAAGAGACTTGTTCGGCCCGTCTGGAGCGGCGTTGCTATCTCGAAACTCTCGTCCCTCCAGCAACCAAACCTCTGCCAGTGAGCCCCATCGAAAACTGCGGTAGGGAACATCACCCACCGGGGTGTGATCGCGAAACACCTTCAGGCCATCTTCAAACGTGAGCTCGCCTAGGGGCGGCGAAGCGGGGCCCGCTTCGTCCCGAAGCAAGTCATGGTCGTCTTTCTGCCAATAGGCCGGAACGCGCGCATGGTACTCGAACAGATAAGGCAACTCGTAGACCCTGCGCCAGCGGTCGCGCGCCAGCTCGATGCTGCGCGCTTTGACCGGTCCGCGATCCAGGTACACGGTGTCGCCCGTCAGCACGGTGAAGTCCGGATTCAGCCGCTCCATGGACTTGTAAATCGCGTAGCCATTGGGGTCGTCCAGTCGGTCGTAGCGCTGGCAGCCGACGACCGTGAAGCTGACCGTTTGAGACGCGGAAGGCTTGGGCGCGGTACGAAATCTTCCTGTCCGCGGCTCATGAACGGAGCGCAGACCCTCGTCGGATCCTTCGACCTGGTAAAAGTACTCCCTTCCCGGGCGCAGATCGCCGAGCGGCCAGTGCGCTGTAAAGTCGCTCTGCTCGCCGACTCCAGACCAGCCGCTCCAAGCTCCATCCGATGCGTCGGCAAGCAGGCCATACTTCATTCGAACCTGCAAGTCCGCCTCGACAAACAGCGACTTGAACCAAGCAACGAAATCGCGTTTGCGCAGAAAATGAACTTCGTCCGCGGGCGGCACGCGCGCCCACAGGATGGCGCCGGTCGGTCCGATTTCGCCGACCTTCACGCCGATACCCTTGGTTCGAACCGCTTCTCGATAGGCCTTGGTTGGAGGAGTCGGCGTCTCTGGATCGCCGTCCGGTTCAGCAAGTTCGTTCGAGCTTGCTGAGTCCTGGCTGAGCGTTAGACCAGCGGTAGCGAGCAACCCCAACAAGGCGCGCACCAATGCATGCCGTCTGATCATCACTGTTGCCTTGAGTTAATCTCACGGCGACGGGGAATGCAAGGCGATCGGCGCGGACATGGGTATACTGCGAAACTCAGGCGGTCGACTCCTCTTGATAGCCCGTTCCCTAGCGCTGAGCTTATTGCTGGCGACGCTCACGTCCGCTCAAACCATCCCGCCCCCGCAGCAGTTCGCCGGATTTCCTATCGGTTCCGACGGCAACCTGGTTCGCTGGGAACGCATCGTCGAGTACTTCCAGCTACTCGCTGAGGGTAGTGATCGTGTCGAAGTCGAAGAACTCGGCAAGACAACCAACGGCAATCCGTTTTTCGTCGCCAAGATTTCGTCAGCGCAAAACATGGCGCGTCTCGATCGGATTCAGGCGACGCAGAAGCGCATCGCCGACCCGCGTGGTCTGACCGACGACGAGGCCGAAGAAATTGCTTGGAACTCGCCCGCGGTGGTGATGATCTCGGGCAACGTCCACGCGACCGAAATCGGAGCGTCGCAATTCGCCCTCGAATTGGGCTACTACCTTGCCACGGACGACTCGCCGGCAACTCGCCGAATCCTCGAGAACGTAGTGTTGCTGCTTGTACCTTCGCTCAATCCCGACGGCCAAATCATCGTCACCGACTGGAACAATCGCATACTCGACAGCGAACATCGCTGGGCGCCATTGCCGTGGCTCTATCACCCCTACGCCGGGCACGACAACAACCGCGACGCATTCATCATGACCCAGGTGGAGAGCCGCTATACGAATAAACTGCTGTTCCAAGACTGGTTTCCGCAGGTCTACCTCGATCAGCACCAACAAGGGAACGGCGGCATGCGAGTGTTCGTACCGCCGTTTCGCAATCCGATCAATCCGAATGTTGATCCGGCGATTTGGTCGGAGATCGGCCAGCTTGGCTTCGCGATGTATCAGCGCTTGCACGAGGCTGGATTCACCGGCGTCGGCTACGACCAAACGTATACGGCCTGGTGGCAGGGTGGATTCCTACGCGGCGCCTGGTTCCACAACATGGTCGGCATGCTGACAGAAGTCGCCAGCGTCAACCTGGCCATGCCGGTGATGCAGCAGTTGGCTGAACTTGGCAAGGCTCCTTCCAATCCGCAGACCCGGGAGGAGTGGGAGAACGTGCGCGAATCGGAGCTTGACGCCCCGCTGCCGCCTCCCAACGACGTCATGCCTCGCTACGATTATCCGCGGCCTTGGCTCGGGGGCCGCTGGACATTGCGCAACATCATCGACGCCGAATGGGCGCTCACTAAGGCGCTGCTTGAGACGGCGGCAAACGAACGGGTGAAACTGATCCAAACTCAGATCCGATTGGGTCGCGAGGCGATTGAGGCGGGTCAACAAGGCGGCCCTTGGGCCTTTGTCTTTGCGCCCGATCAGCATGATCCAGGGGCCCTCTATCGGCTCCTTGAGGCCCTGCACTACTGCGGAGTTGAGGTCGAGCGAGCGACCAAGCCATTTAGCGCCGCCAGACTCGATTACCCGGCCGGCAGTTACGTCATCAAGATGGCGCAGCCCTTCCGCGCTTATGCCAAAGACCTGCTCGAACCTCAGGCACATCCAGACCCAGCCCTAATGCCCTCCGGCACGATCGGCGAGCAGCCTTACGATTTGACGGCCTGGAGCTTACCGCTGCAGCTCGGCGTGGAGACCGTCCGGGTCGACGAACCCTTCAACATGGAAACTGAACGGCTCGCAGAGATTCCTCGGCCGCAAAGTGAGCTGTTGAATGCGCCAGGAGCGAAAGGCTTTCTTATTGACCCCGAGCCCAACTCGCTATCCATATTCTTGAATCGGCTCCTCGAAGCCGGTGTCCGCCCCAGCGTGTTGACTGAGGAAGTGGTCACCCGAGACACCCGCCATGCGGCCGGCTCTGTTTGGATAGCCGACGCCGACGCGAGCCGCATCGAGCAACTCTCCATGGAGCTCGGGCTCAAGGTGCAAGGCCTCGCCGACAAGCCCCAAGGCTCTTCCGTCCTCTTAAAGACTCCGCGCACGGCGCTGTACCGTCCCTGGACCGCTTCGATCGACGAGGGCTGGACTCGCTGGCTGCTCGAAAAGTACGAATTCCCGTACTCTTCCCTCTTGAACGCCGACATTCGGTCCGGCGACCTAGGCGAAAAGTGGGACGTCATCCTACTGCCCGGCGATCGCGATAGCCGTAGCCTGATCGAGGGCAACAAAAGGTTGTCCACGCCCGCCGAGTATCGCGGGGGGTTAGGCCATGAGGGGCAAGCCGCACTCCAACAGTTCGTCGCCGACGGAGGGACGCTTGTCGTTTGGGGGAAAGCGGTCCAGTTTGCTCGAGAAACCTTCGAATTGCCTTTGCAGAATGCTCTAGAAGGCCTAGCGCCCAGCGAGTTTTCCGCTCCGGGCAGCTTCCTGCGAATCCAGGTCGACAACGGGCAGCCACTGGCTTTTGGCATGCGACCCGACGCCATCGCGGTGTTCGACAACGACGACGCCTTGGAGTTCTCGCCTGAAGTCCCCGACTCGGACCTCGCCGTCGTGGCTAGTTACCCGGAAGCGGACTTACTCGCCAGCGGCTGGCTACGCGGCGAACAGCACCTGGCCGGCCATGTGGCCGCCGCGCGCATCAACTACAAGCGAGGCAGCATCGTGTTGATCGGTTTTCGCCCACAATTACGCGCCCAACCCGACAACACCTTCAAGCTGCTGTTCAACGCGATTCACTTCGCCGGCATTAAGCCTTAGCGGGCCCATCTTGCGCATCCAGTGGATCGCGCACTATACTTCGGTTTGATGCTTTTGAACGCGCATCACGGCCTGCATCATGCCCTCTCCTAGAGGGCTGGACGGGCTGTGCGCGAAAGCAACTAGAGCAATCGAATCTTTCGAAGAACCACCCGCCGGCCCGAGCCGTGCGGGTTTTTTGTTTTTGGACGAGAAAGGCTACACAAGATGGAACTCGATTTTGAAAAGACCGACGGATTGATTCCCGTCGTCGTGCAAGACGCCGGCGATCAGCGCGTGCTCATGGTCGGCTTCATGAACGAAGAGGCCTGGAAGAAGACCGTCGAAACCGGCAAGGTCACCTTCTGGAGCCGCTCCCGCAATGAGCTGTGGACTAAGGGCGGCAGCTCCGGCCACTACCTTGCGGTGAAGGACATTCAGACCGATTGCGACCAGGACACGCTGCTGATCCAGGCCGAATCCCTCGGACCAGGTGTTTGTCATAATGGCTACCGGAGCTGCTTTTATCGCCGTCTGACGGATGGCGTGTGGCAGGAGTCCGAAAAACCCACCTACGATCCCAAGGCGGTCTATCAGAAGTAGAGTGACTCGGGCAGGGGCTTCCCCTCCAGTACCGCCATGCTGAAGATTCTCCGCAGTAATGACAAGGCTGACATCGAGGCGCTGTTCTCGCGGCGCTCCGTGCGTATGAGCGAGGCAGAGGCTGTCGTTGCGCCCATCCTGGAGGCCATTCGAGAACGAGGGGATGCCGCGCTCGTCGAGTATGCCCGCAAGTTCGATGGCCTCGAGGGTGACTCAGTACGCGTCACGCCGGATCGCATGCGCGCAGCCGCCGAAGCGGTCGACGACGCCCTCCGTGAAGCCGTCGCCATCGCCAGCGAGCAGATCCGCGCTTACGCCAAACTGCAACTCCCCAAGGAGTGGACCCAACAGATCGGCGACGGTGTATGGCTAGGGCAAATCGTCCGACCGCTAGAGTCAATCGGCGCCTACATTCCCGGAGGGCGCTATCCACTGCCGTCGACGCTGATGATGACGGTGATTCCCGCACAAGAGGCGGGCGTCAAGACGATCTCGGCAGCGTCGCCGGCCATGAGCCCCGCCACATTGGGCGTAGCGGGCATTCTCGGTGTCGACAACTTCTTCCACATGGGCGGCGCACAGGCTATCGCGGCATTCGCCTTCGGTACCGAGACCGTGCCCAAAGTCCAGCGCATCGTCGGCCCGGGCAACATCTACGTCGCCGCGGCGAAGAAGATTCTCGCCGGTGAAACGGGCATCGATTTCCTCGCCGGACCAACCGAGATCCTGCTGATCTCAACAGACGGCGACCCGCGCCATCTCAGCGCCGACATCCTCGCTCAAGCCGAACACGACGTCGATGCCGCCGCGATCTTGCTCACCACTTCTCGCGAGCACGCCGAGCGCGTCGTTGCAGAAGTCGAGACGCAGCTCGCCAGCCTGCCTACCGCCGACGTCGCCCGTCAAGCCGTCGACCGCAACAGCGCGGTTGTCGTTTGCAATTCGCTGGCGGAAGCCTGCGAAATCTCAAATCGTTTCGCGCCCGAGCACCTCTCGATTCCCAGCGCAGAACTACTGCCGCAAATCGAGAACGCCGGCAGCGTCTTCGTCGGCGCCTGGAGCCCGGAAGCCGCCGGAGACTATGCCTCAGGACCCAATCACGTGCTGCCGACAGGAGGAACAGCGGCCCTGCGCGGCGGCCTCTCGATCCTCGACTACGTCAAGATCATCTCCGTTCAGGAATTGACGCCGGACGGACTACGGCGCCTAGCGCCCTCAATTACCCGGCTGGCCCGCGCCGAGGGTCTAGAAGCCCACGCGCGCTCGGTGGAGGTGCGTCTCGATGACTAGGCCGGCAGCGCCGAAAGTGCGTCAAGCCATTGAGGCGATGCAGCCTTACTCGCCGCCTACCTCCGGGCGCGGCGGAATGCTGCGCCTCGACTTCAACGAAAACACCGTCGGTTGCTCGCCGCGCGTGGTCCAGAAGCTACGCCAAGCGGCAACGGCCGACTTCCTCACCGTCTATCCCGAGTACGAGAGCGCCCGCCGCGAGATGGCCGCGTTCTTCGGTGTTGCGGCCGACGAGTTGACCTTTTCGGACGGCACTGACGAAGGCATCCACGTCGTGCTGCAAACCTTCGTGAACCCCGGCGATGAAGTTCTCATCCCTGCGCCGGCGTTTCCGATGTTCAAGTTCTACTCGCAGGTGGCCGATGCCAAGCCGGTGCTGGTGACTTACCCGGAAACAGACCTCGCCTTCCCTCTCGACGAGCTGCTCGCGGCGATTTCACCGCGCACCGGCGCGATTATCATTGCCAACCCGAATAACCCCACCGGCACGGCTATCGACCTCGCCACCATCGAGCGCATCTTGCAGAAAGCCTCGGGTGCAGCCGTGCTCATCGACGAGGCCTACTTCGAGTTCTACGGAGTGACCGCGCTTAAGCTGCTGGCAAGCTACCCCAATCTCTTCGTCAGCCGCACCTTCTCGAAGACCTACGGCCTAGCCGGCCTGCGCGTCGGCTGCGTTTTCTCGCAGGCACAAAACATGGCCGCGATGCGCAAGGGTCAGTCGCCCTACAGCGTCACCTCCCTGGGTATCACCTGCGCCCTCGAAGCAGTCAAAGACCAGGACTACCTCAACGCCTACGTCCGCGAAGTCCTTAAAGCGCGCAGCCAACTCTACGCCGCTCTCGGCCGCCTAGGAATCGAGTCCTTCCCCTCGGAGGCTAATTTCATCCTGACACGATACAAAGACGACGAGACCGCCCTGCGCATCTACACCGAACTGAAAGCCCGCGGCATTCTCGTCCGTCCGCGCGGTAAAGAAGTCGCCCGCACCGTCCGCTTCACCGTAGGCAACCAAGAGCAGACCGGCCGGTTGATCGCCGGCCTTGAGGAGATCCTCTAACCATGGCCCGCAAATCCACCGTCGAGCGAATCACCAAAGAGACTCAGATTCGCGGCTCGCTCACCATCGAGGGCAAGGGTCGTTACGAGATCTCAACCGGCATCCGCTTCTTCGACCACATGCTGGAGCTGTTCGCCAAGCACGGCGGCTTCGACCTCAAGATCGAGGCCACTGGCGACCTGGACGTCGACCAACACCACACCGTGGAAGACGTCGGCATCGTCCTGGGACAACTCTTTGCCCAAGCTCTCGTCGACCGCAAAGGCATCAACCGCGCCGGCTACTTCGTCATGCCCATGGACGAGACCCTGGCGGTCGTCGCTATCGACCTCAGCGGCCGCCCGGCGCTGGTCTACGATGCGCCCACGCGCTTCCGCCTCGTCGGCGACCTGCAAACTGAATTGCTGCACGACTTCTTCGACGGCTTCGTCGTGCATTGCGGCGCCAACCTGCACGCCAAGGTTCTCTATGGCCGCTCGAATCACCACAAGATCGAAGGCATTTTCAAGTGCTTTGGACGAGCCCTACGCTTTGCTTGTTCGACCGACGCACGACTAAAGAATGAGCTGCCCAGCACGAAGGGTCTGCTCGAAGGGACCGCCCGGCGATGATCGCCATATTCGATTACGGCGCCGGAAATCTTCGCTCTGTCGAGAACACGCTCGACGCCATCGGCGTGCAGTACGAGATCGTCAACGATTCTGCGGGACTGTTGGCCGCCGACAAGATCATCTTGCCCGGCGTCGGCCACTTCGGCCAGATGCTGCGATCCCTCGACACCCTCCGGGTGAGAGAGGCCCTGAAGGAAAGACTCGCCGCGGGCGTCCCCTTCCTCGGCATCTGCCTGGGCCTTCAAGGCCTATTTGAGTCCAGCGCCGAGGCGCCCGAGCTAGAGGGCCTGGGCGTCTTCCCCGGACGCGTGGTGCGCTTTCCGCGAACTATGACCGTCCCGCAGATGGGCTGGAACAAGCTTCAGGCCCAGGGCGCTCCCTCGTTGCTCGAAGGCCTCGGCGAAAACGCCTACGTTTATTTCGCGAACAGTTACTACGTCCCAGCAGAGACAGCCGGAGACCGGGCCGCAGCCGTCTGTGACTACGGCGGCATCTCTCTGACCGCGGCAATCGAAGTCGACAACATCCACGCCGTGCAGTTCCATCCAGAAAAGTCAGGCGCGGTCGGCCAACGCGTAGTCCGCAACTTCTTAGGCAAGACATGCTAACCAAGCGGATCATCCCCTGCCTCGACGTCAAGGAGGGCCGCGTCGTCAAAGGCGTGAACTTCGTTGGCCTGCGAGACGCCGGCGATCCGGTTGAACGCAGCGACCGCTATAACCTCGACGGCGCCGACGAACTCGTCTTCCTCGACATCACCGCCTCCAGCGACCGCCGCGACATCATGAGAGAAGTCGTCGAACGTACCGCCCGCAAGGTCTTTATCCCGCTCACCGTCGGCGGCGGCATTCGCTCCATTGAAGACGCCCGTAAGATTCTCGTCGTCGGCGCCGACAAAGTCTCCGTCAATACCGCCGCCGTCCATCGCCCTGAAGTCATCACCGAGCTGTCGAACGAGTTCGGTGCTCAGGCAACGGTACTGGCCATCGACGCACGCTCCGCCGGTCCTGGCAAGTGGAACGTATACATTTACGGCGGCCGCGAAGACACTTCCATGGACGCCGTCGAGTGGGCCCGCAAGGGCGAGCAGATGGGCGCCGGCGAAATCCTATTGACCTCGATGGACGCCGACGGCACCCAGGCCGGATTCAACTGCGAACTGACGCGCGCCGTCGCTCGGGCAGTGACGATTCCCGTCATCGCCAGCGGCGGCGGCGGCAAGCCCGAAGACTTCGTGCGGGTGCTGACCGAGGGCGAAGCCGACGCGGCTCTCGCGGCCTCCGTCTTCCACTACGGCACCTACACAGTGGACGACCTCAAAGAGCTGCTCGACAAAGAAGGCATTCCGGTTCGCCCGCCCGCGCGCCTTGAGAACTAGCCATGGCGCACATCTTCTACGATCTCGACTTTACCGTCGCCGTCTTCGTCATTCGCAATGGCCAGGTGCTGCTCGTTCGCCATCGCAAACTGGAAAAGTGGCTGCCCATAGGCGGCCACATCGAGATCGGCGAAAACCCAGAGGAGGCCGCCCTGCGCGAGACGCTCGAGGAGAGCGGCCTCAAAGTCGAACTCGTCGGCGCCAAGCCGCCCCGCGAGTTCCCCGGCACCCAGATCCTGACGGCGCCGAGCTACCTCGACGTCCACGACATCTCCGGCGACCACCGTCACATCGGGCTGATCTACTTCTCCAAATCCGCCGAAGGCGAGCCCCGCCTGGCCACAGCCGAACATCACGACATCCGCCGGTTCACGCCAGCCGAACTCGCCGCGCCCGAATGGGCCGTGCCCGAAGCCATTCAGTTCTACGCCCACGAAGCGCTGGCCAAACTGGCCGAATCGACATGATCATTCCCTGCATCGATCTGCAAGACGGCAAGGTCGTCCAACTCATCCAAGGCCAGAAGAAGGCGCTCGAAGGCGCGCCGCCCCTCGAGATGCTAGAGCGCTTCAAAGGCTTCCCGGTCATCCAGGTCATCGATCTCGATGCCGCTATGGGCAAGGGCCTGAACCTCGAGATTGTGCGTGAGTTAGCCTCGCGCGCTCGCACCAGAGTCGGTGGCGGCGTGCGCAGCGCCGCTCGTGCCCGCGAGTTGATCGACGCGGGAGCCGAGCGAGTCATCGTCGGCACCGCCGCCTTCTCGGGCAATGCAATCAATGAGCCTCTCCTCAAAGAGATCGATCAGTCCGTTGGTCGCGACAAGGTCCTGCTGGCGCTCGACTCCAAGCACGGCAAAATCGTCGTCAAGGGCTGGACCGAAGCCGTAGACCTTACCGCCGAGGAAGTCATTCGGCGCCTGGAGCCCTTCTGCGGAGGGTTTCTATGCACTTATGTCGATAAAGAAGGGATGCTCGAAGGCACGGACCTTGGCTGGTATCGCCGGTTGCGTGAGGCGACGAATCACGAGATCACCGCCGCGGGCGGCATCACCACAATCGATGAAATCCAGGAGCTAACGCGGATGAACATCCACGCTGCGCTGGGAATGGCGATCTACACGGGGAGATTGGACCTAGAGAAGCTAGCGAAATTAAACGCGTAACGTTTCGTCGCGAGAATGCCGTCCGGCCCGATCGCGGGCCGAACGAAAGCAAAGCGACAGAGGCTGAATCAAAGCTTAGAAGCGGGGCTTGTTCTCAGCGAGACGAGAATCCGCCTCGATAGCCGCCAGTTCTTCTTGGCACGAGATGCAG
Source organism: Acidobacteriota bacterium (assembly GCA_027592785.1). Taxonomy (GTDB): domain Bacteria; phylum Acidobacteriota; class Terriglobia; order Bryobacterales; family UBA6623; genus CAMPKL01. Next base: position 13,498 of record JAQCLD010000075.1, read on the forward strand.
TAGCGCGCCCAGGGGATCGCCTCAAGACGCTTCGTTGAGATCGGCTCGTCGCAATCCATGCATTCGCCGTAACTGCCCTCTTCGATGCGCTCCAGCGCCTCCTCGACCTCACGCAGCAAAGAAGCGTCAATGCTGTTGCGATTCAAGAAGATCCACTCTTCGTGCGCTTGAACAGGCAGATCTTCCAGATTCTGTGTCTGCTCCCCAATCAGCGCTTTTCCCGCGCGGGACGTTTCCAGGCTCGCGCGAATCTCTTTATCTTTGTCTTCGAGCTGCTGCCGGAACTTCCCAATCTGAGCCTTTGTAAGACCCTTCGTTGCTGTGCTTGCCATCTGTCCTACCTCACTTTGCCTGCTCTGCATGCGGCAGGCTTAATCCTTTATCGTCGCGACGGTATTCGACAGTTAGTCGAATCCGCCACTTATCCCGCCATTTCTACCTAGCTCGGTCAACGCTCAGGCCTGAAACAGACTGGTACGAAAGTTTTGCCGCCAGCGGATGCACCGCTACAACATTTTTTGTTCTGACCAAAAGGAACCGGCTCAGCGCGAGGCGGGATTCTCGCTCCCCGGTAATTTTCAAAGAGTATACGGACGTATCCGCCTTGGGGCAAGCGAAAAATTCTCGCCCCCTCGTTCCGCATTCGTTTTCGATCCTAGAATCCACTGTCAAATCCTTCGTAGGTAGTAATGACGCAGCAGCGCCAGGAAACGATTCGTCGGCGCCCATCTTTTTTTTCGGCCGTCTAGCGCAGCCCGCCTCCGGCTAAGATGGGTACGGCATGCGAGCGTAACTCCGCCTTCGTCTGGAGCGAAGCAGAGAGAGTGACTTGCTTAGCGATTTCCGCAGACAGCAGCGCTTTGACCAGCCCAAGCTCAACCAACACGGCGCCGGCTTCTCACGCAGAGGACACCGAGAAAGATCGCCTCCAGGAGCTGATGGAAAGCTAGCAGCGCGCCGACCCAGCCGCCGCCGCGGAACTCGTCCACCGGCTTTCCCCCATGATTTTGCGCTTCTTAGCCGGTCCTGTGCAAACACGCTCCCAAGCCGACGACATGCTTCAGGATTGTTGGCTGCGCGTGCACCGCGGTCGCGCCTCGTATCGCCCCGGTAGCCCTGTGTTGCCCTGGGTCTTCGCCATTGCTCGGCACACCAGAATCGACGCTTACCGTCGGCGGAGCCTAATTGAGCGCCGCGAACTGTCGTCTGAGGACCTGGAGGCAACCGCTGCGGACACCAGTTTTACGCCGCCCGATGGGACCGAAGGCGACGTCTGGCGCCTAGTCAGACAGCTGCCTGATAGCCAGCAGGAGGTTGTCCGCATGTTAAAAATTACGGGGATGAGCCTGGAGGAAGTGGCCGGCGCTACGGGGACCACCGTCGGCTCGGTCAAGCAGAAGGCCCACCGGGCCTATCGTCGCTTGAGGGAACTCCTCACGGAGTCTGACGCGTCATGAGATCGCCAAGCACCAACCAATCGATTGCCCGGGATCTCGATTCGCTCGTACCAGACGAATTGCTGACCGAAGCGTCTCCGGCGGCGGAACAGAGAATCGCTGATCGCCTCCAGGAATCTCTGCATCCGGTGACGCCTCTGCCCAGCCGCGCAACTCTTGTCGCCGCTTTTCTGGCGATTTTTGCGACCGTCACGGCACTGCTGTTCGCCTTCGGCGGCACGCGCGGAGCCGAGAACATGACCGTCCTGCAACTCGCCGGAATTCTCACCGCAATCCTGGCTGCCGCCGGCCTCGCAGCGTTCTCGTTGAGCGGCGAGATGACTCCCGGGCAGCGGCGCTTCGTCCGTCCGGGTGCGTTGGTTGTCGGGATCTTTGGTGGCCTCTTTGCCCTGATCTCAGGACTCTTCCCTTGGACGGTAGGGGCCGTTCAGGGGTGGCACTGCTTCGTTAACGGATTCGTTTGCTCAATACCCGCCCTCATTCTCGTCTTGTGGGTCGTCCGCAAGGGAGCGCCGCTGGCTTACGGCACGGTCGGCGCCACGGCGGGCCTGCTGGGAGGACTCGTGGGAATGGCCGCGATCCACGTAGGTTGTTCGCTGCTGAGCGCTCCACACATTGCGGTAGGCCATCTGACGATTCCCTTGGCCGGTACGATCATGGGCTATCTAGCCGGCAGAGCGCTGCCCTACCTATTGACGCGCAGCAACCAGAGTTAGAGCAGAGCGGAGTCGAGCTGCGGCGATCCGTTGCCGCTGTAGGTCTGGGCGCCAAGCCGCCGTTCCTGCACATACTGCAGAAGCTTCTGCGGCGACCGCGAAAAGAAGTCGTCGAGCAGTCTTTCGAAAGCCAACTCGCAAACCTCTTGCTGTGATACCGCAGGCCGATACAGATATCCGCGCCCTCGTTTGTCGCGGTCAGCAGCGCCTTTGCGCGCCAGCCGATCGAGAACGGTCATCACCGTCGTATAGGCCAACGGTCGCGCCGGTTTGAGTTCTTCCTGGACTTCAGCAACAGTAGCTGCGTCCCGCCGCCACAGAACCTTCATCACTTCCAGTTCCAGTTCCGGCAATAGGCGAGCGCGAGAATTCATCCGGCCAAGCTCCGAGCCGGTAGTGTAACACGCCTAAAACATTTAGCTCATCTATTGATTTAAGCGAACTGCGGACCTTTTGGCGCCGTCAAGACCCCAGCCGCGCTGTCGCGCCAGGCTCTCCAGTCTTTCGATTCGATCGTCGGACGACGGGTGCGTGGACAACCACGAAACCGCCATTCGTCCGCCTTCGCCGGCTGTATCTTTGCGGAAGAAATCAAACGCCCCTCCCAAATGCCCGTACTCCCGATGGACCAAATCCAAGGCGAACTCATCCGCCGCCGACTCTTGCGCACGGCTGAATCCGGACTGCGTCAAGCTCTGAGCCAGGGTCAGCCCATCCGGGACGCCCATGCCGGTAGCTGCACCCAGCGTGGCGCTCAGTAGAGTGAATGCCGCCGCGCGGCCGAAGCCCCTCAAATGGTCTCGCCCGTGAAAGTGGCCCAGCTCGTGAGCCAACACGAACGCCAGTTCGTTCTCCGACTCGGACTGTTCGATCAAACCGCGCGTCACCACAATCCCGCCGCCGGGGAGGGCGAAGGCGTTGGGCATGCTGTTTTCGGCGATGGAAACGTGGAACTCGTAGCCGTTGTCGGGCCATCGCGACGCGATCCGCCGAGCCAGCTCGTCCAGGGCCGCACCGCCGATTACGGTATCGTCCGCATCGAGCGCCCTTGCTAGAGTGCCGAAAATGGGCTTTTCCCATCGCACCGGTATCCGCGGAACCGCGAACTCAATCGCTTCGCCCAGAATCAGAAACAGGACCGCCGCGGCGAGTCCGGTAGCGAACAGCAAAACCGCCGCCTCGCGCACCAGGCTCTCGCGCGAATAGTTGATCGCCTCTTCAGGCTCCTTCGGTTGGAAGCGCATTGCCGAGCGGGTTACGAAGCTTCAAGCCCGTCCCGTACGCCATCAATTCCACGCCCGCGGTTGTGGACCCATTCGCGTTGGCGATGCGCGATGTCTCCAGACGAACGTTGATGATCGCGTCATAGCCGGTCTCCGCCGCCTCTTGCTTCATGCGTAAGATCGCCTCGCGGCGGCCGCGGTCCATCAGCGGCTCAAAGGCCTTGATGCGCCCGCCAAAGATGATCCTCAGCGCCGCGGCGAAGCGCTTGAAGTAATCCAGCGACACCACCACGCTTCCTGCGACCAAGCCGCAGCCGTCGACCGCCCAGTCGGCAGGCGGCTTCGAAAACGTCACCGCCGGCAAGCTTCGGAAGCGCGTCTCACGGACGCGGATATCGGCGAAATGCCGCCGCTCCAAAATCGTCCCCGCAACCAGCCCCAGCACCAGCAAGAATGCGACGGGACTGAACTGGATCGCGAGTTCCACCAACTCCGGGTTCATCGCTATTCCACCCGCACCGCAGTGCCGTAGGCAAACAGCTCAGCCGCGCCTTGTGCGATCGAGCTAGTCGAAAAGCGCACGTTCACCACTGCGTTCGCGCCCATCGACTCGGCCTCGGCGATCATGCGCCGCAAGGCCTCCTGACGGGCTTCTCCCAGCAGCTCGGTATAGCCCTTCAACTCCCCGCCAACGAGATTCTTCAGGCCCGCCAAGATGTCCTTGCCGATGTGCTTAGCCCGAACCGTACTCCCTGTCACGATGCCGTAGAACTCCGTAACCTGCCGGCCAGGAATATTCTCGGTATTCGAGATCGTAAACTTTTCGCCGAATTCGCTCATTGATGTTCTGCCCTCGTCCCCTTACCTCGGTCAATTATGACTTATAACCCGCGGCGATTCTCTGGGGAACAAGCCCTACCACCGCGGGACCTTCCGATTGGTAGAATCGGGCGGAGATGCAAGGTTTTTGTCCATGCCGCAGCAGTTAGCGATCTATCCCGGCTCCTTCGACCCGGTGACGAACGGACACTTGGATCTCATTCAGCGAGCATCCAAGATCTTCGGCCACGTCGTCGTCGCCGCGCTGCGGCACGATTCAAAAGATCCTCTCTTCACCACCGCGGAACGTATGGAGATGCTGGAGCAAGCGACGTCTGAGCTGCCCAATGTCTCAGTCGACAGCTTTGACGGTCTGCTAGTGGACTATGCTCGGGATCGCGGCGCCAGATTAATCCTCCGCGGCATCCGAGCCGTCTCGGACTACGAGTACGAATTGCAGATGGCGCTCATGAACCGCCAGCTCAGTTCAGAAATAGAAACCTTGTTCATCCCGGCCGCCGAACAATACAGCTACCTCAGCTCGCGCATCGTCAAGGAAGTCAGCCGCCTAGGCGGTGACGTCAGCGCTCTAGTTCCCGATGCCGTAGTCGCCCGGCTGCGCGCCAAACACAGTAATCTGTAGACAGATGAAGCTCTCAGAACGCATGTCGCGGATCAGCGAATCCGCCACGATGGCCGTCACCGCCAAAGCCAACCAACTTAAAGCCAGCGGGGTCAATGTAATCGCCTTTGCCGCAGGTGAGCCGGACTTCCCGACGCCCACCAACATCAAAGACGCGGCGAAGAAAGCCCTCGACGACAACTTCACCCGCTACACCGCTGCCGGCGGCGTCCCGGCTCTGCTAGAGGCCATCACGAATTGGCATCGCAGAGACCTGGGAACGGACTACGGGAAGTCGGAGTGCATTGCCTCCGTCGGCGGCAAACACGCCATCTTCAACGTCATGGCGGCCATGCTGGATCACGGCGACGAAGTGGTGTTGCCGGTCCCCTACTGGGTCACCTTCTACGACGTGGTCAACTATCATGGCGGTCGCTGCATCCAGGTCAAAACCGAGGAATCCGACGGCTACCGGCTCACTGCCGCCGCCATCGAGAAGGCCTTGTCGCCCAAGACGCGCATCGTCATCGTCAACTCGCCCAACAATCCCAGCGGCGCCGTAGTCGACCGGGCCGAATTCGAGAAGATCTACGAGTTGACCTCATCTCGCGGCATCCTATTGATGACCGACGAGTGTTACTGCAAATTTGTCTATGAAGGCGACCCCTTCTCCGTCGCTTCGTTGCCTGGGTCCAAGCCCAACGTCGTGGTCATCGGATCGTTATCCAAGACCTTCGCCATGACCGGCTGGCGCATCGGCTACACCCTGGGACCGAAGGAACTAATCAGCGCGATCAACAACCTGCAGAGCCACTCGACCTCCAATCCGACATCGATTGTCCAAAAGGCTGCCATCGAAGCGCTCAACGCGCCTCAGGACTCGGTCGTCGAGATGCTCGCCGAGTATCGCCGGCGGCGCGACTACATCGTTCCTGCGCTCAACGAAATTCCCGGCGTCGTCTGTCCCACGCCCGGCGGAGCCTTTTACGCCTACCCCAACATCAGCTCCGCATTCGGCAAATCCGGCATCAACTCGGCAATCGACTTCGCCGGAAAGCTATTGGAAGACCAACACGTTGCCGTCGTACCCGGCGAAGCCTTCGGCACGGACGAACATGTCCGCATCTCCTACGCCGCATCGATGGACGATATCAAAGAGGGAGTGGCACGCATTAGGCGCTTCATGACCGAGCTATCGTGACGTCTCTTTATCCGTTACGCCTGACCCCGTCGCCTCGAGAGCGGATCTGGGGAATGACAGATCTTCGCCCCTACTTCGGCGAGTTCGCCAAACCCGTCGGAGAGATCTGGTATTCCTTCGAGGCCAACCAGGTCACCAACGGATCGTTGGCCGGGCGTACGTTGGCCTCGCTCATTAGCGAGTTCGGGCAACATCTGATGGGCTCGGCCTGTGAGCCCCGCGATCTTGTTCGGCGCTCCGCTGGAGCGGTGGCCAGGGACGATTCGGCCCCGCGCGAACCTTACTTCCCGATCCTCACCAAGATGCTCTTCGCCGCGGAGACTCTGTCGGTCCAGGTGCATCCGGACGATGAGTACGCCCTCGAGCACGAAGGTGGGCCTGGCAAGACGGAGCTTTGGTACGTCGTCGCGGCCCTCCCCGGCGCCTCCGTCGCCCTGGGGCTCACCGAACACATGTCCCCGGCGCAGCTCGCCATAGCGGCAGCAAGCGGAGAGATCGAGCGCTTTCTGAACTGGGTCCCGGTCACCGCGGGCGACGCTCTATTGATCTCTCCGGGCACGCTTCACACGCTCGGCGCGGGCCTAACCATCTGCGAAATTCAGCAGAACTCCGACCTCACGTATCGCTTCTTCGATTTCGGTCGGCTAGACGCATCCGGCAATCCGCGAGAATTGCACGTGGAACAAGGGTCCGCGGTTGTGCGCTCCGATGCACCCCGCGACAAGCTCATCTTGCAGGCAATCCCCGATCCTCTGTTCGAGCGCAGTCTCATCGCAAGTTGCCCGTATTTTGAGACGGAGAAGCTGGCCTGGAACTCCAGCGTCGAATACCAAGCGAATAGCGAGCGCTTCGAACTGCTGATGTTCGTGGAAGGCAGCGGCCGCATCGGTCCCGAGTCCTACCAGCCGGGCGACTGCTATCTCATTCCCGCCGCCGCCGAGTCCTTCGCGATCCGACCCGACAGCCCTTCCGTCGCGCTGCGAACCTTCGAGCCTCCCGCCTAGAGCTCGAAATCAATGCTCAGGTAAACCATCTTCCTCTTGGAGAACTCGCCGAGATGCGTCTCCAAGAATCCGCCTGGATAAAACAAGCCTGGTCCGCCTTCAACCGAAAGCCCTTCGATCGGAGTGGCGAAACGTAGAATCAGATCCCATTCGGAGCCGATCTTGTTGCTAGCCGCGCCGCCCGCCGGAGCCACGACCGCCTGCCTGCCGTTGATCCCATAAAATCCGTCGTAGCGCGACGCCAGCCAGAAATCGAGATGGCTCACGCGCAGTCGCCAACGCGGATGCAAGTAGCCTTCCCAGCCGAGCGTCAGTGCGTTGACGTTGCGCCGGCCCACGGCGTCGAGTATGCCCAGGTGTTTGTGCCGGGCATGATGCAGCGGATCGAATGTGGATTGGCGGCCGGTTTCGCGGCTGTCGCCGCCCGATGCGTAGTCGTGCAAGACTCGCAATCGCGTCCGCAGTGGGCAAGCTATCGCGTCCAAAAGACAAACTTTCAGCGCTGGCCCAGCCCCGGAGCTCAATGCCTCGCGCATGCCCGCGCTGCCCGGTAAATTCGAAATCGTAATTCAGCCAGTCAGTGGCGCTGCCGGCGACTCGCAGTCCAGCAGTGTAGGAGCCCGAATCCGGACCGCGATCTTGTACTCCGTTGACCCGCGGCCGCGAAGAGTACAGGACGTAGGGCTCAACCTGGCCTCCGGGAATCCAGGAACCAATCTGCCCGTAGAAGCCATGCAATCGATTCCCTTGGACCAGCCGGTCAACGCGGTCCTCTTCCACCTCGCGGAACGCCATCGAGAAGATGTCGAAGCGGTAGTCGCCGTGCCGCAGGACAAGACGCGCCGCGTCCCAGACTGGATCGACACTGTGCCAATTTCTTCGACCGATCAGGCGGTCATCGCCGTACGCAAGTTCTTGACGGCCGACATGCAACTGCGATTGATCCGAACGGCCTAAAGAGACGTACGCCTCACGTACGTGAAGGAAGTCATCGTTCCTCCGGTTGCGCCAAGGCGCGAGTCCGCTCACCCGCGTGTCTTGTCCTTGGAAGCGAAACCTCAGCCAGGGCGTCGCCGTAACGCCGGCATTCAGCCGGAACCGCGTCCAGTTGACCGTGTCGTCGCGATCGCTCTGATTGTTGAGGTTCGACCGAAACCCGGTTCGCGAGCTAGCCTCCACTCCAAGGTCTAGCCATTTGGGCAGGAGTGGCTTGGACTTGGCCGGGTCCTGCGCCGCCGCGGGCCAGCAGATCGCCGCGAGCACGGCGGCCAAACAAATGTGCCGTCTCAGAACGTTCTGGGAAAAAATCATTGATCCTGTCAGCATGCAGCGCAGGCGGGACTAGTCCATCAACATGCCGCCGTTGACTTCAATCGATTCGCCGACAATATGACTCGCATCCTTGCTTGCCAAGAACGCAATCACCCCGGCAATCTCGTCAGCCGTGCCCGCTCGCCCCTGCGGAATCATGCTCACCATCTTCTTCATGTTCTCGTCGTTCGTGAACCGTTCGTGGAAGGGCGTCAGGATCACGCCGGGATTGACCGCGTTCACGCGAATGCCGTGCGGGATCAGTTCCTTGGCCATGCCCTTGGTCATGCACGTCACTGCCGCCTTCGAGGTCGCATAGGGCATCGCTCCGGGGCCGCCGCCGTTATGGCCGGCGATCGAACCCAGGTTGATAATCGATCCCGAGCGCCGTTCGATCATGTGCCGCGCGATCGGTTGGCTCACCCAAATCACGCTCGTGACGTTGATGTCGATAATCCGCCGCCACAAGTCATCGGTCAGCTCCAAGAACGGCCGCCGTTCGACCAGCGATCCCGCGTTGTTCACCAGCGTATCCACTCGTCCGCAGGTCTCAAGCACGTTCTTCGCCAAACCGCGCGCCTGATCCGGATCCGAAACGTCGGCCTGAAACAGCCACGCTTTACCGCCCAACTTCTCAATGCGCGCCACGACCTCTTCGGCCTGGGCCTTGCTGGAGTTGTAATGCACGGCCACTTTGGCGCCGCGCCGGGCGAACTCAACAGCGGTTTCGGCCCCAATACCGAGGCTCGCGCCCGTGATCAAAGCAACGTGATTAGAAGAGAACTGCGAAGAAGACATAAGACCACGATTGTAAGCGAGGCGGCGCCGTCAAGGTAACGGCGCTACAGCGGGGTAGTGTCCGACTAGTCCGTTGCTCATGATGGCGGCCTCGCGAGTGCGCCCCCGTCGAGCGGATCGGAATGTCGGTCCACGACCAAATTTGCACGTTGCACATCGAGCGTCAGAACTTGACGATGCGGATGCACATGCGGAAACTGACTAGACTGACCAACGGGTTCAGTAAGAAGTGGGGAAACCTTCAGGCTGCACTCGCGTTGCACTTCGCGTGGTTCAACTTCTGCCGAGTTCACAAGTCGCTACGGGCTACGCCAGCGATGGAGAGCGGGTTGACGGGCCATATTTGGAACATGGGAGAATTGATCAATGCTAACTGAACCAGCGTGGGGCGGACATCGATGGCCCAGCGTCGCTGCTTGGCTTATAGGCTGTATCGCCGGTCTACTCTGGGTTGGTCCAGACCGGCTACACACTGCGATCGTTGCGGCGCTCTTGATAGGAGGTCTTGCAGCGATCGCAGCGAGGGCAATCACTGGATATGCACGCTAAGACCCCACTACTGACGTCGGCTCCTTTACAACCGGGCCCGTTCCACTGCCTTCTTCCAGCCGCCAAATAGTTCTTCGCGCCGTTCCGCAGGCATCGTCGGCTCGAAGATTCGGTCCGCCTTCCAGAACTGCTCCAACTCGTCCGTTCCGCTCCAGAACCCAGTCGCCAGCCCCGCAAGATAGGCAGCTCCAGCTGCCGTCGTTTCTCGATTGGCAGGCCTCACCACCGGCTTGCCCAAAATGTCCGCCTGGAACTGCATCAGGAAGTCGTTCGCCGAAGCGCCGCCGTCCGCCCGCAACTCCGTCATCGGCGACGGCGAATCCGCGTCCATTGCCTCCACCAGCTCCCTGGTCTGATAGGCGATGCTCTCCAACGCGGCACGCACAACGTGTTCCCGTTTAGCCCC
>JAQCLD010000076.1 GCA_027592785.1 Acidobacteriota bacterium
GCCGCTTGATCCTTCTTGGCAACCGTAACACGCAGAGCGGGGCGACCCATGCCTCAAGTGTGCCCCAAAACATTTCCCTCCAAACATGTTTATTTATACAATCTTCAGGCGGTCAAAGAACTAGCAGGACGCCCGCGCTGAACAACCTAGGAACATATTCCATTACCTGCTGCAGCAGGCCACGCAGCGGCTCGGTGACCGCCGTGAGTTGAAGCGTTTCGAACGCGGCTACTACCGCGAACAGCATGATGAGGTAGTAGAAGACTCGCCCGGTGCCGCCTTCAAGATCGATGTTCTTGACTCGCTCGTCGCCCACGAACCATGCCGCGATGCGGTCATCGATAGAGGTTCTTCGTAGGGCCCCTCGCACCATCGCGGCGATTATCTGGGCGACGATCCAGCCGACAATAAGAATACCGAGCGCTTTGACGACGCTCCAAATGTCCGCTCCGGCCACGGTTGGAATCTGGTTCAGAAAATTTTCCACGGGCTATGCTCCTTTTGTATGGGATCAATCGGCCCTGCGGCGCAGGGGCTTACGAGTGGCCAAGAGGGTACCATGCGCTCCCGTTGAGCCTTCGTTGAAGGCCTTGTACCGCGCATGTCCGGAGCGGATCGCATGAAACTCTTGAGGGATTAATCAGCTGACCAGCGGCCTAACCGGAAGCCCAAACAGCCCGCCTGCGGCGTCACCAAAGACCTAGCGGGCTCCAAAGTCCATGCGGGCAAACTGATCGGAGCCATCGCCCAAGAACTTGGCGGCCGCGGCGGCGGACGTCCCGACCTGGCCGAAGCTGGCGGCAGCGCTAGAGAAGGCCTACGAACTTATCGGCTGATCGACGTCGTTTAGCCCCGTTTAACATCGAGTGCTATCCTAACGCTGCCCTCAACCCGGCTAGGAGAGTATCGGATGAAGAATCGCTCGGTGCGCCTATCCCTAGGTGCTGTTATCGCCGTCGTCCTAACGCTGGCGCCGATCCTTTCGAATGGGCAAGAGAATACCGCAGGAGATAACTTCTCTCGCTACGCACGTTATGGCGCGGACGTTTGGGCAAGGAACCCGTCAGCTTTGATCGCTGGTGAAGGGAGAGCCTGCATCAGCTGCCACACGTCGTTGCCCTACGCTCTTGTCGAGCCGTTGTTGGAGGGCGACTATCCCGCATACGAGGAGCTGATTGAGGGCGTCAACCAACGCATTACGGGTTGGTCGACCAATACCCCTTGGTATGCGGAAGAAAAGCTTGAGGGGCTCGCGCTGCTTGAGGGTCTTCCTCCCGACACATTGAAGCCCCTGCTAAATGCCGCTGGTTCCCGCGGGCCGGAGGCCATTTTCAACGCGTTGATCCGCGCCACGCACGACGCGTACTTGGGTCAGCCGGCTCAGGCGGAAACTCGGCGCGCGTTTGAGAACATGTGGGCCGAGCAGGTCCAGGCCGGTCCGGCGGCCGGGCGGTGGAGATGGATCCAGGCCAACCTGGTTCCCTGGGAGTTGCCCGACTCGAAGTCTTTGGGGGGCTTCGCTCGCTTGCGTCGCGTCCGGCATCTTTCCGGATCTCGCGCCTCAAGAGAATCTCAGTTTGCTGCGCGAGACACTGAAGCGGGCATCAACCGCTGCCGACGTCAGCTTGCATGTGAAGGCGGCCTTGCTTTGGTGCGATTCCGAGAGCGCTGGCGAGGTTTTGGATCAGAACGTTGCGCTGCAATTGGTTAGCGATCTGCTGGCAAAACAACAACCCAACGGCGGCTGGGCTTTGCCGGATCTTGGTCCCTTCGTTGACTGGGAAGGCAGCGACAACGATTGCTGCTCGAAACGGGAGCTGCGGTCTGATGCCTACGCAACCGGATTTGCGGCGCTGGCCCTTGCGAGAAGTCGCCGCCTGCTTACGGCCGAGCAAGGGGCGAGCTTAGCCAGAGCAATCCGCTGGATTGAACGCGAGTTGGCCAACCCCTACCCGGATGGGCCTCGATACAACAAGCACAGCAGTGCCGAAGTCGCGTTGCCGGAGTTTCGAAACCATTTGTACACGAACGCAGGACACATGTGGGGTTTCCTCGCCAAAACGGCTCACGCCACAGGACAATCGCCTTGGGCCAGAGATTGAACCAGTCATCAACTGGCCCGCGCCCTAACCGGGAGCCCGGACAGCCCGCCTGCTCGCCTCCGTTTTGTGGCAATCGTCGGCGTCCTAGAATGCCGCAGGGCCAGCAAAACGCGGCGCTGACAAGCACGCGCCCGATCGCAAGTTGTACAATCAACCGGATTGCGCGGAATCAGAGTTAGACTGCCGCGCCGAGGAGCGCCGCGACCGGCGCCCGGGCGATCCTGCAAGGGAATTCCGCCGTCCCTCACGACCTCTTTCGATACGCGTATTCAAGGCAAGGAGCAGAAATGACAGACCGAAGCAGCGCCGGCAAGTGCCCCGTAATGGGCGGATCCCACACCCACAAGGCGATGGGAACCACCGCGAATCAAAACTGGTGGCCGAATCAGTTGAACCTGAAGGTTCTCCAACAGAACTCTTATCTGTCCGATCCCATGGGCGAGGATTTCAACTACGTCCAGGAGTTCAAGACGCTTGATCTGGCCGCCTTGGCAAAGGACATCGATGCGCTGATGACCTCGTCGCAGGACTGGTGGCCGGCCGACTACGGTCACTATGGGCCGCTCTTCATTCGCATGGCCTGGCACAGCGCGGGCACCTACCGCATCGGCGACGGCCGCGGCGGCGCAGCCTCCGGCACGCTGCGCTTCGCACCCCTCAACAGTTGGCCCGACAACGTGAGCCTCGACAAGGCACGCCGCTTGCTTTGGCCGATCAAGCAAAAGTACGGTCGTAAGCTCTCCTGGGCCGACCTGATGGTTTTCACCGGCAACCGCGCGTTGGAATCCATGGGATTCAAGACGGCCGGTTTCGCTGGCGGGCGCGAGGACGTCTGGGAACCTGAAGAAGACATCTACTGGGGACAGGAGACTACCTGGCTGGGAGACGAGCGGTACACCGGCGACAGGCAGCTTGAGAATCCCCTCGGCGCCGTTCAGATGGGATTGATCTACGTGAACCCGCAGGGGCCCAACGGTAACTCCGATCCGATTTCCGCAGCGAGGGACATCCGCGAGACGTTCCGGCGCATGGCGATGAACGACGAAGAGACGGTTGCGCTCATTGCCGGCGGACACACTTTCGGCAAAGCTCATGGCGCTTGCGATCAGGACACCTACATCGGTCCAGAGCCCGAGGCCGCCGCGCTTGAAGAGCAAGGCTTCGGTTGGAAGAACAGCTTCGGCAGCGGTAAGGCCGGCGATGCTTTCACCAGCGGGCTGGAGGGCGCCTGGACCACCAACCCGGTCAAGTGGGACAACAACTTCTTCGACAACCTGTTCGGCTACGAGTGGGTCAAGACGAAAAGTCCTGCCGGCGCGACGCAGTGGACTCCCAAGAATGCATCCGCGAAGGGTACTGTGCCGGACGCGCACGATCCATCCAAGCAGCACGCCCCGATGATGTTTACGACCGATCTCGCGCTCAAGCTGGACCCCGCCTATGGGCGGATTTCGAAGCGCTTCCACAAGAACCCGAAGGACTTCGCCAAAGCCTTCGCCAAAGCTTGGTTCAAGTTGACCCACCGCGACATGGGACCTGTCTCGCGATATCTCGGCCCCTTGGTTCCCAAGAAAGCTGAGTTGTGGCAAGATCCCGTCCCCGAGGTCACTCATAAACTGATCGGGAAGCAGGACGTGGCCGCTCTCAAGGGCAAGATCCTCGAATCAGGCCTGTCCATCTCGCAGCTGGTCTCGACCGCCTGGGCCTCGGCGGCAACCTTCCGCGGCACTGACATGCGCGGCGGCGCGAACGGCGCCCGAATTCGCCTGGCGCCGCAGAAAGATTGGGGCGTGAACAAGGCCGCCGGAGTAGCCGGCGTGCTGCCGACTCTGGAGAAGATCCAAAAGGCATTCAACAAATCGCAGTCCGGTTCGAAGAAGGTCTCGCTGGCCGACCTGATCGTTCTAGGCGGTTGCGCAGCCGTTGAGCAAGCGGCGAAGAATGCCGGGCACAAAATTACGGTGCCCTTCTCGCCAGGCCGCACCGACGCGTCGCAGAAACAAACCGATGTGGAATCATTTGCCGTGCTCGAACCGGCCGCTGACGGGTTCCGCAACTACCTGAAAGCCGGACAAAGCAGATCCGCGGAAGAGTTGTTGGTCGATCGGGCACAGATGCTGACGCTGACCGCTCCTGAGATGACGGTTCTCGTCGGCGGCATGCGCGTCCTAAATGCAAACGCAGTGCAGCCGAAACTCGGCGTCTTCACAACGCAGCCCGAAACGCTGACTAATGATTTCTTCGTCAACCTGCTCGACATGAACACGCAGTGGCAGCCGTCCGCCAAATCTGCAGGCGTGTACGAGGGCCGCGACGCCGTGACCGGTAAGGTCAAGTGGACCGGCTCCCGCGTCGACCTCCTTTTCGGTTCGAACTCCCAGCTGCGAGCCGTCGCGGAAGTCTACGGGTGTGCCGATTCGAATAAGGCGTTGGTGCGTGACTTCGCGGCCGCCTGGGCCAAGGTCATGAATCTCGATCGCTTCGACCTAGCCTAGTCGCCTACTTGCGGCCCGGGCGTTGCCAGACAACGCCCGGGCTTTTCTATTCACGAAGGGCGTTAGGAACTTGCAACTCAGGCATGCCCGATTGCCCCATAATCTGGCCGATGCGAAGCAGCAGTTGATACTCCTCGACGGTGGTGGGCGAGACCGGCAGGAAGATATTGGCGCGGGAGAGTTCGTGGCGGGGAAGCAGCGTCTTGCCTGCGATGACCTGGGGCTCAAGGGCTTCCACTGTGACCCGTGTGAACTGGCCGTCGAGCGCCTCAATCCCTAAGTAGAAGTCAGCAATGTAGGGCGCCGGCTTGCCGCCCACAAAGTAGACCAGCGAGAGGCTCATCGGCGAGTGCATGTACCACAGGTAACGGTCATCCGCACCGCCTGGCCCCGTGAGCCGTTCGCGCTGTTCGTCGGTGAGTAGTTCATCGCCAGCTTTGGCGATGCTGAACGCGTTTAACGGGCGCTCTCGGAACTGTTGCTCATACAACGCTTCGATCGCCTGATGAAGGTCATCGACAGACACGGCGAAGTCGTAGCTCGTGGGATTGAGACGCGGCAGCGTCCGTTGCTCAACCTGCGGCGTGCCGCAAGCGGCTAGAAACATCGCTACGGCGACGAGTACGCGAATCACACGCCCATGATCGATGGAATAGCGGCTGGCGTCCACCACTTGGGGCCGCAACGACTCTATTTATCAGGGTCGAGCCGCCACCACTGCTGAATGCGGCTGGGGTGCAGACCGGCGTTGAGGCACCCGGCGTGCGTGTAGATCGTTCGCTCCATCGTGCCCGGCGTGAGCGGCATCCGCAACGTCATATCCACAAGCTCGTCTGCTGGAATTTGCTCCAGGCAGAATGAGCACTGGCAGGCCGTCACTTTGCTTGTTGGCTTTTCGGGCGCCGGCTTCTTGCGTGGCTTCTTGCCGAGCCGTTCAATCAAGCCGGTGATCGCCCTGTTCCACTCCTCGGACTCATCGGACTCGGCCCACAGTTCAACCAACTCGGAACTCAACAGCACGCGCGATACCGCGTCACAGGCGAGGTCCTTGAGGTCAGCCGCCTTTAGTCCCTTCGTCAAGCTGACTGCATCTGCAGGGAAGTCGTCCGCTAAGTGCCCGCGCGACGCGGCGACGAGTTCGGCAGCTACTAGCGCTTGGGCGGCGACCGTGGCATCGACCTCGGCGTCATCCACTAAATGAACGGCCGCTAGGGCGTCGCGCACCCGCTGTTCGATGGCGCCAGAGGTTAATTCGCCGACGAAATCCAGCGCGTCGTCATTCTCGAAGTTTCCTGCTCCCCAAGCTCCCATAAAGCGACTTTATCATCACCTGCGGGATCGCCTGGGACAGGGCGCCGCTCCCTCATCTCGCAGAGGATTGCTTGCAGCAGCTCGTTGTCGCTCTGCACCGCGCAGGGCGTGCCGGCGAGCAACAGAATCCTGGACTTTCCAATAAATGGAAGAGAGTATGCCAGACTAGTTTCGCGACGTGGTCATTATTGCTGCATTTCTTGTTTCGTTGCTGGGCTTCGTGGCGATTGGGGTCTACGCGGTCAAACACAAAGCCGACACAACCGAAGACTATCTGCTGGCCAGCCGCAGCGTCGGCCTCAAAAGGGGACGGAGCCCAAACGAATCTCGGCACGGGTGACAAACCCCGTGCTTCCCTTCTTAGGCTGACGCGGGAGGGGGAGGCTGGAGAGGCTCTTTTCCCCAGGGCTTGCGCCCAGGGCTAACGTTACGTCGCCCCGCTGGGGCTCAAGAGGTGGACGCTGGGGCGGGAGATCGACTCTCTGACGGTCGCGGCTTCTGTTGTTGGGGTTGGGGAGTCAATTGCGACGGTGTGAGGCTGGTGCGCTGGACTGTTCAACTTCGCTTACTGCGGGTTGCTCGCCGCCCAGTTTCGCCAGACTGTCGCGTCGTTCTCGAGCGGTTCGCCGGTGATTTCGCGGAGGGCCTGATAGACCCAGGCCTGGGCTTGCGGTTCGAATGACGGATGATCGGCCATGGTCAACAGTTCCGGGACGGCGAGCATGCGCTGTTCTTTGGTGAACATGCCGCTATCGGCTAGATTGCACGCTGCTCGTTCCTTGAGCCAGAGTTCCGGTTCGAAGCGAAAGACGTCGGTCAAGATCGGAATAACTTCCGGTGCGCCGACCTTGCCTAGAGCCTCGATGCTCCAATGGCGTATCTCGACCTCGGGATCGTTCACCGTTTCGGCAAGTTCGCGCACGATCAGCTCGCGCTCGACGCCGCGGTTGGCAAGTAGGCCCAGCACCCATATGTTGCTGACCATGTCGCCTTCGCGGTTGCGGACGTTTTCTAGTAGCTGGTGTGCGTTCGCGGCCTCTTTGGTGTAGCCATAGGCGGCTAGGCTCACTTCGACTGTTGCAGCGCGGACTCGCAGGTCCGCCGACTCGTACCCAGTGTTGGTCAAGCTATAGAGCCGATCCGAAAAAGCGATCTCGCCCACCCAACTCTCGACGCGCTCTTCGATCAGCTCCGTGGCGCCGGCGTAGCGATTCACTGCCCGCTGCAGCAGGGTTTCGGCTTGCTCTTGCGCGGGTAGGGTGTTGATCCTCTCGATCTCGTGCTCAGACAAGACTGCGTGCGTCGCGAAGACAGGGTCTCCGGACAGCGCGACAACTTTGGCGACGACGGACCAGAATGCCTGGGCTGTGGCCTGCCGGTTGGTGGCGACCACGGCGATCACTGCAAACAGGGCTAGCTTCAGGAGTGGACGTTTGCCGAGCAGGTCCATGCGGTGAGTATGAGGCCCGTTGGCGGAGGGCGCCAAGTGGGGGAAGACCCTATGTTTGGGGGGAGGCGGGGAGGACGCTGACGCGGGAGAGGAGGGGCGCAGCCGGTCCCGGTAACCAGGCCTGAAGGCCTGGCCTAACCATGAGCCCCGTGAACGGGGCTGAAAACGCGGCGGACGCTCAATGTGGCTGCCTGCGGGTGGGTGACAGTCAACGGAGTGACGGTCACCCAGGCGAGAGCAACTGAGCTAACTCACGCTGGCCGTTTGGCGAGTGTAGTTCGACTCGATGTATTCGTTGAGGATAGTGATGAATTCGGCGACGATGTGATCGCCTTTGAGAGTGCGCAGGAGGCGTCCGTCGACATAGACGGGGGCCTTGGGCTCTTCGAAGGTGCCGGGCAGAGAGATGCCGAGGTGGGCGTGTTTGGATTCGCCGGGGCCGTTGACGACGCAGCCCATCACGGCGACTTTGAGGTCTTCGACGCCGGTGTGGGTTTCGCGCCAGACGGGCATCTGATCGCGCAGGTAGTTCTGGATCTCTTCGGCCATCTCTTGGAAGAAGGTGCTGGTGGTGCGTCCGCAGCCGGGGCAGGCGGTGACTTGCGGCGTGAAGCTGCGCAGGTCGAGCGACTGCAGTATTTGTTGGCTGACGCGGACTTCTTCGGTGCGGTCGCCGCCGGGGCGCGGGGTGAGCGAGACGCGGATGGTGTCGCCGATACCTTGTTGCAGCAGGATGCCCAACGCGGCGGCGGAAGCCACGACGCCTTTGGTGCCCATGCCGGCTTCGGTAAGACCCAAGTGCAGCGGATAGTCGCAGCGCGCGGCTAGGCTTTCGTAAACGGCGGTGAGGTCTTGGACGTTGGAGACTTTGGCTGAAAGAATAATGCGGTCGTGCGGCAGGCCGAAACGTTCGGCGGCTTCGGCGGAGCGCAGCGCTGAGACGACGATGGCTTCGCGCATGACCTCGGGAGCGTCTTTGGGCTCGGCCAGTTTGGCGTTCTCGTCCATCATGCGCGTGAGCAGGTTTTGGTCGAGAGAGCCCCAGTTGACGCCGATGCGCACGGGCTTGCCGTACTCGATGGCGCACTCGATCATGGTGCGGAAGTTGTCTTCTTTCTGTTTGCCGATGTCGACGTTGCCTGGATTGATGCGGTACTTGGCGAGGGCGCGGGCGCAGTCGGGATACTTCTTGAGTAAGAGGTGTCCGTTGTAGTGAAAGTCGCCGACGATGGGCACGGTGACGCCGGCATCGCGCACGGCGGCGACGAACTCGGGCACGGCTTGAGCGGCTTTGTCGTGGTTAACGGTGACCCGCACGAGCTCGGAACCAGCTTTAGCGAGCGCAATGGTTTGCTGGACGGTCGAGGCGGCGTCGGCCGTGTCGGTATTGGTCATCGACTGGACGACGATGGGATGATGGCCGCCGACGAGGACTCCGTCAACGTCACAAACGACGGATTTTCTACGAGTTACAGGCATGCCGCAAGTCCAATTCTAACAGAGGGGGTTAGGACGGCTGGCGGATGCTAATCGGCGGCACGCCGGTGATCTCGAGGGAGGCTGCGGGTAGCCGGACGGCGCCCTTTGTCGCGTCGATCTCTTCGAGGATGCGGGTAAAGATGCGGTCCTGGGTGAAGCGCCGCTTGCGGTAGTCGACGATGTAGCGGGCCGTGAAGATGAGGCTGCTGTCGGCGCCGGACATGGTGACCATGGGCTCGACGCTGGCGTCCTCAATGAGGTACTTGCCGACCATCTGCTTCCAGGCTGCGCGCGATTGGGCTGGGTAGTCACCGATGACTTCCTCGACGCAGGAAAGAATTAAGGCTCGCGCCTGCTCACGATCGCTGGCGTAGGCGAGGGGCAGGCGAAGTTCGTCCCACAGGAAGGGGAAATCGGCGGAGTAGTTGAAGACGGGTTCTTTGAGAACGAAGCTGTTGGCAACGCGCACGATGCGCCCGTTGTAGAGATCGCCGTTGACCCATTCGCCAACTTCCATGAGGGTGGTGCGGAGGACACCGATGTCGATAACGTCACCTTTGATGCCCGCGACTCGGACTCGTTGGCCGGTTTTGTAGAAGCCGCCGAAGGTGAGGGCGATCCAGCCAGCGACGCTGGCGATGACCTCTTGCAGGGCGAAGGCGATGCCGGCGCCGGCCACGCCGAAGGCCACGGTAAGGCCGGTAAGGCGGTCGTTATAGACGTTGGCGACTACAAAGATCGCGATGATGTAGCCGATAAAGGTAATGAACTTGCGGATGCGGTAGCGAGTATCCGGTTCCTGGAAACGGTTGCTGAGCGAGCGTTGTAGGAGCTTAACGAGGCCGAAAACAAGGGCCACGCCGACGACCGCGGCGGCAAGTTGGCCGACAGCGGGGTCGAAGAGGATTTGTTGCAGGCGCTCGGTCACGTTGAGGACACCTCATCTTAGAGGAGAGATGGGCTCGGCTGGGCGACCTGGATGGTAGAGTGAAGGATTAGCTGACGGTCAGCTTTTCCCGCAGAATGGACCGCATCGGCCGCTACAGAATTATCGATGAGCTTGGCCGCGGCGCCATGGGCGTAGTCTATCGCGCGGAAGACCCGAAGATTGGCCGCGAGGTGGCGATCAAGACGCTGAAGCTCGCTGACAAGGCGGATGCGTCGGAGATCGACGGCCTACGCGAGCGGCTGATGCGCGAGGCGCAGTCGGCGGGGCGCCTTTCGCACCCAGGCATCGTTACGGTTTACGACGTCGATGAAGATCAGGGCGTCGCGTTTATCGCGATGGAGTACGTGGAAGGGAAGACCTTCGACGACTACTTGCGCGACGGTCTCATCCACGATCTGAATTTCGCGGCGGACGTCTTGCTGCAGGCGGCGGCCGCGCTGGACTACGCGCACTCCAAAGAGATCGTCCATCGAGACATTAAGCCCGCCAACTTGATGCTGACGGCGAGGAACGTCGTCAAGATCATGGACTTCGGCATCGCGCGCATCTCGTCCTCGCAATTGACGCAGACGGGCACGGTGATGGGCACGCCAAGTTATATGTCGCCCGAGCAGGTGCGCGGCGAAGGGTTGGACGGTCGCGCGGATCAATTTTCGCTGGGCGTAATCGCTTACGAGATGCTGACGGGGAAGAAGCCGTTTGCGGGCGACAACTTAACGGCGGTGATCTTCAAGATCGTTTCGTCCGAACCGGTGAAGGCGACGCAGCTGTGTCCCTGGCTGGGCCCTGAAGTTGACGCAGTGATCGCGCGGGTTTTGGCCAAGAAGGCGGAGGACCGCTACAAGAGTTGCCAAGCGTTCGCGGAGAGCTTCCGCGCCGCGGTCCAGGCGGTCGTCGTCCCGACGGATGCGGAAGTCGCGACATCGCCGGGTCTGGACCCCTCGATTACGCAAGACGTGAGCAAGGAGGCCGCGGGGGCGAACGACGAGACGCAGATTTCGACGTCGAAGATGCCGGCGTTGGAAGAGCCGCCGACGCTGCCGCCGATCGAGCCCATCGAGCCCACTGAGAAATCGTCCAGGGGGCGGTGGATCGGTTGGGTCGGAGGCTTGGCCGCCGTTGGCTTGTTGGCTTTTGCGGGCGCAGTGCAGGCGACGACGGGGGATTTGTTCGCCAACCCGGTCGAAGCGGCGCGGCAAGCTTGGTCGACTTGGTTTGACGCGGCTGAGTTGGTGATCGAAGCCGAGGGGTTGCCAGTGCCGCCAATCGATTGGGAACCGGTAGTCGCTGAGCCGGTTGAGACCACGACGGAAGGGCCTCCGCCGACTGCTGTTGAGACTGCGGCTACGCCGCCGCCTGTTGCTGCGCCCGCGCCCGTTGCGGCGCCGACACCTCAGCCGACTGTTCCGGCCGCCAGCCCTCCGGTTGTCGCCGCGCCGAAGCGGGCGCCGCGGGTCACGGCGACTTCGGTGTACTTTCGGACGACGCCGCCGGGTGCGACGGTGGTTGTCGATACACGGGCCGAGTGGACCTGTAGGACGCCTTGCCGGATTGAGAAACTTCCGAGGGGATCGCGCACGGTGATTGCGCGTTTGGCGGGTTTCCAGACGACACGCCGGACGTTTCAGGCGGGCGCCGACTCGGAAATGATCGTCGAAATCGAGCTGGAAGACTCGAGAGTTCAGTTATTGATTACTAGCCAGCCGAGCGGCGCGGATATTTACGTCGACGGCAGGCTGATGCCGCAGAAGACGGATGCGAAGATTCCGTTGCCGGAAGGCACCTATCGTGTGAGGGTATCGAAGGCCGGCGTCGGAGAAGCTGAACAGGTAGTTCAAGTGGACCGGCAGAGCTTGCCTTTCGCACAGTTCGTCCTCGAGAAGCCCACGCCCTAGGGCTGTAGACTAAAGAAGCTAAGAGTTCATGTTGGACCGCATCATCGTGCGCGGCGCCCGCCAGCACAACCTGCGCGATATTCACGTAGAAATTCCCAGAGATTCGCTGACCGTTGTCACGGGGCTGAGCGGTTCGGGGAAGTCCTCGCTCGCCTTCGACACCATCTATGCCGAGGGGCAGCGGCGCTATGTGGAGACGCTTTCTCCCTACGCGCGGCAGTTTCTGGACCAGATGGAGCGGCCGGATGTCGACTCGATCGAGGGGCTAAGCCCGGCGCTATCGATCGAACAGAAGACGACCAGCCGCACGCCGCGCTCGACGGTCGGCACGATTACCGAGATTTACGACTACCTGAGGCTGCTGTACTCCTCTGCCGGCGAGCCTTATTGCGCGAATTGCGACATCCTGATCACGCGGCAGACGGCGGAACAGATCGTCGAGCGGGTGATGGCTGAGCAAGCGAATCGCAACGTGGTCGTGATGTCGCCGGTGATTCGCGGCCGCAAAGGAATCTACCGCAAAGAATTTGAGGACTTCGCGGCCAAAGGCTTCTTGCGGGTGCGCGTGGACGGCGAGATGCGTTCGCTTGACGAAGAAATCAAGTTGGAGCGCAGCAAGAATCACACGATCGACTTGGTGATAGATCGCATCAAGATTCGTGAAGGAGCGGACAAGCGGCTGATCAACTCGGTGCGCACGGCGTTGAAGCTAGCGGATGGGCTGGTGTTGGTAGGAGAGGAGAGCGGGGAAGAGCGACTTTTCTCTGAGAAGCTGGCTTGCGTACAGTGCGGCGCCAACGTGCCGGAGTTCGAGCCGCGATCGTTCTCATTCAACAGCCGCTACGGCGCTTGCGCGGAGTGCAATGGGCTGGGAAGTTTGTGGGACTTCGATCCGGCCAAGTTGATAACCGATCCGTCGAAGCCGATTTTGAGCGGGGCGATCCCGGCGTCGTTGCTGCCTTCGCGGATTGAGAGCCAGGTGCGCAACGCGGCAAAGAGGCGGAAGGTTTCGCTGCGGTCCAAGGCGGCGTTGTTGGATCAAGAAGAGATCGACTTCTTGCTCAAGGGAGGGGATGCGAAGTTCCCTGGGCTGATCCCCTTGCTGAAAATATGGCACGAGGACGAGACGACCGACGAGTATCGCGAATGGCTGATGCGCTACCAGTCGCCGCAGCCTTGCCCGGCATGCGCAGGGGCGCGATTGAAGCCTGAGAGTTTGGCGGTCAAACTCGCCGGGCGGTCCATTGCGGATTTCGCCAGGTTGCCGATAGGAAGGGCGACCGTGGTGGCCGAGACGTTGGATTTGAATGAGCGCCAAAAGAAAGTGGCGGGGCGCATCTTGGATGAAGTGCGCACGCGGTTGCGCTTCTTATCGCAGGTGGGGCTCGACTACTTGAGCTTGGATCGTTCGGCGGCGACGTTGTCGGGCGGCGAGGCGCAACGAGTGCGTTTGGCGACGCAGATTGGGACGCAGTTGCGCGGCGTGCTTTACGTGCTGGACGAGCCGTCGATCGGCCTGCATGCACGCGACAACGCGCGACTGTTAGACAGCTTGTTCCGTTTGCGCGATTTGGGTAATACGATTCTTGTCGTGGAGCATGACAAGGAAACGATCGAACGCGCGGACTATGTCGTCGATTTGGGTCCGGGAGCGGGACGATTAGGCGGCGAGTTGGTCGCCTGCGGAACGCCGGATGAGATTGCCAAGTCGGAGCATTCGCTGACAGGGCAGTACTTGAGCGGACGCAAGGAGACCGGCGTGCCCGACGTCCGACGGCCAGCGGGCGAGAAGCGGCTGATTGTGCGCGGGGCGCAGGCTTTCAATCTGAAGAATATCGATGCGGAGTTCCCGTTGGGGACGCTGACGGTTGTGACTGGAGTATCGGGCAGCGGCAAGTCGACGCTGGTGAACGGCATTCTGTATCCGGTGTTGATGCAGCAAGTCTATCGCTCGCAAAACACGCCAGGGGCGCACCACCAGGTGGCGGGCCTGCAGCATGTGGACAAGGTCGTGCGCATCGATCAGTCGCCGATCGGCCGGACGCCGCGCTCGAACCCGGCGACTTATACGCAACTATTTTCGCCGTTGCGCGAGTTCTACTCGATGCTGCCCGAGTCGCGGGCACGAGGTTATAAGCCGGGCCGCTTTAGCTTCAACGTCAAGGGCGGACGCTGTGAGGCTTGCCAGGGCGACGGTAAGCGGCGCATTGAGATGAACTTTTTGCCGGACGTGTTTGTGACTTGCGACGTTTGCCGCGGGAGACGTTATAACCACGAGACGTTGCAGGTGAAGTACAAGCACCATTCCATCGCGGACGTGCTGGAGTCGACGATTGAAGAGGCGGCGCCGCTGTTTGAGAATTTGCCGAACATCCACAACCGGCTGCGCACTTTGTTGGAAGTGGGGTTGGGCTATTTGCACCTGGGGCAATCGTCGACCACGCTCTCGGGCGGGGAAGCGCAGCGCGTGAAACTGTCGCGCGAGTTGAGCAAAAGGCAGACGGGCCAGACGGTCTACTTGTTGGATGAGCCGACGACGGGACTGCATTTCGAGGATGTACGCAAGTTGCTGGAGGTGCTCCACCGGCTGACGGACTTGGGCAACACGGTAATCGTCATCGAGCACAACATGGATGTGATCCAGTCGGCGGATTGGTTGGTTGATCTAGGACCTGAAGGCGGGGACGCGGGCGGCGAGCTGGTGGCCATGGGTACGCCGGAACATGTGGCGACTTGCGAGGCGAGCTTCACAGGTATCGAGCTGGCGAAGATGTTGCTTTAGGTAGAACTCGGGGCGACCGGTTGTAGCTGCTCTGGACGCTGAGACCCGCCGCTTACGCGGCTGGGCGCGGGTCGCGGGGGTTAGTGACGAACGGTCGGCATGGTGGGTTTGGCGGCTGCTAGGATTAGTGCCGCGCGCCATGGAATTCGATCCGGTTGACTATCCGGGGCAGCGCGCCCCGATTGATCCTGCGGCTCCGCGCCGGGACCTGTGGACTTATGGGGACCTTGCCAAGTTTGTGCTGTTCTCATTGGCGGCGCAAATCGTGTGCTTTATCTTCGCAATATTTGCGATCCCTATCCTTTTCTCTGTCGCCGAGCGCTATCTGGGCGTGGGCTATGATGTCAAAACCGTCGAGGCCTACGTGCTCGTTGTGGTGACGGCTGTCTCGGCTGTTCTGAGCCTGGCGTACGTGTATTACGTCGTTGCGATCAGGTATCAGCTGCCGTTCTGGGAGGCGCTGGGTTTTACGCCATTCCGGCGACGCATGTACTGGTTTCTGCTGTTGGGCGCGGTGATCTCGGTTGTGGAAGGGCTTGTGGGTGTGCTGATCGGTGTCCCGGAAGATACGCCTTTCGCCGAAATGTTGAGCGATCGAGGCACGTACTTGCTGATGGGCGCGTTGGCGATATTCATCGCGCCGCTCTTTGAGGAAGTGCTGTTTCGAGGCTTCCTCTATCGCCCGCTGGAACGGAGTTGGGGGCCGTGGGGCGCGATTGCCGTTACCAGCGTCATCTTCTCGTTGCTCCACGGATCTCAGTACGCCTGGAGTTGGCAGATCCTCTTGCTGCTGACGCTGGCAGGGGTTTGGCTGGGCGTCGCGCGATGGAAGACGGGTTCGTTTTGGCCGCCGATCTTGTTGCATGGCGGGGCGAATGCAGTTTCGGTGGTCGCGTTTGGTGTAGAGAGTTTCGCCTGATCGTGCATTTGCGCCAGCGGATGTGTCGGCTCTCGGCGCTAAAACCCGCCGCTCACGCGGCTGGGCTCGGGTCGCAGAGGTTCGTGACGGACGGCGGCGCAATTGAGGAGAGGGGCGTGGGGGTTGGTGACGGACGGTGGGGCGATTGAGGAGAGGGGCTGGGGTTCGTGATGGACGGCTGTCGTGTGGGTTTGGCGGCGGCTGCTCGCTGCTAGGATAGAAGTTCCCGTATGGAATTCGAGCCGCTTGAGCCGCAGCCTTCTCCGATGCTGCCTGAGGACGTTTCCGTCCCGGTCCCGCCGCGGCGGGATATGTGGTCCTACTGGGATCTGCTGAGCATACTGTTTTTTGCGGCCGTGGCGCTGGGCATCTGCGCGGCGCTGGCGGCTGTGGCGAGCGCGGCGCTTGGCAATTTCTTCGGGATCCATGCGCCGCTCAACGAGCCCCCCTACCTCGTTTACTGGTCGTTGGGAATCCAGGCGATTTGGTGGGCGCTGGTCTTCGCCTTCATTTACTACATCGTCTCGATTAAGTACCGTCTGCCTTTTCTCACGACCCTAGGATTTACGAGTTATCGGGCGCCGACGCTTTGGTTCGTCATTTTGGGCGCGGCGCTCGCATTCGCGGTTGGCCTGACGGGGCAGTTGATTGGTGCGCCGCACGATACGCCGATGATGGAGTTGCTGAAGGATCCCAGTCCGCTTTGGCTGATTGGGATCTTCGCGGTGCTGTTGGGGCCGGTGACGGAAGAGGTAGCCTTCCGGGGCTTTCTGTTCTTGCCGCTTGAGAGAGGCATGGGCGCGGCGGCGGCGATCATTATTACCAGTGCGGTCTTCACGGCGCCGCACGGCGCGCAGTATGGCTGGTCGTGGCAGATCCTGCTGCTGTTGTTTGCCGCCGGCGCTTCGTTTGGATTTGTGCGTTGGAAGACGGGTTCGCTGTGGCCGGCGATCGTGATGCATATCGCCTACAACGGGCTGCAGTTCGGAGCGTTTTTCGCCGCCGAGCAGTACGGTGTTGGCAAGGTCGCCCCCTGAGGCTGCGGTTTAGGAAGAGGTTTATGGTTAAGACAATCGAATGGACGGATGCCGGCGTGGTGATGATCGACCAGCGCATCTTACCCACGGAAGAAACGTATATCACCTGCAAGGACTACCTGGAAGTAGCCGATGCGATTCAGACGATGGTGATTCGCGGTGCGCCTGCGATCGGCGTGGCGGCGGCGATGGGTTTCGCGATCGGCGTCGAAAAGGCTGCCGATGAGAATCTGGACGCGCAGGTCGAAGAGATCTCGAAAGTTCTGGCGGCGACGCGTCCGACGGCGGTGAATCTGTTTTGGGCGATCGAACGCATGAAGCGGCTCTATGCGCTGCTGCGGACCGAGGGTGCTGAGTTGCCCGCACTGCGTCAGCGCTTAATTGACGAAGCGAAAGAGGTACTGCGCGACGACATCGAGATCAACAAGGCAATGGGCCGCCATGGCGCGGCGCTGCTGCCGCACGGCGCGACGGTGATGACGCACTGCAATGCGGGCGCGTTGGCGACCGGTGGTTACGGTACGGCGTTGGGCGTGATTCGGGCAGCGATCGAGAGCGGCAATCCA
The DNA here is from genome assembly GCA_027592785.1 of Acidobacteriota bacterium. Taxonomy (GTDB): domain Bacteria; phylum Acidobacteriota; class Terriglobia; order Bryobacterales; family UBA6623; genus CAMPKL01. The sequence continues at coordinate 16,986 of JAQCLD010000076.1, forward strand.
GTTGCGGTGATGGCTAACGAGACAAGGCCGTTCATGCAAGGGGCGCGGCTGACGGTGTGGGAACTGCAGCAGGACTCGATCCCGGTGACCCTGCTTACGGACAACATGGCCGGACATACACTGCGCTCGGGCAAAGTGGGCGCGGTCGTGGTCGGCGCGGACCGCATTGCGGGCAACGGCGATGTGGCGAACAAGATCGGCACCTATTCGGTGGCGGTGTTGGCGAAAGAGAACAATGTGCCGTTCTATGTGGCTGCGCCGATTTCGACGCTGGACATGAGCCTGACGTCGGGCGATAAAATTCCCATCGAACAGCGCGCTTCGGAAGAAGTGACGCACATTCGCGGGCAGCAGATTGCGCCGACCGGTACGCAAGTGATCAACCCTGCGTTTGACGTGACGCCGAATAAGTACGTGACCGCCATCATCACCGAGAAGGGAGTGGCGCGGGCGCCGTTTGTGGATTCGCTGAAGGAGTTGGCGCAGTCTTAGGAACGACGATCTATGAATGAAATTATCGACGGCATCTCCGTTGAGTCCATTCTGGAACTCGGGGCGAAGGGATTTCGTTTTGTCCTGATTTTGGCGTTGGCGGCACTGCTGTCGCGGATCGTGGCCCGTTTGGTAGGCGAACTGGTTGCCCGGCTAGCGGTCGACGACGGCCGTGGCGACAGCATGCGGGCGCTGGAGTCCAAGAAGCGCGCCGACACGTTGACGAACGTCGCTTCTCGAACGGTGACGATAGCCATTTGGGCTGTGGCGATTGTGATGGCATTGAGCGAGATCGGCTTCAACGTTGGGCCGCTGCTGGCGGGCGCGGGCGTTGCCGGCATCGCGGTCGGTTTTGGCGCGCAGAACCTGGTGCGGGACTTTTTCGCGGGGTTCTTCTTGCTGACGGAGAACCAGATACGAGTTGGAGACGTGGCCGTCATCAACGGCCAAGCCGGATTGGTGGAGAAAATCAACTTGCGCACTACGATCTTGCGCGACGTGGCCGGAGAGGTGCACGTCTTCCCCAACGGCGCGATAACCCAATTGACCAACAAGACGCGCGAGTATTCGTTCTACGTTTTCGACGTCGGCGTCGCTTACAAAGAAGATATCGAGCGGGTCATGCGCGTGATGGAGGCCGTCGCGGCAGAGTTGAAAAAAGACGCGGAGATCGGCAAGATGATGCTGGAGCCGATCCAGGTGTTTGGCTTGGATAAGTTTGCGGATTCGGCCATCGTTGTGAAAGCGCGCATCAAGACGACGCCGAACCAGCAGTGGACGGTAGGTCGCGCCTATAACTTGCGGCTGAAGAAGCGCTTCGACGCGGAAAACATCGAGTTCCCGTTCCCCCACCGGACCGTGATTATCCGCGGCGAGAACCAGGAAGATGAACTTCGCAAGCTCGTCAGGGACGAGCTTGCGAAGGCCTTACCGCAGTCCGACAAAGACGCCTAGAGACTACTGGGCGGTCGGCGCGCAGTGTTGTTCGTAGGCGGTTTTGAGCTTCTGGGAAATGGTGAGAGCGTCGCTGCCCTCGATCTCAATACGCGGCATGTAGTAGACGGGTTTGCCGCCCTGGAAGATGGCCACGGACGGGGACGACGGCGGGAAGTTCGAGAGTAGCTCGCGCAGCCGTGCGGTGGCTTCGAGATCGCCGCCGGCGAACACCGTGGCTACCGTGTCGGGCTTGATGGCGTTGCTGAGCGAATTGACGATGCCGGGGCGCGCCTTGCCCGCGGCGCAACCGCAGACGGAGTTCACGACGAACATGACCGTGCCGCTCTGCTCGGAGAGGATGCGGTCAACATCGGCCGCATCGCGGGCTTCGACGACGCCGTGCTGGGTCAGTTCCTGCCGCATAGGGGCGATGAAGTATTCGGGATAAGCCATGAAAGTCTCCTACTGGCGTATTCTACCAGCCGCCCGCCTGTCGTTAGCTAATCTGGATTAGGAATGGCGGAGATAGTCGGTCACAGAGGGGCGTCGCACGATGCGCCCGAAAACACGTTGCCTTCGGTCCGGCTTGGGTTTGAGCAGGGCGCGGATGCAGTTGAGGTGGACGTATTCGCCACCAAAGACGGGCGAATCGTAGTAATACACGACCCCGACACGAAGCGAGTTGCGGGCGTCAAGCTTGATGTGGCGAAGTCGACGTTGGCTGAACTGCGGGAGCTGGATGTCGGTTCGTGGAAGGGCGAGTGCTGGGCCGGAACGGTAATCCCCACGCTGGAAGAAGTGTTGGAGGCCGTGCCGGAAGGCCGCCGGTTGATGATCGAAGTGAAGTGCGAAAAGTCGGCGTTGGCGCAACTGGAGCAGGCGATTGAGGGATCGGGCAAACGCGACCGCGTGGCGCTGATCTCGTTCTCGTATCCGTTGATTGCGCAGGCGAAGCGGATGATGTCCGACGTGCCGGCGTATTGGGTTTACGGCTTCAGTTTGAGCGAGCGGGCTCGTTGGGGGAATCCGACGATGCTGGGTCTGATCCGCAAAGCGGAGAAGGCCGGGCTGGACGGCCTAGACCTGGACGGCCGGGGCCCGATGACCAAGGCGTTTGTCGACAAGCTGCGAGCCAAGGGCATGGACCTTTACGTTTGGACGGTGAACGACCCCGAAAGGGCGCGAGAACTCATCGCCATGGGAGTCACGGGGATTACGACGGACCGCCCTGGATATTTGCGGCAGCAGCTTGGGCTGTAAGGCTCGCTAGAATAAACCCGTGACCGCGACGGCCAGACTGGAGCGTTTCTTCGAACTATCGCTGGTGCTGATGATCGCTGCCGGTTTCGCCGGCGTGGCGGCAGGCGGCGGGGTGGACCCGGTTTCCGGCGGCCTGTTGGCTGGTGCGCTCGGCTATCGAATAATTCGAGCGTTCCGTCCGACGATGCCGACGCTTGCGAGGCGGGACGGGACCATCATCGCGTTCGCGATTCTGCTGTTTTACCCAGTCGATATTTTCTTCTTGTCGGTCGAGTTCGTGGCGCCGACGATTCGGCTGCTTTGCCTGTTCAGCGCGCTGCAGCTGATGATGGCGCGGGCGGGCCGCGACTACTTCTTTCTCGGGCTGCTCGGCTTTTTGCACTTGATGTCGGCCTCGATGTACACGGCTGGCTTAGGGTTCTTGGGCTTGCTGCTGCTGTTTCAAGTACTGGCGGCGTCCAGCTACGCGAGCTATGAGGTTTTGCACGGCGCCAGGGGCGGGGCCAAGACGATTAATACAAGCGGCGGCAGGAAGGCGGTGCGCTATTTGCCTGTGTTTGGGGCGGTCCTGGGCGTCGGCATTTTGGCGTTGAGCGGGATCTTATTCGCGGTGCTGCCGCGGGTGCACGGATCGGGCGGGTATTCGCTCAGGGGAGATTATTCGGTTGGCTTCTCGCAGCAGGTGGACTTGGGAATGACGGGTGCGCTGACGGCGAATCCGCGTCCGGTGATGCGAGTGGAGTCGCTAGACGGATCGTCGGTTGAGAATTTGCACTGGCGGGGCATCACCTTGCAGGAGTTTGACGGCGTGCGTTGGACCGGAGAGCCGCCGCAGTCGGTGCGGACATTGAAGCGGGGGCAGGGCGGGTATGCGATGCGCGGCGTGGAGCGCAGAGCGAGCGAGGGCCGGCTGATTCGCTACCGCGTTGTGCTCGACGAGTTGCCGACGGACGTGATCTTTGTGCCGGGTGAGCCGGAGCGCATTACCGGGTCCTTCCCGGTTTTATTGATGAGCCGCGGTGGAACTTTTCGTGTCCCCGACCGCCCCTTGCGGGGCCTGCGTTACGAGGCGACGAGCTGGTTAATCGACCGCGAGCTGGTGCAGCCGACGGACGTCATTGAGCTCTTCTCGACACGGTTCCGCGAAGGCTACTTGCAACTGCCGCAACTGGATCCCCGAGTCGCGGCGCTGGCTGCGGAGATTACGAAGGGTTCGAGCGATTGGCTCGATAGCGCAGGGCGCATTGAGCGCTACTTTCAAACCAACTACAAATACTCGTTAGAACTGCCTGCCGAGAGGGCCGAAGATCCGCTGGCGCACTTCTTGTTTGAGAGAAGGGAAGGGCACTGCGAATACTTCGCGTCTTCGATGGGCGTCATGCTGCGGACGTTGGGCATCCCGTCGCGGTTGGTGGGCGGATTCGCGGGCGGAGTGGCGAACCCGCTGACGGGCACGCATGTTGTGCGTTCGAGCGATGCTCATGCTTGGGTCGACGCCTATATCCCCGGGTACGGGTGGTTGGAGTTTGACCCGTCGCCGAAGAGGCCGATGCAGGCGGGCGGCCGACTGGCGGATTTGTGGATGTACTGGGACGCCTTGCAAGCGAGCTGGATGGAGTGGGTCGTCGACTATGACGCGACCCGTCAGGCCGAGATTGCGGTGGGAGTTCAAGAGCGTTCTCAGTCGGCGGTGCTGAGCATGGCGGTCGGTTGGGAGCAGATCGGCAAGATCTTTCTGGGCTGGTTTGAAGGGGTGGAAGCGAATGCGGTGGACTGGTCGGACTGGCGCCGAGCGCTGCTGGCCCTGGGTCCAGTCGCGGCGGCGGCAGCGCTTTTGCTTTTAGTCCTGCTGCTTTGGCCGTTGGGCAGCGCCTTGCTTAGGCGCCGGCGGTTGCAACGAGGCTCCGGGAGTCAAGACGACATTCGTTACTTCTTCGAACGTGCGCTGGCGGTCCTAGAAAAACGGGGTGTCAAGCGCGAAGCGCACTTGACCGGAGAAGAGCTTGCGCGGCGGCTCGACCAGCCCGTTTTACTCAGCGGATTTCGGCAGGTGCTTGAGTGCTACAACGCGGCCAGATTCGGCGCGGACAGGCGTGCCGAAGCGAACCTTCCGGGGATCGTTCGCGAATTTGAAGCAATGGTCCGCTAGCCGGGATCCCCTTTTCTTTTCCGTTTCGTCGCGGACCGGTAATACTTACCGCCGACCCGGAGAATCTACTCTCATTGGCCGGCTGGTGAGGCGCCCCGCTTCTCTTGGTCTCCGAGAAGCTGCTGAAAACAATACGGTTAACGGAATTTTCAGGGTTTGGCACGCCTGTTGCTTAAGGGAAGGTGCGACCGAGAAGCAAATGGAGGTCACGGAAATGCAAGAAACGACTCAGAACACGGAAGTACGGAACGGCAGCAAGGGCTGGAAGATTGCCGGCGGGATCGCCGTCGCGGCGCTGATTGGATTCAACGTTCATTTGATGAACAAAGTGGGCGACATAGAAACCTCGACACAGAGCGAGCGTGCCGCCATGACCGCCGAAGTCAGCGATCTGGAAGCGTCGCTGTCGGCGCAAAGCGGAGCGCATCAACGCGAAATCAGCGCGCTGCAACAGAGTGTCGAGAAAACCAAGGCCGAGGCGGCAAACCGTGCTCGTTCGGAGGCACGCCGCGGAGCTGATCAACTGTCGAAGCTGATTGCGCAAAAAGAACGCGAGCAGCAGGACATGTTCTTGACGGAGATCGGCAGCGTTCGCGGTGAAGCCGATACCAACCGCAAGGGTATTGAAGACGTGAGCACGCGGGTTGTAGGCGTGCAGGGCGAACTCGACCAGACGCGCCAGAGCCTGAACGAAACCGCTGACCTGTTGGTTAGCACGCAAACGGACGTTGACGCCATCTCGGGGCGCGTGGGAACGCACGAGGCGGCAATCGAGCGTCTTAAGATGCAGGGCCAACGCGACGTAACGCAGTTTCAACTGCCGGTGGCCAAGGAGCGCACCAAGATCGAGTCCGTCCACATGCGTGTGAAGGACATCGACTTCAAGAAGAACCGCTACACGCTGGAAGTGATGGCTGACGACAAGGTTGTGACGCACAAGGATCGGCTGTTGAATCAGCCCGTCGAGTTCTACGTCACGGGCGCGGCGCAGCCGTATGAAGTGGTTGTGACCGAAATCGAACGCAACCAAGTCACCGGATATCTGGCGACGCCTAAGTTCAAGCAGTTCGCGAGGAACTAGGCGCGCAGCGAGGTTTGGCCGGGTCTAACGATCCGGTCAAGCGGCGAGCGAGGCCCCCCCGTAGTCGGGCGCTCGGAGGGGTCTCGTTCCAGCCGTTCTTTGACATCACGAGTTTGGTTGAGACTTGTTCTTGACCAAAAACGGAACGGGGTCTCTCCTAATCGGGCGCAGGAGAGGCCCCGTTCCAATTTTGGGCGCACCAGCGCGGCACGACCTCGAAAGTGGCACAATTGAGCCACGTGAAGCGCAAGAAAGCTCCGCTAAGCATCATCTCCGGCCCGCCGGTGACCCACTTGGAAGAGGGCCATGGCTTCGGCACCGCTCCCGTATTTCTCGCCTCCATCAGCACGATTCTTGGCGCAGTGCTCTTTCTGCGTTTTGGCTATGCAGTGGCCAACGTGGGGCTATGGGGTACGTTCGTCGTCATTCTTCTTGGCCACTTGGTGACCATTCCGACGGTGTTGGCCGTGTCGGAGATCGCCACGAACCGCAGGGTGGCGGGCGGAGGCGCGTACTTCATTATTATCCGGTCGTTCGGCACGAGTATTGGCCCCGATCCGTGGGTAAGCGAGGAGCAGCAGCGGCGTGGGAAGCGGAGAGTCTAGTAAGCAGGGGCC
>JAQCLD010000077.1 GCA_027592785.1 Acidobacteriota bacterium
AGTACGCTGGTGACGTCAATCGTTCCTCGATGGGCCAGCACCAGGTGCTTCGCGATCGCCAGCCCCAGGCCGGTGCCGCCGAGTGCCCTGGATCGGGCTTTATCCACTCGGTAGAACCGCTCAAACAGCCGCGGAATGTGTTCCGCGGCGATGCCCGCGCCGGTGTCCCGCACGCTGAACTCAACGCCTTCTCCGCTCGCCTCCGCCCTCATCACGATCGTGCCTTTCTCGGGCGTATACTTGGCGGCGTTATCCAACAGGTTGGTGAGCACCTGATGAATGGCGCCGGAATCGCATTCGACAACCAAACTCGGATCGACCGGATCGATCTCAAGGGCGACCGATTTCTTCTCCAGGATCATTGAGATCGAGTCGCCAGCTTCTTGCAGAATCTCTCCCACCGAGTGCGGCGAGAAGTGGAACTCGCGAGTGTTGACTTCGACTTGTGACAGGGTCATCAGGTCCGCTGTCAATTGTGCCAATCGTTCGGCGTTCTGCCAAACGATTTTGACGAAGCGGCGATTGATGGTCGGGTCGTCGATCGCGCCGTCCAGCAACGTCTCCGCGTAGCCCTGAATTGCGGCCAGCGGCGTGCGCAGTTCGTGCGACACGTTGATGACGAAGTCCTTGCGCACGCGGTCCACTAGCTCCAATTCCGTGATGTCGTGGAACACCGCGGCGACGGCCTGTACCTTGCCCTTCTTGCTCAGAATCGGCGTGCACGAAACCTTCCACGACCGCTGATTCGGCGTAGCGATCTGTACATCGACAGCAAGCATTTCGCCGCTCTCAAGGACTTTGCGGAAGATCGCCGGGATCTCCGCGGGCAACCACTGCTCCACCGCTTCCCCTTTCGTGAAATCAGCGCCCGGGAACATCTGCTCCACGGCGGGATTCCACAGCACCAGCGCCAGTCGGCGATCCGCGACGAGAATTCCTTCACCAATGCCGTTGACAGCCGCGGCGAAGCGAGACCGCTCGTCTTGCAGCTGCTCGAACATGCCCCGCAGTCGCTTGCCGGCGCTCTGCAATTGCGTGGCGAGCTCGCCTAGCTCGCCGCCCCTGGCCTGCGGTACGGCGGCATGAAACTCGCCAGCGGCTAGTCGGTGTGAGTAGCCGATGATTTCCGACAGCGCAGAAGAGATGCTTCTAGACTTCCATGCGGCAATCAGCACCGACGGCACCAATGCCAGCAGCATCATCCACAGGATTTGAGTGCGGATCTCGCCGCCGCGAACGGCGATGGTTGCCAGGGGCAGCGCGAGCCGGACCGCCCGGTCGCGCATTGGAATCGCGACGTACAGAAACTCCACCCCGATGGTGTCGCTAAGTCGCCTGGCGACGCCTTCTCGTCCCGCCAGCGCCTCTCGAAACTCGGTCCGGCCCGCATGATTCTCCATCGTCGCCGGGTCCGCCTCGGAATCGGCAATGACCGAACCATCCGCCGCGATCGCCGTGATGCGTGCATTGGCGTCTACAGCCAAGCGATCGACGACGGCGGGATAGTCGACTTCTTCGACTCCGTCAAGAAACGACCTGACCAAGCGAGTCTTCTCACTGAGCGAGACAACCTGATCCTGTTGCAGGTTATGCTCGGTGATATGGCTGACGAGATACTCCGCGCCGAGTCCCCAGATCGCCAGCAAGAGGACGATGCTGAGGATCAGCTTGCCGAAAATCCGTTTCGTCATGCCTTACGTGGGTACTTCAAAGCGGTACCCGAAGCCGCGGACGGTTTGAAGCCACTGGGGCGAGTCGGGCTGCGTTTCGATTTGCTCGCGCAAACGACGAATGTGAACATCCACGTTCCGTGGCGTCACGTGAGTGCCCTCGCCCCAAATGGAGTTCAGCAACTGCTCACGGCTGTAGACCCGGCCCGGATGAGCGAGAAAAAATTCCAGCAGCTTGAACTCGGTCGCGGTAAGCGCCAGCGCCTCGCCGTTGAGGGACACTCGCCGCGAAACCTTGTCCAGGCTAATGGGGCCCGCCTCGGTCGGCAGGTCCATCGCGCGATCGCCGCCCGCACGACGCAAATGGACCTTCACGCGCGCCAGCAATTCACGTGGGCTAAACGGCTTGGTGACGTAGTCGTCGCCGCCGATCTCCAACCCGAGCACGCGGTCGATTTCTTGGCTGCGCGCCGTCAAGAACAATACCGGCGTCTGCCTTACCTCGGGGTCCGCCTTGAGCGTGCGGCAGAAGTCTAATCCGTCGCCGTCAGGCAACATAACGTCCAGGATCAGTAGGTCCGGACGAATCGCCTTGACGGTATCTAGAGCGCCCTCAAGGCCATGGAGAATCTTAACCTCGTAGCCGCCACGGGTCAGATTGTACTCGAGCAGTTCGCAGAGATCTGTATCATCCTCAATTGCGAGAATGGTTTTGGCCATGTAATCTCCGTCAGGTCCATATTATAGCGGCTCAGTGCCGCTCCGAACTGCCCGAAACAACGCGGCGGCAACTTGTTCGCCGGCTACGGTTGCGGGCTTGCATCGGGAACTGCAGGCAGAGGGCGATTGACCCACTCGGTGAGCCAGTTGATGACCGTGCGATGCCAAAATACGCTGTTGGCCGGCTTCAAGACCCAGTGCCCCTCATCGGGGAAATCCAGAAACTGGGACGGTACACCCTGAGCCTGCAACGCGGTGAACAACTGCATCCCCTGGGTCACCGGTACGCGGTAGTCTTGTTCGCCATGGATAACCAGCGTTGGCGTGCGAAAGTTGCCCGCGTTCTGGCTCGGAGACCAGCGGCGATACCCTTCCGGGTTATCCCATGGTGTCCCTTCAAAGTCCCACAGCGGAAACCAAAGTTCCTCGGTGGCCCCAAAAAAACTAGGCAGGTCGTAGACACCGTCGTGCGAAACTAGCGCTCGAAAACGGTTCGTCTGCCCGAGTATCCAATTGACCATGTAGCCGCCGTACGACGCTCCCGCCGCCGCCAGGCGCGTAGCGTCGACGTAGGGCCGCGCGATGACGTGATCCACCCCGGCGATGATGTCGTCGAAGGGTTTGCCGCCCCAGTCTCCGCGAATCTCGTCCGTGAACGCCTGGCCGTATCCCGTCGAGCCTCTCGGGTTAGGCAGAAAGACGACAAAGCCTGCGGCGGCGAATACTTGCGGATTCCAGCGGTAGCTCCAAGCCTCGCCCCAAGCCCCCTGCGGTCCGCCATGAATGAGCGTGAGCAGCGGGTAGCGATTCTCCATGGAGAAGTTCGGAGGTTTGAGCAGAAAACCCGAGACTTGCTTGCCGTCCGCGCCCGCGTAGTTCACCTCTTCGAGCGCGTTGAGTTCATACTCCGCCAGTAGATCGTCGTTCAGGTGCGTTAGCCGTCGCGGCTCGCCTCCGGCAGAGAAGGCGCGATAGATCTCCGTCGGATGAGCGCCACTTGTAGCGGCGTAGATCATCGACTCGCCGTCGGGAAGCAGTTGCACGTCGCTGTGGCTAGCATTGCCGTAGACCGCGATCTGCGCCGCGCCGCCCGTCGCCCTGACCGTATAGATCGGCTCGCGGCCGCGATCTTCCGCCGTGAAAAATAGCCTGGAGGAGTCCTTGCTCCAGGCGTAGCCGGTCACCCAGCGGTCGAGCGCCTCGGTGAGCGCCGCCTGCCTGCCGGAACTGCGCTCGTGCAGGACAAGACGGAACCGGTCGCTCTCATAACCGGGTCGTTCTTGCGCGCGGTAAGCGATGTACGCCCCGTCAGGTGAATACACAGGACCGCCGTCGGCCGCCGGATTACGCGTAATCAACTGCGCTCTTCCGCCAGCAGCGGGGACAGTCCAAAGATCCGAGTTCGTGCTGCGCGCCGGGTCTTCTGCGCTCTTGCGCTCGAAGCAGACCTCAAGTCCGTCCGGCGAAATTGCGTAGCCTTCCGGGCCTCCCAGAGAAAAAGGCGGGACGTCCACCTCGCCAGGCGTCAGGTCGACCGGGTTCGCTTCCGGACGCGCCAGGTCAAGCGACAAGATGTGCGAGACCCTGCCGTCATTCCAGGTATCCCAGTGGCGATACAGCAGGCTGTCGATCAGCCGCGCTACCACCTGTTCGTTCTTTGCCGCTTCGAGCCGCCGGGCGTTACAGTCATCGCGCGCTTCGCACTGGGGGTAGACGCGGCTTGTAAAAATCAGCCGATCGCCAGCCGGCGAGTAGAGCACGCCGTCCGCTTCCGTGGATAACTTTGTCACCTGGCGAGCGCTGGATCCATCGGCATCCATCATCCAGATTTGAGACGAGCCGGACCGGTCCGAAACATAGGCGATGCGCTGCGAATCAGGCGACCAACGAGGGCGAGTGTTTGCCTTCCCCTCAAACGTGATCCGGCGGCTCGGCCGCGACCCATCCGTGGGGACGACAGAAATATGCTTCTCCGTGCGATTCTCCGACAAGAACACCCGCTGTACGACGAAAGCGACCAGCAGTCCGTCCGGCGAAAGTTGCGGGTCCGAGATCCGCGCCACCTGTTGCAACGCGTAAACATCGAAAGGTTTCTTTGCGGCGGGGGAAGGGGTCTGAGCGGCTAGTGCGGCGGCTGAGAGCAGGATGAAAAGAGCACGCAACATCACCCCTGACTTTAGCGTAGTGTGGCTGCGCTGATACAATCGAGCGAATCGAGACTTATGGCGAAACCGTTCCGAATCAGTGACCTGCAGGCGTCTCGTAGCGGTCTTTACCTCAGCGCGATGTTGTTCGGCGTTGCGACGGCTGGGCTGTACGCGGCGGTCGAATTTGGGCTGCGGCTGGGCAACGCTGGGCTGTTTTTCGGTATGGCTGTCGGCTCGGCGATCCTGGGCGCCGCGGGCGTCGCGCTGCTGATTCCGCGAGCGATTCGTACTGCCAGAGCGAAGGGCTGGCGACTTCCCCGCACATCCCCGATCACCCTGCACGGAGTTGTCTTCGTCTGCCTGATCTTACTGGTGGCCGGCGCCGCGCTGTATTCGGGAAACAATCTGATCTATTTGATCCTGAGCGCGATGTTGGGGGCGACGCTCATGTCAGGCTTGGTCTCCCGGCTCGATTTGGCTGGTTTGCATTTGACCTTGGGACTGCCCGACCACATCTTCGCCGGACGCCCGTCGCTCGCTCGTGTTGGGCTGCAAAATCTCAAGTTGCTGATTCCGTCGTTCGCGATTCGCGTTCAGGCTTCCGACCCGGAGGAAGGATTTGAGTTGCAGAGCGTTTACTTTCCGGTTGTCGCGGCCAAGGAGCGCGTGGCCGCCTCGGCAGAAGTGGTTTTCGCCCGCCGCGGCAAGTATCGCGGAGCCGGCGTGGACCTGGTGACGCGCTTCCCGTTCGGGCTGGTGGAGCGCCGCGCCAAGCTCGAACTCAAGGACCGCATGATCGCTTACCCCAACGTGCAACTCACTCCCGAGGCCGAGCGCGCGCTCAACGCGCTGAAAAGCACGGCGATGAATCGCATGTCCGGAGACAGCCACGATCTCTATCGCGTTCGGCCCGCTTTGGCCAGCGATGGAGCGAGGTTCATCCACTGGAAGGCGTCCGCCGGGTCGCCCGAACTCTGGGTGCGTGAATTTACCCGCGAAGAGCGGCTGTCCGTCCGCCTGGTGTTGGATCGACGAACCTCGTCCCCTGCCGCTTTTGAAACCGCTGTGGCTGCGTGTGCGGCAGTGGCCTGGAAGCTCGCCGAAGATGGCGCGGACATCACCCTCGCGACCGACGAACGCGTGATTGTTTGCCGCGCAGGTGAACACATCTACCAGCTGCTGGGCTATCTGGCCTTGGTCGAGCCAGTCGCGCCCGACGGACCGGCCCCTACCCCATCCGCGGACCGCGAGTCCGAGTACGTATTCGTCGCCTCGGCGCACGAATCGCCATCGGCACTACCCATCCGAGCCGCCAAGCTTTAGCTGGCGGTCGTCTTTACCGAAGCGGCCTGCTTGCCCCCTTACCTCCTCCGTCGCCGCACCGAAGGGCCACACCCGGCGAAGGCCGGCCAAGCGCCGCGCTAGCGGTCCTCCGCGCTACAATTCCCCTGTCTTGCACATCGGCTCCACCATCAGCCATTACAAGATCGTCGCCAAACTCGGCGAAGGCGGCATGGGTGTCGTCTACAAAGCCGAGGACACCAAACTCGAACGCACCGTCGCCCTCAAATTCCTCGCCGACCACTTACTCAGCGACGCCGAAGCCAAAGAGCGTTTCCTGCGCGAAGCCAAAGCCGCCGCCGCCCTGCACCACCCCAACGTCTGCCCCGTCCACGAGATCGATGAGGTAGACGGCAAGACCTTCCTGGCCATGGCCTTCCTCGAAGGCGAATCGCTCGACGAGCGCATCGCCCAAGGCCCGCTTTCGATCAAGGACGCCCTCGACATCGCCCGCCAAGTCGCCGAAGGCCTCGACGCCGCGCACGAAAAGGGCATCGTCCACCGCGACATCAAACCGGCCAACATCATGGTCGACGCTAAAGGCCACGCCACCATCATGGACTTCGGCCTCGCCCGCCTCACCGAAGCCTCGCGTCGCGTTGGCGGAGCGGGAATCGAGCGCAAGGCAGCCGACGGCACGGGCGACCCAACGGTCCTCACGCAGAGCGGCAATGTTCCCGATTTATCTCAAGACGGCCGTTACTTGGTCTATAGCGGCGCCGGCGGCAGCGCGACCCAGCAGGGCATCTACATCGATCAGGCCATATTCTACGTGGAGCTGTCGCCGGACGGCGGCGTCGGCGAGCCGATAGCGTTCCTGAGCGAGCCAGGCGTCCAAGTCATCCCCAAGCTGTCCCCGGACGGTCGCTTCGTGGCCTACGTTTCCAATGAATCGGGGCGCTTCGAGATCTACGTGCGCCCGTTCCCTGAGGGGGCCGGCAAATGGCAAGCGTCGGTCGAGGGCGGAATCCGGCACCGCTGGCGCAGCGACGGCACGGAGTTGTTCTTCGTCAACCGAGGGGCCCTGATGGCCGTGCCGGTCTCGACCGATGCCGGCTTCACTTTGGGACGGCCGCAGCGCCTGTTTGATTCGCCCGACCTCAGCGGACTCAACAATACGCCGTACTACGACGTTTCCGCCGACGGCCAGCGGTTCGTCACCGTCGCGTCGCTTGACGAGATCCAACCCGGCGCCGCGGAGCGAGGTGAGCCCGAGCCGCCCAAGATCCGCATCGTCCAGAACTGGTACGAAGAGTTCCGCGACCGCCAGCGCTAGGCCATCCGACCCGCCGTTCGCCGTGGACTGTCCCCCACCTCACCGCCCGAACCCAAAACCAACGCCGCAACCCCCGCAACATTCGTCCTAAGCCCCAGCGGGGCGACGCAGCGTTAGCCCGGTACGTAAGTGCCGGGTTCGCAACGCCCGGTATGCCGCTCCCCAACAATTCCTCACAACCCCCGCGCCCGCCAGGGCGCCATCGCAAACCACAATGTCGCCATCGTGCTCAGGCGTCTGCCCCTGCGAACTAATCGTCCTCTTCTTTCTTCAACACTTCCAAGTGCTGCAAGTAGAGCGACCGCGCCGCGATGAAGTCGCTGTGATCGAGCCGCAGCTCCGCGCTGATCTTGCGGACTTCGTTGTCCTCGACCTGTGAAATGGAATGATCCGATGAGGAAACAGCAAACAAACAGTTCAGCAGCGCCAGCTTCTGCGCCCGGGTTGCTGTTTGGCTAAACGCCTCGGTCACCGAAAATCCGTCGGTCCCGCCGAAAATCATGTTCTGCGTTTTGGCGATTTGCACAACGAGGATCGCCTGTTCCTCGGGCAGTCCGGCGAGGCCTTCAACGATCCGCTCCATCTCGCGCGTTTCTTCGGCGCTGATGTTGAGATCGGCGTTGGCCACGCGACCCAGGATGTAGGCGAACGAAGCGACGTAGCGCGCCCTATCCGGCTCCATCTGGCCCAGCGCATCGGCGATCTTGCGGATAGCCGCAGAACCGGTGGCGGCGTCTGCCTGTTGTGCCGGCTTGCCGGGCTTAAAGAGGAAGTCGAGTAATCCCATGGCGTTTCAATCCGGACGTCCTTAGAATAGCCCCCGTCGCTTGCGGCCCTTCGAAACTACCAGGGCGTTGGCGATGGCTTGCTCGGCGAGCGGCCCCATGATCTTGTACCCTTCGACGTTCGGATGCAAACCATCGTCGGCCAGATCGCTCTGCAACATACCCTGTGAGTCGACTAAGGCTTGGTGATAGTCGAGGTAGACATACCCGCGCGTCTCCGCAAAGCTCTTCATCCACGCGTTCAGTGCCAGGATGTCGCTCGGCGGCCGGTCCGTCGTACGCTTGTTCCGCGGATTAATGTCTTGGTGGTAATCGCTCACCGGCAGCAGCGCCGCCAGAATCGGCCGGATACCGTGCGCTTGCGCCAAATCGCAGATCATCTCAATGTTGTTCTGAATCGCCGGCAATTCCACACCGCGGGCGAGATCGTTCGTGCCGCCGAGCAAGACCATGGCCGCGGGTTGCAAGGCGATGACGTCCGCCTGCATGCGCCCCAGCATCTGCCCTGTAATCTGTCCCGAGATGCCGCGATTCACATAAGGCTTGCCGGGGAAGAACTGTTCCAATTGCCAGAAATCGGTAATCGAGTCCCCGAAAAAAACCACCCGCTGTTCGGTCGAAGCCGGTGGAAGCAGATCGCGGTTAGCCTCGGAATAACGTTGTAGGTTATCGCGGTCCGCGCTGCGGACCTGGCTTTCCCTGAGTTGCAGCAGCGACCGGAAGTAGGCATTCAGTTGCTCGGACTTGAACCGCAGCAGTTCGACCTGTCGGCGCACATCGTCTGAGAAAGCAGGCGGCTTCGGCAGCGAATCAACCAGCTGCAAATAAACTCTCGTGTTGGTCAGCAACGTGTAGACGAGCCCAGCATGATCCCTCGCCGGGCCGCTCAATAAAGTCTGCGATGCCTGCCGGACGTTCTCAGTAAGCGGAGCCCCCGCACGCGCCAACTCGGGTACGACGATCGCGGTAGCCTCCATGAGCCCCGGAATCTCGCCGTAGAGTTGTTGCGCTTCTTGCGCCGTCGGCGCTTGTTGCGCGTTCAGCGCCAGCGTTGCGGCACAGCACGCGATAACGAGCAGCAGGCGGTGGAATCGTCGGAGGAGCATGGGTCTAATCTCGTGTAGCACTCATTCTGCGACAAAGCTCGTCGTACACTTGCGCGGCGCTAATCGAACTCATGGCGCAAGAGACATTCGCGTCCCGGCGGTAAGTCGTCGCGACCGTCGTCGCCCGAAGCACTGTTAGAGTACCGCCATACGGTCCGTTGCGGGCGGGGTCAGTAGGGCCAAGCACGGCCACGCCTGTCTTCTTTAGGCCCGCGGCTAGATGCAGCGGGCCGCTATCCACGCCCACCACGGCTCGCGCCCGGCGCGTTGCCCCGATCAGCTGCGGAAGCGTCGAGGTGTGGACGACCACGCTCTCAGCCGGCGCCGAACGTGCAATCTCCCGAACATAGCCAACGTCGCCCGGGGCGCAGTCCAGGACCAGCGGCATCCCCAGGCCCTGCTTGATCAGCCCGGCCAATTGCGCATAGTGCCGGCTCGGCCACTGCTTCGAGCCCCAACCGGCAACCGGCGTGGCTAGTACAAAATCTCCAGACGGCAGCGTCGCGGAGTATTCCCCCTCCGGCAGCGGAAATTCGGCGGCCGCATCTTCACTCCCGACTAAGCGCCGCACAGCCGACAAGTTCTTGTCCACCACGTGCTTACCGGAGACGACGACCTGCTGCGTATAGAACCTCGCGGCAAATGCCTCCCGCAAGGCCGACGTCTCAAAGCCTACTCTCCGCGAGCAACCCGTCAGACGACCCAGGCACGCCGACTTAATCAGTCCCTGGAGGTCCACAACGAGGTCATAGCGCTTCGAACGTAGTGCGCCGATCAAGCGCCGCGCGGCGCCCCACGACTGCGCGCTGAATGGCCGTTTGCGCCAGGCCTTCAGCGGAAACGGTACGACGGACTCCACGTACGGATTGTCTTCGAGCAGCGCTGCCCAACGCGGTTCGACAATCCAATCGACCTTTGCCTCGGGCAGCGCTCTCGCCAACGCCGCTGCCGCCGGCAGCGCGTGAATCACGTCGCCCATCGCGCCCAGCCGGACAACCAATATCCGGCTGGCGTTAAGCTTTGGCTGACTGTCGTTGGAGGACATCGGCAACCAGGTCTCGCTTCAGCAGCGCATCGACGTCCAGCGTGGAGGCGCCGGCGCGAGCGGCCAACTGTTCGACCTCCGCCGGCACACAAATGACAACTTGGTCGACGTCTTTCAGCGCCGCGGTCAGCTGCGCCCGCGACTGCTGATCGAACAGCGACGACTGCCCACCCACGTCGGCCAACACCGCGGCAATCAGCCGCGCCGCGCCGCGCCGCGCATCGCTCAGAATCTGGCAATGTTCGGCGCGGATCACGTCGAATCGTCCGAAGGCCACCACCGTAGCCTCGCCATCGGCCTCAATCGCGTCTGCAGAGACAATCTTGTTTCGGGTATCGATCAAATCAATGTCCTTTCGCGCCGCGCGTCAAGCAAGGCCAACGCCTCGGCAACAACCTCATCCACCGTTACCGCCGTCATGCAGCGATGGTCAATGGGACATTCTCTCAGCATGCAGGGGCTGCATTCCACTTGATGCCGTAAGACCTTGGCCCACGAGGCGGACGGTCCCGTCGCCACATGATCCGTCGCGCCGAACACGGCTACGGTCGGCAGGCCCAGCGCGGCCGCCACATGCATCGGTCCCGAGTCGTTCGTCAGATAGACGCTGCAAGTTGCGGCAAGTTCAATGAACTCCGCGAGACTCGTCTTGCCGGCCAGGCTATGGGCTCGCTCGCCCGCCTGTGCGGCAATCGATTGGCACAGTTCCGCCTCCGCCGGCGATCCAAAAACCGCGATATTCGCGCCCAGTTGATCCGCGAGCGAGCGAGCAGCCGTGGCAAAACGCTCCGGAATCCACCTCTTGGCTCCGCCGTATGCCGCACCCGGACTCACCCCGATCCAGGGCCCCTTGGGCATACCCCGGTTCACCCAGCGCTTGCGTCCCGCCGCCGCCGCGCCTTCAATCCTGCCCAGCTTAATATCCGCGCACTCCGGCAACGACTCAATGCGTCCCGCCCGGCGCAGCAGCTCCAAATAATAGAACCGCTGATGCTCGGGAACCGTCCCCGGAGCCGGAACCGCAACCGCTTCGGTCAGCAACACCCCGCGTGCGTCGCGCGAGTAACCGATGCGCACCGGAATTCTTGCCAGGAAGGCCAACAGTGCCGCATCGAACGCGTTTTGCAACAGAATCGCTTCGTCAAATCGCTCCCGCCGCAGCTCGTTAGCCAGCCGTAACTTGCCGAAGCTGCCCGCGTGCCGCCCCGTGTGGTCGTAAACCAAAATGCGGTCGCAGAAATCCTCGCGCGAATACAGGTCCGCCACCCACTGCCGCGCCAGGATCACGATGCTTGCGTGCGGGTAGACTCGGCGAATCTCACGCAACGCCGGAATCGACATCACCGCATCGCCGAGCCAGTTCGTCGCGCGGACCAGCACCTTCATTGGCCGTACGCCTCCGCGCCCCGTTCGATCAGGTCGATGAGCCCGCCGCGGTCGTCGATTTCCAGGTCAATGTCCAACACGTGCAGCGGAGGCGCGCCCGTGCGCATCTCCTGCGGAGCTTCGGATGACAGATTCACCAAGTCTTTTTGCGTCGTGATCGTCATTTCAGCGCCCGAGTCTCGTGCGGCGGCGGCGATGTTCCACCAATCATCCAGGGTATAGCGGTGGTGGTCCGCGAATGAAAGGCTCGCGACCACCTCCAAGCCTAGGTCTTCCAGCCCGCGAATGAACGACTCGGGATTGCCGATGCCCGCGAAGGCGAACGCTTGGCGCCCCAGCACATCCTCAAATCGAACCTCTTCGCTGAAGCGCGTTTCCGTCAAGCGCACCGGACGCGTCCGCGAGCGGAATACCGGCGCCGTGGAGTTCAGCCGCCGTATGCGCGCGACAAGCGATTCGTAAGCTTGTCCAGGCAGAGTTCGAGTCAGCAGGACGGCATCGGCGCGGGCCAGCCCATCGACAGGCTCACGCAGCCTGCCCAGCGGCAAACACGAGTCCGTCTCGAAAGGCCGCGTCACGTCGATCAATACCAGGTTGAAATCGCGCCCCAGCGATAGCCGCTGGTAACCGTCATCCAACACGAAAAGGTCAACCGGGAATTGCTCCAACAACTGGCGTGCAACGGAAACCCGGTCAGCCCCCACGCCAATCGGGCAGAACAGCCGGTCAGCCAGGATCGCAGGCTCATCGCCGATCTCGGACGGGGAGCGCACATCTCCCGGCATCACCAGGGTCGAGGCCGCCTTCGATTTGCGGCCGTAACCGCGCGTGAGAATCGCCGGGGAGAGGCCCCGCAAACTCAGTTCCTCGACGATCCGCAACACGGTCGGCGTCTTCCCCGTGCCGCCGGCCGTTATGTTGCCGATGCACAGCGTGAAGCGCGGCAACGCCTCTGTCTTCAGCAGGCCGCTGGCGTACGCGCTGCGGCGCAGGCGAGCGAACGCCGTCCAGGCTAGAGCGAAGGGCGTCAGCGCGAATCGAGTCCAGTACGGCGGCGGCACGCGAGGCGTGGATTCGCGCAGCAACGTCGCGCTCCGCTCGACGATTCGCTCAACCGCGCCGCGCGCCGATTGCGCCACCTCCGAAGCGTTGCGGCCCAGGCGTTCTGCCTCATCCGTCCCCGTCAGAAGTCGCTGCCACACGGCCGCCAGAGAGTCGGCGTCGGCGATCTCCAATAGGGCGTCCGCCTCGAAAAGCCGGTCGGCGATCTCGCGGAAGTTCTGCATGTGCGGGCCGACCACAATCGGCTTGCCGAACAGCGCCGGCTCCAGCACGTTATGGCCGCCCCAACCGTTCAGCGAGCCGCCGACGAATACCAGATCCGCACGTTTGTAGAGCGCGCTCAGCTCACCCAGCGTATCCACCAACAGCGCGGTCGAAGCCGCCGAGTCAGCCCCCAACCGCGAACGCCTTCGCACCACGAGCCCGTTTTGCACCAGCGCTTGCTCCGCGTCGTCCGAGCGCTGCGGGTGGCGGGGCGCCACGACCAAAAAGGCTCCTGGGTGTGACGCTGCGAGTTTGCTGAAGGCGGCCGCCACGACCCCTTCCTCTTGCTCCCGCGTGCTTCCCGCAACCACCAACGGCCCGGTTTTCTGATCCAGAAATTGCGCGATATCCGCCGCCAGTTCCGCGTTGCCCGGTTCGAAGTCGTACTTAATGTTGCCGGCGACTTGTACGATGTCTGCCGGCGCGCCGATCGCGATGAATCGCTCGGCATCCTGCGGCGACTGCGCCAGGATGGCGTCCGTGTAAGCCAAGACGCTCGAGAAAAGCGATTTCCAGCGGCGGTAACGGGGCAGGGACCTGTCTGAGATGCGGCCGTTGGCGATCAGCAGACCGGCGCCATGGCGCTTGGCCTCGCGGAAAACATTCGGCCAGATCTCCGTTTCCATGACGATCAGCAGGCCGGGGCGCAGCGCGCTGAAGGTTCGCCGTACGGCCCAGCCCAGGTCGTAGGGGATAAAGAAGACGCCGTCGACCAGGTCCGCGCACTGCTGTTCGGCCACCTGCCGGCCCGTCGGCGTGCCCACACTGAGCAAGATTTTACGGTCTGGAAGCCGCTCCCGGAGTTTCCCGAGTAAACTGCGGGAAGCCAGTACTTCTCCGACCGAAACGCAATGTAACCAAACACAGCCGGGGCGTGTCTGATGGAGAGGGGTCGGCAGCGAACCGAGCCGTTCGACGAACTGTCTCCACGACTCGCCGCGGGATCGACTGCGGACGGCCAACACAGGTAGAGCGGCGAACGACAACAGCCCGACCGCTAGGTTGTAGACGGCAAGGATCAATGCGGAAGGAATCTTCAGATTATGGCAACTTGCAAGACTCTCTGTAGCCTGTTTGCGCCTGTCCTTGCGCTCTCAGCCGTCGCCCTGTTCGCGGCCGAAGGCTTCCACGTCGCTCCGGCCGACACCTACGCCTCCAAGCAAAGCCAGGCGGGCGTTACCCTGGCGGTCAAACCCTATCACACCGAGGTCCTGGCCAAAGAGGCCTTCGGCAAAGGCGAGCCCCACAAGTATGGAATTTTGCCCGTGCTGGTCGTGATCACCAACGGCGGCGAAGCGCCGATCAAGCTAGACAAGATTCATGCACGTTATGTGCCGCCCAGAAGCCGCGAGGGCATTGAATCGATCACCGCCCAGGACTTGTTCTTCTTTAACCCGAAAGGCCACGCGCCAAAGCAGCGCCGCATACCGGGCGTCGGCACGATGCGGCCCAAGGTGAAGAAGGGGCCGCTCTCACAGCAAGAGTTCTCCGAGCGGGAGTTCTCGGTTCCCGTCCTGCTGCCCGGCGAAACCACCGGCGGTTTCTTCTATTTCGATGTCGGGATGGACCGCGATCCGCTGGCCGGCGCCTCAGTCTATGTAGCGGGACTCAACAATATGTCCACCGGACAGGAACTGTTCTACTTCGAAGTGCCCCTCGGATCGAGCGACTAGGATCTTCAGCCCCGGAGGGGCAACTCGCAACCCGTGGGACTCAAACTGCAGCCGCGCCTTCCCTCTTTTCAGCCCCCTTCCAGGGGGCTCATGGTTAGGCCAGGCATTGATGCCTGGTTTGCGGACACGGCCGCCCCCTCTTCTCTTTAGCCCGCTTCAGCGGGCTTACAGCGAGGCCCTTGCTGTTCCCAAATCTCACCGGCGGCACGACGTTGCTAAACCGGGCCTACACTCGAGCGGCGCCTTCACTCGTCACCCGCCCCCCTCTACCTTCCCCTTCAACCTCTCCAAATCCTGCTCAACACCCGCCAAATACCGCCCCACAAACCCAGGTGCCCGCTCCGCGTTCTTCCGGAACAATCCAAGCGCCTCCTCGCAACACGCCAGCGCCTTGTTCGCATCCCCAGCCTCTTCCAGCCGGTCGCCCAGAACGCTCAGGCTCAACGCCAAGTTCGGCTCATAGCGCTCCGCCGTCTGCTTTGCCAGCCGCCGATAGATCTCCACCGCCTCCTCGATCTCCTCCCGCGCCTCTTCCCCTTTCCCCCGTTCGCTCAAGTGGTTCGAGTAGTTCGTCAGGCTCATCGCCAAATCCGGCTCATAACGCTCCGGCGTCTGCGTCGCCAGCCGCCGATAGATCTCCACCGCCTCCTTGATCTCCGCCAGCGCCTCTTCCTCTTCCTCTTCCCCTTTCCCCCGTTCGCTCAAGTGGTTCGAGTAGTTCGTCAGGCTCCACGCCAAGTTCGGCTCATAACGTTCCGGCGTCTGCTTCGCCAGCCGCCGATAGATCTCCACCGCCTCCTTGATCTCCGCCAGCGCTTCGTCCCCTCTCCCCCGAGTGCTCAAGTCGATGGAGTAGTTCGTCAGGCTCGACGCCAAGTCCGCCTCATAACGCTCCGGCGTTTACTTCGCCAGTCGCCGACGGATCTCCACCGCCTGTTCGATCGCCGCCAGCGCCTCGTCCCCCTTCCCCTGACCTCTCAAGTGGACGGAGTAGTTCGTCAAGCTCAACGCCAGTTCCGGCTCATAACGCTCCGGCGTCTGCTTCGCCAGTCGCCGACGGATTTCCACCGCCTCCTTGATCGCCGCCAGCGCCTCTGCCCCTCTCCCTTGAGCGCCCAAGCGGTTCGAGTAGTTCGTCAGGCTCGATGCCAAGGCCGGCTCATGACGCTCCGGCACCAGCTTCGCCAGCCGCCAACGGATCTCCACCGCCTCCTCGACCGCCGCCAGCGCCTCTGCCCCTTTCCCCCGATCGCTCAAGTGGACGGAGTAGTTCGTCAGTCGCCCCGCTCGTTCCGAATCGCTCACGTCGGAGGGAACGGATACCCCGTCTTCGCCCACAGACGGTTCCTGAAACAGCAACGCCGCTTCGATCGCCAAACTCAAGTCAAGCGTCCCCATCGCGCGTCTATCTTGAGTCACATACTCAAGCGTTTGTGCCCGCTGCAGCTTCCCTGCGATCATGGCAGCCAGCCAACCGCAAAATCGATCTTCCGTCTCCCCGTAGATCCTCCGAATGTCGTAGTCGATCCGCTCCACCGCCGCCAACCAATTCGGTCGCTCCGCGTCCGGCACATTGCCAAGCACGCTCCACAGCCACTCCGGCGCATCGCTGGGCCTCTGCTTCAATACCTCAAACGCCAACGCGGCCCCCAAGGCATCCGGTCTCAGCGGCTGCAAAACGTCGCCGTGCCACCAGTCCAGCCTCTCGACCCAATCGATCACGTCCTGATCCTTCGGGAAGGCCAACCCGCCCGGTGAATCCTTGGCGAGGCTGCGCAACCCACGCGCATCCAGCCCACTCCGAATAGTCGCCAGAGCAACGAGCCGTTCCACCAACGGATTCTCCTGCGGGATGCCCCGCTCCTTGCCGAACTTCCGCATCCTCCTCGTCTCGCGCCGGACCAGCGCTCCCATCACCTGGGCCGCCGTCAAGTCAACAACCGTCGCATCGTTCAGTACGCAGTGAACAGCCGCCGCCGACACAAACAGCGGCAGCAAGAACAGCTCGCGGTCCTTGCCGTCCCTCAGCCAGTCCCGGACCGCGCTTTCAGCAACATCCGGTTTCGCCTTCCCCAACGCCGCGGCACATCGGGCCGCCGCATTTCCGAAAAGCTGAACCGCTTGATCGTCGTTCAGCTTCAACAGCGTCAGCGCCTCGCGTTCCAAGCGAACGGCAACCAGCTCGCTGTCGATCGTGCCGATTTCTCGCTCCCAGCGATCCTTGCTGTATCGCGAGACAAAAAGCGCCCGCACCGGCCCAGCGTCCTCCGGCAACTCAGCGAGCGCTTGCAAGATCTTCTTCGTCCGCTCAGGAGCGTCCTCCGGGTAGTCCACTATCAAGAGCAGCTTGCGAAGCTTCGCCTTCGGCAGCAGTTGCGCCGCCGCATCTTCCGCCTGACCGGCCTGCCATCCGTCCTTGCGCAAAACATCGGCAACCTCAAAGGCCAACCGCGTCTTGCCCGCCCCGCCCAAGCCGCTCAAGAAGCGCACCTCCACGCCGCCGCCCGTCCGAGCCCACCGCAACAACTCTTCAATTTCGTTTTCGCGGCCTACTAGTGTTTCCGACAACCGCGTCCGCCAGTTCAGAAAATCCGACGCCTCCATCTTGCCGTGAGGCTCTGTCCACTGAAATGGTTTAACGGGATTTGTAGGCTTCTCGCGCCCCCGCCAAAGTTGGTAAGCCGCTAAGGCAGCGCCAACGACGCCCAAGAAACATTCGATGGCATCTCGTCGGCCGAAAGCAGAAGGATCGTCAATGTACGCGATTGCGCCAAAGCCGAATAGGGTAGCGAATAAGAGAAAGACCACAATCCAAGTAATGGTCTTGAAATCCCAGTCCTTCATCGTTCATCCAATACTGCGCGATCATACCAGTTACCGATCCATTCTTCGGTGTCTTGCCCCTCCGCTCACGCTCCTCAGACGGCAACCGGAACCCGCCCCTCCTCGGCACCGAACGGGGCGGAGTATTCAACAGCCCCGGGCGGAGCGCTGCGTAGCCCGGGGTTCCTGAAACAACCGCCGCGCCCCACTTCTTCCTCACAACCCCGCGCCCGCCAGGGCGCAAACAACAACCGTCGGCGCCCCTAAAGCCGCCGTATGTGAAACCCACCATCCACGTCCAACACTTGCCCCGTCGAATAGTCCAACAAACCGGCCGCGATGGCCCGGACCGCTCGTGCGACGTCCTGCGGCTGCCCAAGCCGCCCCTGTGGCAGCAGCCCCTCCTGGGCGAGCCCCACATACTTGTCGCGGACCTTGGCGATCATGTCGGTCTCGATAATGCCGGGGCGTATTTCGAAGACCCCGATGCCGTCCGCGGCCAACCGGTCCGCATAGAGCTTGACGGTCATACTGAGACCCGCTTTCGAGACGCAATATTCGCCGCGATTCGTCGATGACGTATAGGCGGAGACCGAGGTGATGAAGGCAATGCGCCCCGAGCCCTGCTTGACCATTTGGCGCGCCGCGAGCTGTGTCAAAAAGTACGGCCCTTTCAAATTCGTCGAGATCAGCGAGTCGAAACTATCCTCGGTCGCCTCCAATAAATCCAAGCGCTCTTTGGGTGCGATGCCCGCATTGTTGATCAATAGATCAATACGCCCAAAGCGCTCAAGACAGGTCGCGACCAGGCGCTCGCGGTCGTCCGAAGACCCAATGTCGGCCTGCACAATGCTGGCCCCCGTCGCCTGCTCCAACGACTCGGCGGAGGCTTGGTCACGCACGTAAGTCGCCAGCACCTGATGATCGGTCGAGAGCTCTTCCGCGATGGCCCTCCCGATTCCGCGGCTGCCGCCGGTAACAATTGCGATGGGACGCGAGGATGCCATGGCAGCCTAGCTTCGCAGAGCCTTGTCGATGGCCGCAATCACTTCCTCGACTCCGAATACGTCGATGAAGCGCTCCTCCCCCACGATTACCGTCGGCGTGCGGACAACGTGCAGCCGGTCACCTTCTGCCATGTCGAGTTCGACCGCCTTCTTAAAGTCCGGATTTCTTGCCGATATTGAGATGTCTTCCGAGTCCAGCCCGGCGCCTTCGGCATAAGCGACAATCCTCTCGAGGAAGTTCTCAGCCGTGATCTCGGACAAGTGATCGTAGCAGTAGCGGCGGAAGTCCAGACACTGCTCTGAGCTGATCAGCGACATCCGACGGGATACGATCGCGGCGGGCATCGCCCAGGCGTGTTTCTCAAGAGGGAAGTCGAGCGTCGTGAAGGCGACCCTGTCGGAGAATCGCGGCAGCAGAATATCATCGAGCATTCGCCGCCAAGCTGCGGCGTCCTTGCATTGCAGATCCTCGAACGCGATCAAGTGGACGGCGCTGAGGGGGTTTCCCTCCAAAGGCAACGTGATGTCAGCCGGATCCCGCACAGGCGCTAGCGAGAAGCCCTGAAGATGATGATGTGTTGCGTGGGCAGAAAACTCTTCAACTCAACGAACTCGAAACCCATCGGCTCCAATTCGTTGCGCACTTCACGCACCGTCATCTTGTGCAACGGCTGGATCGGTATGGAAGGGTCCTCTTTGCGGTACTCGATAAACACGACGCGTCCGCCGGGTTTGAGCGACCGCCGCACGTGCTCCATCGTTAATTCCGGCTGCTGTAGTTCGTGATAGACGTCCACGAGTAGAACCAGGTCGACTTGGTCGTTCGGCAGACGCGGATCGTCTTCCGTGCCCAGCACCATTTCGACATTGTGGATGTCCCGCTCGGCGAGATTTTGCTCCAGCCGTTCCAGCATTCCCGGCTGGATGTCGACAGCGACCACCTTGCCTTGGTCGCCCACCGCTTGGGCCAAACGCCAAGTGAAGTAGCCCACACCGGCGCCGAGGTCAGCAACGGTCGAGCCGGGTGCGATGCCAAGTTCACGCACTACCCGATCGGGCTGTTCTTCCGCGTCCCGGTCGGGACGAGTCAGCCAATCGGCATGCGCCACGCTCATGACTGGAGCGATCTGACGCTTCTTGACGACGCGGCCAATACGCAGCGGCTGGCGGCCCTCATCGTCCACCGGCATCCGCGAGACGTCGGTTTGCAACTTCGGCGCACAACCCAAGGCCAGCGCGGCAACCACGGCGGCGAGCAGCAATTGCTGAGCGCTGCGAATCATCGCGAAGCGCCTGCCGCCTTGAGCAGCCCCACCTTTTCCAGCAGAGCCTCTAGGTCACGCCGGTCTTCTGGCTGCATCTCGATGAGCGGTGCGCGAACCCGTCCGCCCTGCAACCCGCAAAGAGTCATCGCGGTCTTGATCATCGAGCACTTGTAGCCTGGCCGCCGATTGCGTATCTGGTAGAGCGGAGTGACGATCTCGTCAAGCATCCTATTCAGCGCCGTAAAGTCGCCGCTCTCGGCATGGCGGCCGATCTGCATCGTCTGTTCGGGCATGAAGCAGGCCAGACCGGACGTATACGTATGAACGCCAAAATTCCAATACGCCGGCACGAACGGTTCGGCCATGCCATTGATCCAGTAATAACGGTCGCCGAAGCGTTCACGGACGTTCACGTAGTGCGAGATGCTGCCGTTCTCGTCCTTCACCATGCAGATGTTTTCGACATCGCTGACTAAGTCAAAGAGCTTGAGCGAAATCAAACCGCTCCATTTCGTCTGGTAGAGCGCGACCGGGATCTCGGCTGCGCCGGCCACCCGGCGGTAGTAATCGGCCAAGCCTTCGTCGCTGAGGTCATTCGAGTAGGGCGAAACAAGTAGGATGCCTGCCGCGCCGGCCTGCCGAGCGACCCGGGTCATCGCCTGCGCCGTATGCAACGTTTGCCCGACGCCCATGATTAGCCCCATCTTGCCCTGCGTCGCCTCGCTGCCGACAGCGGTGACTCGGCGGTATTCTTCGAGCGTCAGCGAGGGCATCTCGCCGTTCGATCCGCAACAGCACAGAGCCGCGAAGTCGTGCGCGGCCATGAAGTCGAGATTTGCACGGAAGGCCGCTTCATCGAGCTGATCTTCGTCGTTGAAAGGCGTGACGGGGAACCCGATGACGCCGGGGAATCGTTTGAGCAGAGGGTTATTCATAGTCTCCGCGATCAGATTAGCACTGCCGCGGAGCCCTAGTCAGGACTTGGCCTGCTCTGGGGGAGACATGTTGACTCCCAACCGCTGCATCTCCTGCTCGTAGTAGCGGCGATGCAGCACGTTCCACTCCTGGCCGCCTTCCACGATGTTGCGCTGCTGCTTGGAAATCATGTCCCGCGCCTTTTTGTCGATTTGTTCCTCGATGCCGAAGACGTCGTTCAAGTCTTTGGTGATTTCGAGGCGAGAGTTGTTCCACCCTTTGACCACCCGTAGGCCAGGAATACGCGGCAGTTGGGCGGCAAGTTGATGCGAAAGGTCGGTGATCTTGTCGCGGGCTATCTTGCTCTTGCGGGTATCGGGCGACTCGGTCGAGGCCGCGGCGATGTACTTACGCTCCACCAGGATCTTCTTCTTCACGCGGTTGTACATCTCGTGGAAGGGAATCTCATTCGTGCGCATATAGTCCGCGTACTGGTTGAGAAGTTCCCGGGCTTCGCTGTTGATTTCGTCTTCGATCCGAAAATCAGCTGCAAGGACCTGCTCCAGGGCGTGCTCGGCGGCCTTGGGGTCCTTGATCTCGCAATGGCCTTGCGAAAGGCGTTTCACGATGTAGTGGGCGACGTATTGGAGAAAGGGTTCCGGGACCAGCATGGGAAGTACCCCAGCGTATCAGACTAGTTGCCTGCCGCCGGCTTAACGGAAAAGCTCCAGACCCTGATGTCGCCCTCGCCGGGCGTGAAGTCAATAAATGCGTACTCGCCCGCGGGCAAAGGTTCTGTCGGCCAAACTCGGTAGACGCCCGACGCCAACTGCTGCCGGAATAGCTCGACCTCTTCCTGTTCTTCAAAAAGTTGGTTCTCTGGGCCGGCATTCTGGATGATCTGAACGAGCCGCTGATCCTTTTGTGGGGTGAGCTTGACGATTCCGAAGTAAATGAGGCTCGTGTCGCGAATGAAGAAGATCGGGGCCGCTTCATCGACCGTGAATTCGGACGATTGGCCCTCGACCAGAATCTTCCGCTTGCCGGCGAAGACCGGCATCGGCGAAAGGGCTCGCAGCACTTTGCGCTTGCCGCTTTTCTCTTCGCTGGGGTCGTTCTGCGGGACGGCGGTCGCTTGGTCGTTCTTGTACCAGTAGAGTCCGTCGTCGATCGGGACGTTGTGGAGTTCGGTCCTGGCCTTGCGCTCGGCGGCGCGTTCGGCGGCGGACTCGGCTCGCATCGACTCCAGGCGTCTTGTTTGACGAGCCGATTCTGCCTCGGTCTTCTCTAAGTCGACCAGCCGCGCGGGGATCTCTTCCCACTGGCCACGGTCCATGCTGTAGTAGCGGACGCGGTCTTCCTTTAGCTCATACTCGCGAACGAGCATGTCGGAACCGCTCTTGAGATAAAGCTTTAGCGGCGCAGCCGAGAGGGCCAACGCGGCGAGGACTGCCAGCCAAATCAATCGCTGTACGAGGCGCATCTGCGCCTCATTCTAGCGCGCCGTCCGCGGTCGCGAAGTCAAACCTGGGTGTTTTGAGTACGCGGGGTCGACAGCGACATTTTCGCTGCAAGTTTCGCGAGACTGGCGAGCCAGGATTCTGAAGAGACAGTGCTGCCGGGCTTCGGCTTATCGGCGGTTTTTAAGGACATAGCGATTCGGGCCGTGGGCCCTCGCTGAACTTATCGGACGCCGCTCGCAGATCATTAGGCGTTAGGCGCCCGGAGCGGTATCGCCTGGATCGGCCAAGGGCTCGGGCGTCGGCGCTTCGGCGAGGTCGGCGGCCGTCTCTTCGGCGAGATTGCGGCCCGATTTGTAAAGCTCGCGGCCCCGCTCAAAGACTTTTCGTCCCGATTCAGCAGCGTCGTCTAACAGTTCCCGGCCGCGCCCGGATGCGTTTTGGCGAGCTTCGCGCAGGCGCTCGCGGCCGCGTTCGGCTTGTTCACCCAGACGTCTGCGCGTCTCTTCTCCCGTTTGGGGGGCGGTCAGCAGCGCGCCGGCGAGACCGAGCGCGATGCCTGCAAGAAACCATGCGAACTCTGAGCCTTCGTGTTTAGCCATAACGGTCTTCAGTATAACGGTGGAAAACCTGACGGCCAGGCCCGGTGCTCGAAACGATCTTGGATTTTCGGTACTCTACATAGGCCAAAGAGGCCAGGAGAATTTATATGTCTGTTGCACGTGTTACTGAAATCATTGCGTCGTCCCCCAAGAGTTTTGAGGATGCCGTCGCTATCGGAATCGCCCGAGCGTCGAAGACCCTGCAAAACGTCACCGAGGCCTGGGTGCAGAGTCAAAAAGTATCGGTCAAGGACGGCAAGGCCGCCGAATACCGCGTCATTCTGAAAGTGACCTTCATTCTGAAGGACTAACCTGCTGCCCGCTAAACTGGCGGTTTGGCGGACGTATTCGACAAAGAAACGCGCTCCCGCGTGATGCGGCAAGTCCGCGGGCGGGATACGAAGCCGGAACTCTTCGTGCGGCGATGGCTGCATCGCGAAGGGTTCCGGTTTCGATTGCATCGGGCCGATTTGCCGGGCAAGCCCGACATTGTGTTGCCGCGTTATCGCTCCGTGGTGTTCGTCCACGGCTGTTTTTGGCATGGGCACAAAGGCTGTCCGCGCTCGCCGCTGCCCACTTCAAACCGCACCTACTGGGAAACCAAAATCGGGCGCAACATCGAACGCGACCAACGCAACCAGCGCCAACTACGCCGCCTGGGTTGGCACGTGATTACGTTGTGGGAGTGCCGTTTGAAAGACGAGCAGATGCTCGAAAAATGCCTGCGTAAATTCCTGAGCGCCGTTTCGCCGGGTGTGGCCGAGTAACTGGCCATTTTTCTGGAGGGCTTCGAAGGCCTCAGCATGGGGGGCGACGACTCGTGAGCGGTGCTCGGAGTGGGCCCGCTGGTGGCCATGTTCTGCTCGGGGCGCCCAGTTTGTTACCGCATAGGGACCCCAACGGTCACCAAACGGCGACTGTGTCCCCACTAACGACGCCTTCGTGCCGCGCGATGACATC
>JAQCLD010000004.1 GCA_027592785.1 Acidobacteriota bacterium
GGAGTCCCTGGTCGTGTCTCGACTAGCCAGGGACCTTCTGATTCAGTTGTAGCATGGGGGTCCTAATTTCCTTGGGGAGGGGGAGTAGTTAATGGGATGGTCCGCCGCCTTCACGCCCCAACGACTCGGGCGAAGAAGATAGAACGAAGGAGACGTCCCATGAATCTACACACGATCGGAATCGATTTAGGCAAGACGAGTTTTCATCTGGTTGCTCTGAGCGAGCGCGGGGAGGTGGTTGTTCGGAAACGCTTCACTCGCAAGCAGTTGCTGCGCTTCACGGCAAACCGGAGCGTTCAGCGGATCGGCATGGAAGCCTGCGGAGGTTCGCATTTTTTAGGCCGGGCGCTCGAGCAGCAAGGGCACGACGTGCGGCTGATTCCGGCTCAGTACGTGAAGCCGTACGTGAAGACAAACAAGAGCGACTACATCGATGCGGAGGCGATCGCCGAGGCCGTGGGCCGGCCCACGATGCGCTTCGTGCCGATCAAGAGCGATGATCAGCTGGATCTGCAGTCACTGCATCGCGTGCGGGAGAGGTGGGTCATGCGGCGCACCGCAGTGGTCAACCAGATGCGCGGCTTGCTGCTCGAACGCGGGATCACCATCCGCAAGGGGCGGTGTCACCTCGAGGCGGCGTTGCCCGGGATTCTCGAAGACGCCGAGGCGAACCTATCGGGCGCCTTGCGTTTCCTGCTGGCGCAGCTGAAGGTGGAGCTGGAGCAGACGGCCCAACGCATCACAGAGGCGGATGCCGGCATCGAGAGAGCGGTTCGAGAGAACGAAGCCTGCCAACGGCTGGTGACGATCCCCGGCATCGGACCAGTGACCGCCACCGCCGTCATTGCGGCGATCGGCAACGGAGCAGCGTTTCACAAGGGGCGCGAGTTCGCGGCCTGGGTGGGACTCGTTCCCCGGCAACGTTCCACCGGCGGCCAGCAGCGCCATTACAGGAAGCAGGTAGGGCGGCGTGTCGCTTGCCTTTGGCCCGACTGCACTCGGCGGCGCTGCTTTGAGGAAGAAGGGAATACGTCCGGCGAGGGCCACAATGCCGAGCGAGACGACGGTGAATCCGATCCAACCTGCCTGAGAGTGGAAACCTTGTACGGCGATCGCAGGCGAAAACTCAGCTCCGACAACGACCAATCCGGAGATCCGAAACGCGTTGACGATCCAAATGATCACGGCACCTATAGGAAATAAGAGCAGCGAATGCGGGAAGCGGTGCCGGTCACGAAAGAACCACAAATAGGCCGCAAGAAATACGGTGACGAGCCCAATGCCTTCGAGTCCGGAGCAATCTGGCGCGATTTGTACGCCGAACCCCTCGACGCGGATAGTTCTGGTTGCGGCTGTCGCCGTGACTTCGTCGTAGAAGAGGCCGAGAAGATACCGCGAGAACTCGAAGGTTGCGGTTGCGAACGTCTCCCAGTACCTCTCAGTAAACCGCCCCGCGAGCACCGCGCTAGCGGCGACTGCCGCTCCGACCGACAATACGACTCGACCGGATGCCAACTGCGCGGTCCAGAATCTAGGCGCAGCGATAGCACCCAGCCAAAACATCAACGTCAAAGCTACGGCCACCGCCCAGCTAATTGCCCATGGCGGATCAGCGCGAGCGTCACCGAAGACGATACGGCTGAGTGCGAAGAGGGCTCCGAAGGCTGCCAAATGACCGAGGACATAGAACCACCGCCGCGGATGCGCGTGGAAGGCGGCAACAAGACGCCGCTCGAATGAGGGGAGTCTCGAGGCGTAGACCGCGAGCAGGGCTCCGACGCCGGCGGTCAGCAGTTGGGGCAAAAGGCGAGCACGAATGAGACCTTGGGCGGGCCACCCTTCCGCGTTAGCGAGGGCCGCCCCGTCGAAGCTGAGGGTCAACAGCAGAAGTTCTGCGGGAAGGAGCCCCGCGAGGGCAACTAGCCCGAGGACGCGGGAACCGGCGTGGCCCTTTCGGGTCTCTCCGGCGGTCAACGAATCCTCCTGTTCCCCTGTTTCTTGGAGAGTCGGCACGAGGCGATTGTACCCTGTCGTCTCGCGCGAACCCCGGAGCGTTGATGTGCCCGGCCGAGCAGCTTAACGACCTTGAGGTGGCTGATGGTGGAGCCGATGATCGAGGCGAGACGGGTGTTCAGACCCGCCGCTTACGCGGCTGGGCTCGGGTCGCGAAGGGTTTTGCGGAGTGGCGAGAGATGTGGGTTGGCGGGTTGCGGCGGTGATCTCTTGCGGCGGGTTCGGGGCGGGGCTATCCTACGGCAGGCCTCATTGATGCAATCTGAAACGGCGATCACGGGTCTGATTGCGAGATCGAGCGCTGGGGACCCGGAAGCGGCGTCGAGCCTTTTTATGTTGGCTTACGATGAGCTGCGTGGTTTAGCGCGAGGGTATTTGAGGCGGGAAAGAAACGCGCAAAGCATCGAGGCGACTGGCCTGGTGCACGAGGCTTATATGCGCCTGGTCCCGAACGCCAGGGCGGACTGGAGGGATCGAGGTCACTTCATCGCGATAGCGGCGCGGGCAATGCGTCAGGTGTTAGTTGAGCATGCGCGGGCGCGGACAGCGCAGAAGCGCGGCGGCGGGCTGGCGACGATTACGCTGACGGACTGTCCGCTGAACATGCCGGTGAGTTTGGTTGATCTGCTGGCGCTGGACGGTGCGTTGAAGGCTCTGGCTGAACACGATTCGCGAATGGCTGAATTGGTTGAGCTGCGGTTCTTTGGCGGATTGACGTTGGAAGAAGCCGCCGAGGTTTTGGGGATTTCCATGGCCAGCGCAAAGCGTTGGTGGAAATTCTCGAAGGCTTGGCTGCAACATGAATTGGAGCCGTGAGCACGAATCGATTCCATCGGCTGCGGGAGTTGTTCGAGGCTGCCTCGGAACTGGCCCCGTCGGCGAGACCGGCCTTCCTAGCGGAGGCCTGCGGCGACAGCGAAGATTTGCTGCTTGAGGTGCAGTCGTTGTTGTCACTGGACCGGACG
This sequence comes from Acidobacteriota bacterium, assembly GCA_027592785.1. GTDB lineage: Bacteria > Acidobacteriota > Terriglobia > Bryobacterales > UBA6623 > CAMPKL01. The sequence goes on from JAQCLD010000004.1 coordinate 2,979, forward strand.
GGCAATCCTTTCCTTGAAGGGGATTGGCCTGAACTGTTGGCGGAGGGAGCGCTGGTGGGTCCCTACCGCGTGGTGCGCGAGATTGGCCGCGGCGGTATGGGGATCGTCTATTTGGCGCAAGACACGCGGCTTGATCGAAGGGTTGCGCTGAAGGCGTTGCGGCCGGGTTTGCAAGCGGTGGAAAAGCAGCGAGAACGGTTTCGTCGAGAAGCCGGTATGGCCGCGGGATTATCTCATCCGGGAATCGCGACGATTTACGCGCTGGAAGAGTGGGAGTCGGGACAGTACATCGTCTCCGAGTACATCGAGGGCGTCACGTTGGCGGATGAATTGGAGCGAGGCGCGGTTTCGCTTGAGGCTGTCTTGGATATCGGGATGCAAGTCTCGGCTGCCGTGGCTGCGGCGCATGAGAAGGGAGTCGTCCACCGCGACCTGAAACCGCAGAACATCATCCGCGGCACGGATGGCCGGTTGAAGATACTCGATTTTGGGTTAGCGATTGTCTGCGAGCCAGATGGCGGAGCCCACAGCCGGCTGACGGAAGCCGGAGCGTTGCTCGGTACGCCGGGCTATATGGCCCCGGAACAATTACGGGGAGAAGCGGCAGACTATCGCAGCGATTTGTTCGCTTTGGGCATTGTGCTGGCGACGGCTGCAAGCGGGCGGCATCCGTTTGCCGGAAGCACGGCGGCGGTCACGTTGGCCGCCATTTTTGCTAGCGAGCCGCTGGGCTTGGATCATTTGCAGAAGGCCTCTCCGCGATTGGAGGCGGTGATCCGCAGATGCCTGAACAAGGACTCGGCCCAACGGTTCCAGTCGGCGGTGGAGTTGCATCAGGCATTGGAGCAGGTCCAAGCGGCAGGGCTTGACGCGCCGCCGGAAGCCTTGCCTGCATCGGCCGTCGGCCAGTTAGGGATGCGTTGGTGGGTCGGCCACCAGATTGGCATCGTCGCGGCTTGCGTCTTGCTGACCGCGGCATTGTGGCAGGTCAGCGTATGGGTGCCAGATCGAGTTACGCTGTTTACTTTTATCGGGGGATTGGCGGTGGCGAGCGTGATTGTGACGCTGCGACTGCACCTGATCTTCACCTACCGACGTAACCGTTCGGCGATTTTTCGCGAGCTTACCGGCGTGACGCCGTGGGCCCGAAGGGAGGACTGGAGCTTCAGTTTATTGTTGGCTGTTGCGGGCGTGGACATCGCCGGGGAACGTCGACTGGTTGCTGCCCTGCTGCTCGGATTCGCTGCGGCTTACGCGATCGTGTTCCTGTTTGCCGAGCCGTCGACACGCTCCTCCGCGTTTGACGATGACAGTAGCGGCTGACAGGCAACGTTATTCGACGTAATCAGCGATGTAGCGGCGGTGGGCCTCGGATAACGTTACGCCTTGGATGTCGACCAGCCGATCCAGGGCGGCGGGGACTTCTTGCTGATTTCCGGTGCGAATGAGAAAGGCTAGGTATTCGCCCACGGCATAGGGTTCGGGCGCGGTGGGACGACGTTCGATGAGCTCCAGCGGGGACCCGGCGCGGTAGGCGAGCAAGTAGGCGGCGGGACGCAGATCGGGCAGCGCTTGGCAGATCATGCTCAGGGTTTCTACGCCGCCATCGAGATCGCCGGTCGAGAGTTAGAGGTCGTCAAGGGGCCACTCGACTCGATAGGTGAAGGGCTCGACGGAGCGGGCGGCGCGGACGTATCGCAGAGCTTCGAGGGTATCCCCCTGCACCCGTGCGATTTCTGCAAGGGCAAGCCAGGCGGGAGCGGTGCGCGGATTTGCGCGGAGCACGGCCACGAAGCCTTGGCGAGCGCCGGACGCATCTCCATCGAGTTGGCTTTGACGGGCGGCAGGGAAGAGTGCCGCTAGGCTGAGGGGAGCGAGTACGCCTCCGAGCAGTACGGTGGCTGAGCAGAGTCCGGCGGCGAGCAGGGCTGTCCCCAGCGGTTGGCGGTTGGTTGAGATGGGCTTGGTCAGTCCGAGGGCGAGCCCAAGCAGACAGGCCAGAAGCAACAGCAGAGCAGGGAAGTGAAGCACGGAGTCGGTCAGGGCGTGCAGCGCCAGGGCCCCGGCCCCGAAGACGGCTCCGAGGGCCAGGGCGCGGTGTTCGCGGTCGGCGGTGCGCTGTGCTTGGAGCAGCAGGCGAGCCAACGCAACCACCAGAGATATCGCAAATAGGGCAGCGAACCAAGGTCCGAATTCGACCGCCCACTCGATGTAGTCGCTGTGTGCCGTGTCGACGCTTTTGCGCAGGAAGTAGGGCGTCGTTCGCGCAAAGGCCCAGGGGAACGACCCGGCGCCGGAGCCGAGTGACGTGAGTGCGGCAAGGGAATCGCGCCAGATGAGCAGGCGTCCCGGGTCGCCGCCGAGGTCGTACAGTTGGCGGAAGCGCTCGAACAAAGGGCTAGCGATGGGAGTAGACAGGAAGAGGCCGCCGCAGACGAAAGCTGACAGGGCCAGCACGGCGCGTTTGTAGCGGCTCACCCGGAGCAAACTGATGGCCGCGCAGAGCAACAGGGTGTCCACGAGCAGTGCACTGCGGGACTGCGAGGCGACGATGGCGGCGAAGGAAAGCAGCGCCGTGAAGATCGACCCGATCACCAAAGCCACGCGGACTGGCGAGATGATCGATCGCGCGGTTTGGCTGTAGGTAACGCCGATCGCTAGCCAAAGACCTGCGTTGAGAAACGCAGCGTAGTAGCCGCGGTTCAGGAAGCGTCCGTGGGCGACCTCACCGTCGTCGAGTAGCCAGAGCCCGGCGAAGTGTTGACCAAGTCCTTCGAGCGCCTGCCAGGTTGTGATCGCCATGAGCGAGACGAGCAAACTCCACAGGGCAATGCGCCGCGCGCTGGCGTGGCGCGCAAGAAGGAAGGCGGCGATAGCGGCGATGGCCACAACGGCGAAGCGCAGCGAGGCTTCTGGTTGGAAACTCCAAGTGGAGGGCAGAACGACGCCGAGTTGGGCGACTTCAGATTGCAGACTCAAATTTATGGTGGTGACCCGGCGCCAAATCGATGCCGGCAGCGGCATCGTTTGCAGCAATGGAAGCAAGCCGAAGACGACCGCGGGGTAGGCGAGAGAAATGGAGAGCGGCTGGGGGCTCGGCGTTAAACGCCAAATGAGGGCGTAAGCGATGAGCGCGAGGGAGACGGCAATAGGCGCACGGGAGTCCCCGCCTGCGACGAGGCAGGAGACGATAGCGAGGGGTACGACCACGCCTAGAAGGATGTGGCCGAAACGAGCGAAGCCCACTCCCGACAGATCGACTGCGAGGGGCGGTGTCTACACAGTGGGCTACTTGGATTGATAGGACTTCGAGAAGCCGTTACGCATGTTGGTCAGAGTGAACTTGCCGTCGGGCAGCACCACGGCCTTGAGCAAGTTGCCTTCGCAGTCGGCGCCGTCGCCGAGATTGGCGATCATCTGCTCAGCGGTGTTGATTTCTTTGGGCGTTCTGGTGGCGAAGTGGCCCTGCCAGATGTCTTCGAGGCGCGGGGTCGCGCGGAGGTTCTCGAAAACGGCAGCGGGGCCGCCTTTGCGAGCGCCGTTGTTGAAAACGGCGACGACGGGCTCGATGACGGCGAGAATCTGCGGGGAGTTGGAGCGATCCAGGCCGTGGTGGGTGGTCTGGTAGAGGTCGATTTTGCCGAGCATGTTGGCGGGGCAGACCAGTCCCTTCTCGTAGTTCCAAGTCAGGTCGCCTAGGTCGAGGAACGTAAAATCGCAGAACCGCAGGACGAAGCCGACGCTTTGGTCGTTGTCGGGATCGGTGTCCGCGGCGATCGGTTCAAAGCTGGAACACGTGGGATTCGCCGCGCCGCCGCCGGGCAGGGGACTGGTGATCGACTCGCCGGCGGACTGCACGACGGTGATATCGAGGGCGCCTAGGGGGATCTTGTCTCCGGCTTTGAGCATGGTGCGTTTGCCGGCGCTGAGGTCTTCGTAGGCCTTGTAGAGGGCGGCGACGCGCGGACGATCGAGTTCAACGGACGGGCCGTGGTCCATGTAGTGCTCGATGGGAATCAGCTTGGCCAAGGCGGGCATGGCTCCGATGTGATCGCCGTGATAGTGGGTAGTGACCAGGATGTCGATCTTGCTCAGGCCCGCTGCCTTAGTCGCGGCGAGGATGCGGTTCGCGTCGCGGTCGTCGTCCCGGCGATTGGCGGTGTCGACCAAGACCGATTCGCCGGTCGGGGCGACGATGAGCGTAGCGGCTCCGCCTTCGGCGTCAATCCAGTAGATCTCCAGGTTACCCGATGCCGCCGAGAGGACGCTCGCTGTCAGCAGTCCGAGGGTGAGAAGGGATGTCTTGATCATGTGCGGCTACCTCGCCTCGCGTATGATATCCCAACCTTGGGATGGCTGCGACGGGCGCATGTGCGGCTGCCGACATCGGGCTAGAGGGCCCAAACGATGCGAGTGTAGGCGAAGGCCAGGGCCCCGGTGGCGACCAGACAGCAGACGGTGGCGGCGGTCTTCCAGAGCGACTCGATTTCGCGGTTGACTTGGCTGGATGCTGCGACCCAGCCGATCAGGAAACCGGCGATCAGGCCGCCGAGGTGAGCGTAGTTATCGATTCCGGGGATGAGCAGGCCGAAGACGGCCAAGATTAGCACCCACCGTAGATAGAACGACCAGATAATGGACTGGTTAGTGCGTTTGGCGAAGGCCATCATGGCCCCGATCAGCCCGGCAAGGGCGGCGGAGGAGCCGACGGAGGGCGAGTAGGACATCAGATAGCTAAGGTAGAAGCCTCCGACGCTTGACAGCAGGTAGATCACTAGATACCGGGCCGTGCCGAAGACGCGTTCCGTCTGGGCTCCGAGGTCGAACAGGACCCAAGAGTTCATCAGGATGTGCAGTACGCTGCCATGCAGAAAGCCGGCGGTGATGAGTCGCCACCATTCCCCGTAAACGACGATCTGGATGCGTGATTTCGCGCCGAAGGCCTGCAAAACTTGTCCGCCAATCGTCCAGGAGCCGTCCCCGCCGAGCTTGTTGTTGAGCAGCAGCATGGCGATGAACAGGCCGAAGTTGATGGCCAAGAGGATGACGGTGGTGAAGTGCGTATCGGGAATGAAGCTGCTCAGCGGACCGGCGACCGCCTCAGCCTTGCGGCGTAAGGGATGGAGCTCAGTTTCACAGTAAGGGCAGATGCGCTCGCTGGGCTCGACGAAAGCCCGGCAATTGGGGCACATGCGGTTGGCGGCCATAAGGTTCGTTCGGAGACTCTATCATCGGTATCGGGGTCTGGGTTTTGCAAGGCGATGAAGAGTTGATGGCGCCGTCGATTTGTGTGATTGCGGCCGGAGGGCTGACGCCGGACCTTGGCGATCAGACGCTGCAGGACTATCAAGTGCTGTGTGCGCGGACGGAGGCGGAGGCGCTGGCTGGCAGCGCGGCGGAGGCATTCCTTTGGCTCACCTCGGCGGGGAAGCTGGCGCCGCAGGCGCTGGAAGAGTGTCTGTGGGCTTTGCAGTCGGCGGATTGGGCAACTTGGGAGGACACCGGAGCCGCTCCCGCGCCGTCGATGCGCGATGTCGCTGGGCCGTTGGGAGTATCGCGGCGGGCGCTGGAATGGGCCGAGCCAAAGCCTGGCGGAACGGTAAAGCGTTTGCCGTGGCGCTGCATCACGGGGCCCGCGGAGCGTCATGCGCAAGAAAGCATTCCGGCTAACGGCCTGTTGCAAACGCATCGCGCGGAGAGAAGCGGTCATTGGCTGGGTCGTCTGGTCGCCCGTCTGCAGAACGCCGACCTGTTCTGGAAGCAGTACGTCAATCGCAGGATGGGCAGAGTGATGTTCGATTTATCGGGCTATACGAGACTTGAAGATGGGGCCGCGTACGCGAATGGACTGCTGTTGAGGCCGCTGCGTTACGCGGTCGTCGAGAAGCGGGACAGGCGGCGGGTTGCGGTGGTTGTCGGCAGCCTCGGCGAAGGAGAAGCGCAGCGGGCGCTGTTGGGTGTGGTCGCGGCGATGGATCGCAATCACACCGAGGTGATCGTGATCGCGGAAACGAGTTTGGAGAAGCGTTGGAAGCAGCGTTGGTTGGAATGCTCCGACTTCGTGTTTGAGGCAGGAGCGATGACCGAGCGGGAGGAACTGGAACGCTTAATTCTGTCCATGGTGCTGAACTGGAAGATCGACGCGATGCTTGTGGCCGAGGCCCGCGCAGCTTACCGGGCTCTTCCGGCGATCAAGGAGCTCATGCCTGGTCTGCGCATCGCGGATGTTGTCGCAGACCTCGATGCACTTGATCTAGCAGACAGCACCATCGACAGTGTGGATTACCGGCTGGCGAGGTCCCAGACTGTAGAAAAGGGATTGGAAGGCCTGGCCCTGGGCCGGCAGCAAGTACGCCGGGTTCCGTATGGGGTCGATCTTGCTGACGGCAATGGCGATCTGGGAGCGACGATTGCTATCGGTTTCCGAGGCAGGTTAGATCAAGCGAACGGGGCCCATTTGCTGTCGGCTTTTGCGGGCGAGTTAGAGCGGCTGAGGCCAGCTGCGCAGACGACCTGGGTGATCGCCGGCAGCGGTCCCTTGGAGTCGCGGCTGCGCCGGGCATTCGCCGGCCGGAATGCAACTTTCGTGGGCGACAGGGATCCCGCTGTGGATCTGCTGGTTGTCCTGTCGGAGGGTTCGGCCGGTGACCGGGCATCATTGGAGGCCCTCCGTAGGGGTACGCCGGTCTTGGCATTCCATACCGATAGCCGCGCGGAAATTGTTGCCGACGGATGCGGCATTCTGGTCACCGGAGGTCTCGACGGCGAGTTGCGAGCCGCCAGGGCTGCGGCCGATCTACTCCAAGACAGACAAGCGTTTGAGGCGATGCCCGCAGCGGCGCAGCGGCACGTGGCGCAAGATTATTCGACTGCGAATGAGTCCGCGGCAGGCCGGGCATTTCTTGACGAGTTTTTGGCAGACGTTGGCGGCAAGATACAATCAGGAAACTCGTGAGGATTTGTTGCAGGCTCCTGCTCTTCGCGCTCATCGCGCTGAGTTCCATCGGCTTTGGACAGACGCCTCCAGGTCTGGCGAACCTCGCCGACGATTCGGTGGGGATGTCGCCCGCGCGCGATTGGACCAAGCTGGGCATTCGCACCTGGGAGATTCGCAACCTGGAGCGCACCGAGCGCGGCGGCGGCGTTGAGGCCTACAACATCGCCTATAAGTCGGGAGATTACAGCATCACGGGATTTCTGGCGCGGCCGATCGTTCGCTACAACCCGGACGGTCAACCGGCAGCTCTATACCCGGCCGTCATTCTGAATCATGACGGCCGGCAGGGCGTCACGCGGGCGTGGCGCGAGACGGCCTTAGAATTTGCGAGGCGAGGTTACGTGGTTGCGGCATCGTCATTCCGCGGACAACAAGGACTGGAGGGTGGTTCCCAGGGTCGCTTTGAATTCGCTAAGGGCGAGGTCGTCGACTTTCTGCAATTGACCCAGTTAGTAAGGAAGTTGGACTATGTGGATCCGCAGCGAATGGTTGTGATCGGCGAGGGGCATGGAGCTTCGGTGACAGCGGCGGGAATCGGGCGTTCCAATATCTTTCGCGCTGCGGTGGTCATTTCGCCGACACTGTTTTCCGCCTCGCCGGAATACGGTTACGCGGGACTCCAAAGGCTCAGGCAAGTCTCCAGCGATATGCTGGGCGGAAGCATCTCGGAAAGCGCTCTGGTGCGAGAGCTGAAGGCGCGCGAAGCGTTCACCAACATCGGCAATCTGCGAACTCCGGTATTGGTGATTGCCACAGGATCAGACCCGGACTTGGCGACAACGTTGCGCTGGGTGGATACGTTGCGCACGAAAGGCGTCGAGCAGCAGTTGTTGCGTTATCCATCGATGTTTTCCGGCTTCGTTACCGCAACGGACAACGGAATACGTCCGCCGGATTGGCGCGAGAATCGAGACAACGCCTGGGAGAATATTTTCCAGTGGGTCGAGCATTACGCGCCTAAATCTCCGTTGCTTAAGTAGCACGTGGGCGATTCCTCCAATTTTGCGGATCAGCTGAAAGCGGAGCCTCTTCGATGGGCGCTGATCGCAGATGACTTGACCGGAGCGGCTGACGCTGCCGTCGAATTCTGCGAGGCCGGGTTCAGTGTGAGTGTTAGCCTGACGGAAGATTCCGTTCGAGGGTCCGACGCGGAGATTTGCGCGATCACCAGCGAGTCGCGCGAACTGGATGAAGGCGCGGCTAGAGAATCAATAAGACGATGGGCGACGATTCTGCGCCGAGCTGGAAGGCGGGTCGTCTTCATGAAAGTCGACTCGATGCTGCGCGGCAATGGCGCGGCGGAGACGGTGGAACTGGTTCACAGTTTCGATTTTGCGCGCGCCGTGCTGTGCCCGGCGCTGCCTCGGCTGGGCCGTATTTGCCGGGACGGATATCTACGAACCCAAGACGATAGGGATGTACTCTTGCCGACGGATCAGGCCCTGGTGACCCCTGATGCGGAAACTGATGAGGACCTAGCGCGGATCGCGGCCGGGATTTTGGCGGCGGAAGAAGCTCTATTGCCTGCCGGCTCCTCCGGCTTGGCCAGGCCTTGGGCCAGGGAGTTGGCTCGCTTACGGGGGCGGAGCGCGCGCAAGCCGCAGCCGCCGGTCGCTGATCGTCCCACCCTCTGTGTAATCGGTTCGGTGCATGCAAGATCGTTGGAGCAGATGGCGCATGCGGTCTCCATCGGAGCGCTAGAACAGGTCGACGCGAATCGGCTAGGCAGCGGGACTGCCGAGCGCTCCCAACTGTTGAGAGCGACGATCGGCGCGATCCCAGACGGTTGGGCGGAGCAACTTTGCAACGCCATCGCCTCCGGCAGATTCGGTTCGCTGGTGTTGAGCGGCGGATCGACGGCTGGCTTGGTCTTCGATGCATTGGGAGTCCAAGCGTTCGATATCGGCGGCTCGACGACGGCGGGGGCGCCTTGGGGAACGATACGAGGGAGAATAGGAGATGGCCTCACGGTCGTCACCAAGTCGGGAGCTTTTGGAGATCCTGACGAACTGGCGCGAATCGTGCAGTCCTTGAATCGAGAGGGCGCTTAGAGTTATGAAGCCGAATATTGTGGTCACGATTGGAGATCCAGCAGGAGTTGGACCGGAGGTCACCCTGAAGGCACTCGAGGATCAAGAGATTCGCGAGTTGGCCAACTGGCGAATCATCGGCGACGCAGGAGTGTTGCACTCCACCGCGCTGGCGCTGGGTCTAGGGGCCGTTAGCGTTCCGATCATCGACCTGGGCTTGCTGAACGGACACGAAGTGCGCATCGGCGAACTGTCGGCGGATTGCGGCCGGGCGGCAGTTGGCTACGTTAAACACGCGGCCGAACTATGCGTTTCCGGAGAAGCGGACGCGATGGTGACGGCGCCTCTGAACAAGGAGTCCGTCTCGCTGGGCGGCATGAAGTTTTCGGGCCACACGGAATACATCGCCGAGGTGACTCAGGCCAAGGAATCACGAATGCTGCTGGTGAGTAAGCGGCTGCGGGTCGTTCACGTCACCACTCATGTGCCGCTGCGCAAAGCCTGTGATTCCACGCAGGAACGCATACTGCGGACGATCGAACTGGGCGAAGAAGCGCTGCAGTGGATGGGAACTCCGCAGCGGCGCATAGCAGTTTGCGGATTGAACCCGCACGCGGGCGAACACGGACTATTCGGGACTGAGGATGAAACGACGATCGCCCCGGCCATCGCTCAGGCGCGCGCCAAGGGCATTGACTGCTACGGCCCGATGCCGGCGGATACAGTCTTCCTCAAGGCTTTTCGGGGAGAGTTCGAATTGGTCGTGGCGATGTATCACGACCAGGGACACATCCCCATCAAGCTGGTCGACTTCGAGGCGACGGTCAACGTCTCAATCGGCCTGCCAATTATCCGCACTTCGGTTGACCACGGAACGGCGTTCGATATTGCCGGGAAGGGAGTCGCGGACGAGACGAACATGAAGGCGGCGATGCGGCTCGCCTCGGTCATGGCGGCCAATCGCGTGGCTGCCTAGTCCGACTCGGGAGTGCGCGCGGCAATTTCGAGACGATCGCGGATCGCTTGCTCCTGACGGGTCAGTTTGCGCTTGTCCTTCATCGGACCCGCGGACGAACGAGCGCCGGCGCGGGCGACAAGGTTACGCTTGGCCAGCGTGGTGGGCTTGCGCTGCTTCTTCTTGCCAGGCACCTACTTATTATTGTGCGGCTTGAAGTAGGCTTTTGCCAGGGCGATGCCGCGTTACGATTAGACAGGCGCCCCTGCATGCGAATCCAAGTACTATTTTTCGGTCAGTTGAAGGACGCCGTAGGACGCTCGACGGACGAGATCGATCTGCCTGCTGGATCTTCGGTGGGAACCGTTTTCGAATATTACGCGTCCCAGTACCCGAAGCTACGAGAGATGGCTGCTTCGATCGCTATCGCCAGAAATCATGAGTTCGCCGGCCGCGGCGTCGCTTTGGCTGACGGTGACGAGGTGGCCTTAATGCCCCCGGTGAGCGGAGGATCGGATGCTGACGTGGAGTGGATCGTGTGCACGACTGACGACGTAGGGTTCTATGCGGTAACCGACAACCCGATCGATTCGCGCGCCCTGGTTCAAATACTGCAAGCGGACGACGACGGAGCGGTGATCATCTTTGAAGGCGTCGTGCGCAATCACACCGGCAGCCGCAAGACACTGTACCTGGACTATGAAGGGTACCCGCCGTTGGCTGTGAAGACGATGCAGCAGATCGGGCGAGAACTCCGCGGGAAGCACGATATCCATCGGGTCGGGATTATCCACCGCATCGGACGCCTGGAACTGCAGGAGGCGAGCGTGTCGATCGTGGTCACTTCGGCTCATCGCCAGGCTGCGTATGACGCCAGCCTGGAGGCGATCAACCGCTTGAAGAAACTGGCGCCGATTTGGAAGAAGGAACACTTTGAAGACGGGGAAGTTTGGGTTGAGGGCTCCTGGGACGAAGGAGTTCCGATGCCTGGAGCGCCCGAGTGATTGCACTGCGCCGCAGCTGTTTGTTGTTCGTCTGCCTGGCATCCACGCTCGGGGCACAGGGTGGGACCGTGTTCCGTTCGGAAGTCAGTCTGGTTAACGTGACGGCAACCGTGCGCGACGCTAACGGCGGGGTGATCGGCGGTTTGGATGTGGAAAACTTCCGCATTGTCGACGGCAGCGAGGAGCAGAAGATTGTCGTTTTCGAACGCCAAACGGATCGTCCCTTGTCGGTGATGTTGCTGGTGGACGCGAGTCTGTCGGCGGCGGTGGAGTTGGAGTTCGAGCGCGTATCGGCCAAGCGATTTTTGGCGAATCTATTTGGAGCCGGTTCGCACGAAGGCGATCGCTTGGGAGTGATGAAGTTTTCAGAGGGCGTCGACCTGCTGGCTCCGCTCACGCGCCGTGCCAAAGTGATTGAGCGCGCCTTGGATCGCATCCGCCCCGAGAGCGGCACATCGCTTTACGACGGTGTTTTGCTGGCTTCTGAGCAGTTACAGAAGAGAAGAGGGCGGCGGGTCCTCATCATTCTGACCGACGGCGGCGACACGACCAGTTATTCCACTTTCCGGCAAGCGATTGAAGCGGCCCAGAGCGCGGACGTGGTGATCTACAGCGTGATCGTGCAACCGGTAAAGGCCGATGCGGGAAGGAACACCGGCGGTGAGCACACTCTTTATCTGTTTGCGCAGGGTACGGGCGGCAAGGCCTTCGTCGAGTACGGTGAGGCAGGCTTGAACCGAGTATTTAGCGAGATTCTAGAGAATCTGCGGACGCAATACCTGCTCGGCTATTACCAACCGGCGCATGACGATACGCGAACCCGATATCGTGACATACAGGTGACGGTCGATCTGCCTGACGCGACGGTATTGGCGAGATCGGGATATTACGTCCCCGAAGAGCGCAAGCTGTTGCCGGAGTCGGTCCCGCCGCAACGTATCGACTCGGAGCGACGGCCGAATGGCCGCTGGCGCCAAGCAACACCGGCCGAAGCGGCCAAGTAACCAGTACGAGAAAGGTATACAACTTTACATGACGAACGTGGACTATTTGTCGGCGGCGACGGAAATCGCCCGCGAGGCAGGGCAGATTCTCAGGAATTTCTCGGACCGCAGCGTTGCTGTGGAATACAAGGGGGCATTCGACTTGGTGACGGTTGCGGACCGGACCTCAGAAGAGCTGGTCATTCGCCGTCTCCGGGAGCGTTTCCCGAGCCATTCGATCATCGGCGAGGAAGGCGGCCGCGTCGATAACGGTTCCGAATACGTTTGGCATATCGATCCATTGGACGGGACCACCAATTTCGCGCATGGTTATCCATGGTTTGCGGTGAGTATTGGGCTCGAGCGCAATGGAGAAGGAATCGCCGGGGTCGTCTACAACCCAATTACCGAGGAATTTTACGCCGCAGAGAAGGGAGCAGGCGCTTACCTCAATAACCGGCGGATCTCTGTGTCGCCGATTGACACGCTGGAGAACGGACTTTTCGCCACTGGCTTTCCGGCTTCAAAACGCAAGGAAAACGTGAACGTCTACTATTTCCACCAGTTCTCGGTGTTGACTCACGGCTGTCGCCGGGCCGGCTCCGCGGCTTTGGACCTCTGCTCGGTCGCCAGCGGGCGATTTGAGGGATTTTGGGAGTTCGGGCTCAAGTCCTGGGACGTATCTGCCGGATTGGTGATCGTGACCGAGGCCGGCGGCAAGTTTAGCGATATGCGCGGCGGGGCATATCGCTCCGGGGATGCGGATATGTTCGCCTCAAACGGCAAGGTTCACGAAGAGGCGCTCAACCTTTTTGCGCGCATCCGGCGCGGCGACATGGCGGCCGCTATCCCAGCAGTCCCTTCAACTGAGCCCCGCGCCTAAGCCGCTTCCTTGCGGCGCACTAGGCACGGTGCTAGGCTGTGAGATCTGGGCGATTTTCGCCTCCCGTCTTCTTCAGAGAAAAGGCCGAGGGAGTTTGTACGTTTATGGACCGAATTGTTGACCTCGTCCGCAAGAAGCGAGACGCCGAGGAACTTACGCTTGAAGAGATCGAGCGTTTGATCAACGGCTACGCTCGGGGAGAGATCCAGGACTATCAGATGGCGGCCTTCCTCATGGCCGGCGCCTGCAACGACTTCTCCGAGGCGGAAGCCGCTTCGCTGACCACGGCCATGCTGCGTTGCGGGCAGCCCTTGGACCTCAGTGGAATCAATAAACCGAAGGTCGACACCCACTCCACCGGCGGTGTCGGTGACAAGGTCGGCATTATCGCCGCGCCCATCGCGGCTGCGGCTGGTTTGGCCGTGCCGGTTATCGCCGAGCCCGGATTCGGACATGTGGGCGGTACGCTCGACAAATTGCAGTCGATCCCGTCGTTCCGCACGGATCTGACCCGTGACGAGTTCATGGAAATCGTCGCAGCTCACGGTTTGGCCTTCGCGTCGCAATCGAACGAGCTGGCCCCGGCGGACAAGAAGCTTTACTCATTGAGAGACGCGACAGCCACGGTGGATTCGCCGGCGCTGATTGCGGCCTCGGTGATGTCGAAGAAGATGGCCGAGGGGCTCGACGCGCTAGTGCTGGACGTCAAGGTCGGCCGCGGTTCGTTGCTCAAGAGCAAAACGGAATCTCGCCGCTTGGCGCAGCTAATGATCACCATCGGTCGCCGTATGAATCTGCGGATTCAGGCGTTGCTGACGGACATGGATCAGCCGCTGGGCTACACGGTAGGAAACGCGCTCGAGATCATGGAAGCCTCGCAGACCCTGCAGGGTCAAGGTCCACAGGACTTAGCCGGCCTGGCCGTAGAAGTTGCGGCGAGGATGATTTATCTGGCCAAGAACGACGTCTCTTTGGAGACGGCGCGATCGACTGCGCAAGGCCTGCTGGACGACGGTTCGGCGTTTGCGGTGTTGCAGAACGTGATCCGCGCGCAGGGCGGTAACGCCGACGCACTGACCCAGTTCGAATTGCTGCCGAATGCGACGGGCGAGCACATCATTACTTCGCCCCGCGAGGGCTACATCAGCCGCATCAACGCCGACGACATTGGTCGCGCCGCAGTCTTGCTGGGCTCCGGAAGAGAACGCATGGGCGACAACATTGACCCTGCGGTCGGCATCATTTTACAGGCGAAGGTAGGCGACGCTGTGGCCGCCGGCGCTGGACTTTGCGCCTTGTATTACACCGACGAAGCGCAGCTCACTGAAGCGGTTCAATTGGTTGAAGACGCCTTCCGGCTGTCTTCTAATCAGCCCGAACCGCGAGACCTGGTTGTGGATCTAGTTCAATAGGTCGGCGGAGCCCGCGAGGGCTCCCGCTTACCGCTGTGCCCTTCCGGGTTGGCGGGCCTCCTGGAGAGCCATATGGGCCTGCTGGGTATTCTTCTCATCTTGTTGGCGGCTTACGGCCTGTCGAAAGACCGGGCAGCTATCCAGTGGCGAATTGTCTACTGGGGCCTGGGGCTGCAATGCGCGCTGGCGGTCTTGCTGCTCAAGACTCCGGCGCGAGTCGTCTTCGAAGTCATTGGCGCGGGCTTTAACTCGTTGATGGGATTCGCCGAAGAGGGCTCGAAGTTTGTATTTGGCGCGGAACTGGGTTCCGGGACGGGCGCGCAGGGCGTGATCATCGCCTTTCAGGTGCTGCCGCTGATCATTTTCGTGGCCTCGTTTTTCGCCGTGCTGTACTACCTGGGCGTCATGCAGCGAGTGGTGCGGGTGATGGCCTTGGCAATGCAGAAGACGCTCGGCGTAAGCGGAGCGGAGGCCTTGAATGTGGCGGCGAACGTCTTCATGGGACAAAGCGAGGCGCCGCTGACGATTCGCCCATATCTCGACCGGCTAACGCGGTCGGAACTGATGAGCGTGATGACCGGCGGCATGGCCACAATCTCCGGCGCGTTGATGGTGGCCTATACGCAGATCTCCGGCGTCCCCGTGGAGCATCTACTCACGGCGGTGGTCATTAGCGCACCGGGGTGCATCATGCTGGCCAAGATCATGGTTCCCGAGACGGGCGAACCGGAGACGCGCGGCAGCGTCCCCACCCAAGCGGGCGACCAAGACAGCAACATCATCGACGCGGCCGCACGCGGCGCTGGAGAGGGCCTGTATCTGTCGCTGCAAGTCGGCGCTATGCTCGTTGCGTTCGTCGGCCTGGTCGCGCTGCTTAACGGAATCATGGGCGGCGTCCGCGATGCCAGCGGATTGATGTGGCTGCCGCCGAATCTGCAGACGATCTTGGGATTCCTATTTGCTCCGGTCGCTTTTGTGATTGGCGTCCCCTGGGCCGACGCTCTGGCCGTCGGCAACTTGTTGGGTTTGCGAATGGTGCTGAACGAGTTTCTGGCGTATGTGGACTTAGCGGCCTTACGAGAAAATTTGGATCCCAGGTCCTTCCTGATCGCCGGATATGCGCTGTGCGGATTCGCTAACTTCGGCTCCATCGGCGTACAGGTGGGAGGCCTCGGCTCGCTGATACCCAAACGACGCAGCGAATTGGCCGAACTGGGACTGCTGGCGATGGCCGCCGGTATGATGGCAAACTTCCTGACGGCATCCATGGCGGGACTGCTGACGTGATCGAAACCAGACTCATCATCGAGGCCCTAGTGGCCTTTCTGATCGGATCGATCCCGTTCGCCGTGCTGGCGATGATGGGTTCGGGCATCGACATTCGTAAGGTTGGTTCGGGCAATCCCGGCTTCAACAACGTGTTGCGGGTCAACAAGCCACGTGCCCTGTTGACCTTGGCGGGAGACATGCTCAAGGGTTATGCCCCAGCGGCGATCTTCTATCAACCAGGTGTTGACCCCTACTTTCATGGTTGGCTGCTGGGTTTCGCGGCGGTGTTTGGTCACTGTTACTCGCCGTTTTTGAAGTTCAACGGAGGGAAGGGAATTGCCACTTCGGCGGGAGTCATGTTGCGGCTGTATCCCTTGCTGGCTGCCGCGGGGCTGGCCTTCTTCGTGTTGGTTCGTGTGACCGGATCGCGCTTTCGTGTGCCAGAGTCGGGGGCTATCGCGTCGGTCGCGACTTGGCTGTTTTTCGCTCTGCTGACGTACCTCTACGTTGATTCCTTCGCCGTACGCATGGCGCTGCTGATGTCCGTGTTCTTAACCTGGCGCCACAAGTCGAACATACGGAATCTGTTTGACTAGAAGTCCAAGACTTTGAAGGCCGCTTTCTACGACTTTGACGGAACGTTGGCGTCGAGCAACGTCGTGACGAGGTACCTGTACTTCGCCCGCCGCTGCCCGTCGCCGTTGGAGAGTTTCTATCGGACGGCGGTGGCCGTGGGCGGCGTCCCTTTTTGGCTGTTGATCGACGCTTGGTCACGTGCGGCCTTCAATCGGCAGTTTTTCGGGCTCTACGCCGGGCTGTCCGAGTCGTGGTTGAGGGTAGAAGCCGCAGGGCTCTTTGAGCAGGAGACGCGGGGCAAGATCTACGCCGGGAGCAGGGAACTGTTGGAACGCGACCGGCAAGCAGGTTACACGTTGATTCTGGTCACCGGCGGCCTGGATTTTGCGGTTGAGCGGGCCTCGACAGAGCTGGGGTTCGATCATTTGCTGGCGAACAAAATGGTATTCTCTGACGGAGTCGCCACGGGCCATTTGCACGAACCACTTTTGGCTGAACAAGGAAAAACCGACGCCATGCGGCACTTCTGCTACGAGCATGGCGTAGATCCAAGTAGCTTGAAAGCTTACTCAGACAGTTACTCGGACCTGGCCATGCTGGAAATGGCCGCACAACCCACCGCCGTCAATCCGGATCGGAAGCTGAGTCGCATCGCGGCCGAACGGGGATGGCCTACGGTCGTCACCAAGGGCAAGTAAGAATGGCCGCTGACACCATCCATCCTGTTGCGCCTTCCGAAGCGTTTGAGTTCGGCGACCCGACTCCGAATGCGGTAGGCCGCGCAGCGCTCGTTTCGTATGAGCACTGCGTCGTTCACTTGGAAGAGGATTCGCGGCCGCGGCTGTTGTGGTCCGGCGAAGACTTAGTTAGCGCCAAACTGCCGAAAGATACGCGCGTCATTTATCCCAAGCCGACAATCGCACCGTTGAAAGACCGCGACGCGGCGATCCGCTATGCGCTAGAACACCCGGAAGACGCCAAGCCGCTCCCGGCGCAGCTGCGTCCGGGGATGAAGGTCACAGTGGCTATCGACGACATCTCCCTGCCGCTGCCGCCGATGCGCCGGCCGGATCTGCGCCAGACGGTGTTGGAAATCGTCCTCGAGATGCTCGCCGAGCACGGCGTCACCGATGTGGAGTTGATCATCGCCACCTCGTTCCACCGGCGGATGGAGGCTTTTGAGATTCGTCACGCGGTAGGCGAAAAGGTCTTCAAGGCGTACTTCCCGACGAAGCTGTATTGTCATGACGGCGAAGCGATTGACGGCATGGTCGAGTTGGGCCGCACCGAACTGGGCGAAGCCGTGAGGATGAATCGCCGCGCGGCGGAATCGGACCTGCTCATCTACGTCAACATCAACTTGGTGCCGATGGACGGTGGGGCCAAGAGCATCGCCATCGGATTGTGCGATTACGCAGCGCTTCAAGCCCACCACAACCCGAAGACCATACGCGACTCGAATTCGTACTTCGATCCTGGCAAGTCGGAACTAGCGTCGTCGGCCGAAAGACAGGCCGCTGTCATCAAACAGCACCTCAACTGCTTTCACATCGAGACGGTCGTCAACAATCAGATGTTCGACCCGCTGATGCCCTTCTTCACCAAGAACGAAGACGACTGGAATTTGCTGGATCGCACGGCGTTCGGCGTCTCGAAATGGGCTTTGAGCAAGATGCCGCGGCAGACCAAACGCGACTTGTTGTTCAAGATTCTTTCGCCTTACGGCTTAATCGCCGTTCACGCCGGCGAGACGAACGCGACGCACGCCAAGACGCTGGCTTACTGCAACCAGCAGTACTGCATCCCCGTCGAAGGCCAGTCGGACGTGGCGGTGATGGGCGTTCCGTTTGTGTCGCCGTACAACGTTCATTCGGCGTTGAACCCGATCTTGGTGCAGGTGATGGTGTTGGGCTATTTGTTCAACATGTACCGGGGCATGCCCATCGTCAAACAAGGCGGCGTGCTGATCGTTACGCATCCGCTGTACAACGAGTTCGACCGCAAGCACCACCCTTCGTATCACGAGTTTTTCCATCGCGTGCTGCCCGAGACCACCGACGCCTTTCAATTGGCGCGCAAGTACGAGGCGGAGTTCGCCGCTAACCCGGAATACATTGAGCAGTACCGCACCGGCTACGCCTATCACGGCGTCCATCCGTTCTACATGTGGTACTGGGGCGAGAATGGCCGGGCGCACGTTGGCAAGGTAATCTGCGTCGGCGCCGAAGACAAGCGTACAGCCGAGGTCATGGGTTGGGAAACGGCCAAGAGCATGGCTGAGGCGCTGGAAATGGCGCAGTCCTTCGTTGGCCGCAAGCCCAGTGTGACCCACGTGCACATCCCTCCGATCAGCATGGTCGACGTCATGGGCGTGCCGCAGCATGTCTCGGGAGAGGATGCGTCGCGGTGAAGACGATTCTGATCACCGGCGCGACGGGCTTTCTGGGGACGCACCTGATCTCCAAGCTTCGCAGCGAAGAACCTGAGGCACGGCTGCGCGTCATGGTCAGGGGGACAGGACCAACCACGCAGATGGACGGCGTCGAAGTCGTTCGCGGCGATATCACCAAAAGCGCCGAAGTGATTGCTGCTGCTGTGGGCGTTGATGAGATCTACCACGCGGCAGGCTTCGTGGAACGTCAGTCCTTGCGGCCTTGGCGGCTCTACGGCGCCCACGTGGAAGGCACGCGCAACGTCTGCGAAGCCATGCTGGCGCACGGAGTAAAGAAAGCGGTCTTCGTCTCCAGTTCAGGTACCTGCGCTGTCGGCGCCGATCCGGTTGACCGCGATGAGACGGCGCCGTTTTCGCAGCAGGTCGTTTGGAACTGGCCCTATTACCTGAGCAAGATCTACGCCGAGAAGTTGTCGGAGTGGTACGTGCAGCATCGCGACTTGGACATTGTCCAGGTCAACCCGACGCTGCTGTTGGGACCCGGTGACGAAAGAAGGTCCTCGACCGGCGATGTGGAGCTATTCCTCAAAGGCGGCATCATGGTACTGCCCTCGGGCGGCCTCAACATCGTCGATGTTCGCGACGCCGCCATGGGTTTGATCTTGGCTATGCGCAAGGGCCGCAAGGGCGAACGGTATCTGCTGGGAGGAGCGAACATGACCTTCCACGAGTGGATTCAACGGACCGCCAAGATTGCCGGCATTTCCGCACCCAAACTCATGTTGCCCTTGCCGCTGCAACTCTGGGGCGCACGCATCATGCGCCGGCTGTTGCCGCTCGTAGGCAAACGCTGGGAACTCGACGACGCTTCAATCCAGATGTCCGCGGTGTATTGGTATTGCAGTTCCAAGAAGGCGCGCGACGAGCTGGGCTTTGAAACTCGCGACCCGCAAGAAACGTTGACCGAGACAGTGGCCTACCTACGCACGTAAAGCTGATGGCTGAAGCGGTCGCGATTCTGAATCCCCAAGCAGCAGGCGGCAGCGTTCGGGGCCGCTGGCCCCAGTACGAGGCGGCGCTTCGACAACGTATCCCCCAACTGCAGGTTCTTTGGAGCGAGCGGCCTTGGCATGCGGCGGAGTTGACCCAGCAGGCCTTGGAACGCGGCGCCGAACTGATCATTGCCGTTGGCGGCGACGGTACGCTGCATGAAGTGGTCAATGGATTTCTCTCACACGACGCGCCGCTGAACCCACTAGCGCGTTTGGGGTACGTGCCGATGGGTACAGGGGGAGATTTCCAACGGACGCTTCAGGCCCCCGTCGAGCCCGAACTGGCGGCGGCGTATCTTGCCAACGGGCGAGTAACCGCGATCGATGTCGGCAAGGTGCGCTTTGTTGGGCCCGGGGACGAAACCGTCTTACAGCGGTACTTCATCAACCTGTTGAGTTTCGGCATGGGGGGAGATGTCTCGGTAGCGGCCAAGAAGAACATCTTCTCTAAAATCAATGGCAAAGCCGCATTCCTTTGGGCGACGCTTCAAGTCTTCTTCCGTTATCGAGGAAAGTCCGTGGATCTGCTGTTCGACGACGGGGAGACGCTGCACGATGTCGATATCACCAACGTTGCTGTAGGCAATGGCCAGTACCACGGCGGCGGTATGCATCCCTGTCCTGAGGCTTCGCTGACCAGTGGCTTGCTCGACGTGACCATCATCGACCATCTCTCATGGTTTGAACTCCTGCGGGATTTGCCGGTGCTCTACTCCGACGCCATCTACAAACATCCCAAGGTTCATCGGCGGCAGGTTCGTAAGTTGGTCGCCCGTTCAGCGGACCTTACCCGCGCGGAAGTCGACGGTGAGGCGGCAGGTGCGTTGCCGCTTGAGATTACTGTTCTGCCCGGTGTCCTGCCTATGCTCTGGCCCGCCGGTCGGGAACTGCGCTAGCGGAACCGCTATCTGTTCCAGAACGGTACACGATACGCGCTTCTAGGCGCCGGCGAGCTGTTCCGTTTTGGAAATGCGTGCTCCGTAACGGGATTTGCTGTGCTGTAGCCAGGCCTAAGTGCTTGATAATCGTCTTTTGCGCTCCATCGCGCGACCATGTCGGCGTCCCTTTCACAGGGTCGTATCCTATTTATTCTGAAAGGGTTATGCCATCTGCTCGTTTGGACGATCAGGTGCATACATATGCTCATCCCGGTATCGGTAACAGATCGATACCGTAAGCCCGTAACTCTACGGACCGGAAGTAAGGAGCGGGTCATCGATGGCAGCCCAATCGGCAGCGGCAGTAGCGCACGTAGCACTGAGTGCGCAGGAGCGTGAGGATAGGATCATCCAACATCTCCCATTGGTTAGAGTGATCGCCCACCGCGTCAGGGAACGGCTGCCGGTACAAGTCGAGCTGGACGACCTGGTTCACGCCGGCGTCATTGGGCTCTTCGATGCGGTGGACCGCTTCCAACCTGACAAGAACGTCGTTTTTCACCTCTATGCGAAGCACCGCATACGCGGAGCGATTCTCGACAGTCTGCGCCAGCTGGACTGGGCCTCGCGAGACCAACGCAAACGGTTCAAGTCGATCGACAGCGCGGTCCACGAGCAGGGACAGAAGCTGGGGCTAGCTCCCGACGACGCGGAAGTCGCAAGTGGTCTGGGCATCACTGAGGCGGAGCTGATTCGCCAGAAGCGGGACCTGCAAGCCGCGGGACTCGTTGCCGTTCAGCCTCACAAGGTCGAGCAGTACGAGTATTCGATGACCTTGGACAACGCCCAGTCCAAAGATGAATTGCCGGATGGTCATATGGCTAGACAAGAGATGCGCGAGGCGTTGAATGCCGCGATCACCACCTTGCCGACCCGCTATCAAAAGGTCATCTCGATGTATTACCGCGAAGACTGGACGATGAAAGAAATCGGGCGGGAGCTGGGAGTTAATGAGAGCCGGGTCTCCCAGATCCACAAAGCGGCATTGCACAAGCTGAGTGGAGCGCTGCGGTCCGCCGGCTATTCCGAGGAATCGGGAATGCTTGCTGACATTTAGGGGCTCATTGAACCCCTTCTTTGTTGCGGATCTCGATCCTTGACGCCACGACCGGTTATCCTGGGAATGGCTTCATGGCCCCACGCTATTTTTGTCTGATTTGCCGCCATGCGACGTCTGGCCCGGGGGAGCCTTGTCCTCATTGCCAGAGTCGTCAGGTGGCCATGGTCGGAGCCACTCCCCAGCTGCTGGTCATCGTGTTTGTGGCCATGTTCGCGCTGTTCGTCGGCACCGGTTATTACAACCGGGCTTTCAACCTTGAGCGCGAGGCCCGTGCAGAGGAGCACTACCGTTTAGGGCGGACCTTCGCTGACTACGGATACTTCGACGGAGCAATCGAGCATTTTGGCGACGCGCTGCTTTACGACCGCGGCAAGTTTGACTATCGCCTCGGACTGACCCTCGCACTCTATGAATCGGGCCGCTACCAAGAGGCCGAGCTTCAGCTGCGGCAACTCAGGACCGTGGACCCGACCCGGGCCGTCGTCAATCGACTGCTGGCGCGGCTTGCCAGCGGGAATGGCCGCGGCGAGGAAGCGATTCAGTATTACCGAACAGCAATTTACGGCCGTTGGGATCAGAATCCGGAACAGAATCGCTTAGATACGCGCCTGGAGTTCGTCGACTTTTTGGAAGCGCAAGGCGAATCACTGCAACTCGTGGGCGAACTCGTGAGTTTGCTGCGTGACGAGCCTGCCGATGATGTTCTCGCCAAGCGCGTGGGCCTGATGTTCTTGGATGCCGGTTCTCCCGCCGAGGCGCTGCGCACGCTGCGGCCTTTGGCGGCGGCCAGTCCGAGAGATGCCAGCCTTCGAGGCGCATTGGGTAAGGCCTATTTTCAGACCGGGGAGTACGGCTTAGCGGTCCTGGAGCTGCAGGCGGCGATCACGCTGAGTTCCGACGTCCAGGTGCAAGAGCTTTTAGCGGAGGCCAACGAAATTGTTTCCTTGGATCCGAACTATCTCAGAGTCAGCCGCAGAGAGCCGCTGTTGAGTCCGCGGCAGCGTTTTACTCGGAGCAGGGAAGTACTGCGTCGAACGACTGCGTATCTCGATTACTGCTACAACCCGCTTGGCGACGAACGCATCGGCCCGTTGCCGCCTCTCTCGCCCGAGGCTACGGCCGTTTTTGGGGCGGCGCGCGCCGCGCTAGCGGAAACCGGACGGCCCGCGGACTATGGCGAAGCCACCGAGCGCAACCTGAGCGTTGCGGCTGATCTGTGGGCGACACGTTCGACGATCTGCACCAACGTGTGGAATGAGGACGACGCCCTGGGGCGCGTCTTGCAGGGAGTGGCGCGTTGAACTGGCAACCGCTCGCAGCCGTCGCGCGAAGGCAAGGTCAACGTCTGGTGCAGCTTGGCAACCGTGCGCCGGTGATGGGCGAGACCCAGCGCTTCTTGTTGCTCTCGATCATTATTGGAATCTTTGCCGGCCTCACGGTGGTCTGTTTCCACATCTCCATTGAATTCTTCAGCTGGGCCACGGTCGAAGGGCTTGGCAACCGAAGCTGGTGGGCCTTGGTGCTTTGGCCGGCCGTCGGCGGCGGAGTGGCTTACTTCTTGACGGACCGCTACTTTCCGGCGGCACGCGGCAGCGGAGTGAACTCCACCAAGGCTGCGCTCTATATCTCGGACGGCTACGTGCCGTTCAGCAGCGTCTTGGGCAAGTATGTGTCGAGCACGATCTCGATCGGCACCGGTAATCCCATGGGCCCGGAAGACCCGGCATTGCTGATGGGCTCCGGAATCGCGAGCTTCTTGGGGCGCACCTTCCGCTTGACCAGAGACAACATGCGCATGATCGCGCCGATCGGCGCGGCGGCAGGGATCGGCGCTGCGTTTAATACTCCTATCACGGCCGTACTGTTCGTCATGGAAGAAGTCGTGGCGTCGTGGAATGCGGGAGTGCTCGGCTCCATCGTGCTGTCAGCCGTCTCGGCCGTTGTCGTTAGCCGCTGGTATTTGGGCGACGATCCGCTCTATGCTGTACCGCAGTTTGCGCTGACGAACTATACGGAGCTGATTGTTTATGCCCTGATGGGTATCATCAGCGGCTACCTTTCGGCCTGGTTCACCCAGTTCGCGGCCTCCGTGCGCGAACTGGTCCGCACCACCAAGCGCATCCATGTCTACCTCTTGCCGGTGCTGGCCGGCCTGTTGGTGGGCGTTATTGGAGTTCGCGTGCCGGAGGTCTTTGGCGCAGGCTACGGAGCCATCGACAGTGCTTTGCACGATCGTTACCTGTGGCAGTTCTTACTTTTGTTGGCGGCGCTGAAGATGGTGACCACCTCGCTCTGTTTCGCCGTTGGCACGCCCGGAGGCATGTTTGCACCAACGCTATTCATTGGCGCGATGATCGGCGGCGGCGTTGGCGGCCTGGCCCACGAGTACTGGCCGTTCCCCACAAGCACGGCCGGCGCCTACGTTTTGGTCGGCATCGGAACGTTCTTTGCCGGATTGTTTCGTGCTCCGATGACTTCGATCTTCATGGTGTTCGAGATCAGCCGCAGCTACGTCATCATCCTGCCGGTGATGGTCGCCAATGTCATCGCCTTATTGATTTCGCGAACGCTTCAGCACGATTCGCTGCTGCAGATTGCAGCACGACAAGACGGGCTCGACCTGCCGTCGGTGGAGGAGCAAAGAGAATCGTCTCCGCTCAGCGTTGAGGATGCCATGCAGGTGGGCTCCGGCCGAGTCTTTCCGTCGAGCACCACTGTCGAGACGGCCTTCAACCGGATGAGCGAGCAGGAGTTGACTACGGCCTTGATCGGCGTACACGGCAAGGGTTGGTCGTGGGTCGAGTTGGAAGATATATCGAAGGCGATCGAGAAAGGTCAGAGTGCGGATTCCGTCTGGAAGGCTCTGAGCGTGCGCGCTGTCGTGCGGCTTTATCCGGATCTATCTCTCGATTCCGCGATGCGCGTCCTCGCGACCTATCCGATCTTGCCCGTGTCGAGTCGCGCCAATCCCAACCTATTGCTCGGTA
This sequence comes from Acidobacteriota bacterium, assembly GCA_027592785.1. GTDB lineage: Bacteria > Acidobacteriota > Terriglobia > Bryobacterales > UBA6623 > CAMPKL01. The sequence goes on from JAQCLD010000004.1 coordinate 27,517, forward strand.
CGCTCACGCTAGAGGACGTACACAAAGCCTACGGGATCCCCGAGGACACTCTCTAGGAGCATTTGGCGGCGTCAACGGCGCTGCTAATAGCTGTGAGCAGCGCTTCGTCTTGGAATGGTTTGATCAGATAATCATCCACGCCGATTTCTTGCGCGCGGTCGCGGTGCTTCTTGCCTGCTCGCGAGGTGAGCATCAGGATCGGAATCTGAGCGAATACGCCGGACTTCAAATTTGCGGCAAGCTCGTAGCCGTCCATGCGAGGCATCTCGACGTCGCATAGGATGGCGTCGGGAGGCGTCGGCATTTCTTTAAGAGCCTCAAGCGCTTCGATGCCGTCCCTGGCAGCCACGGTGATCCAGTCGGCGGACTCCAACAGTCTGGTTACCACTCTGCGCACGCTGAGCGAGTCATCCACGATTAAGACCTTGAGCTGTTGGTCGTTGATCTCGTCCCGCGCCTCCATTTGGTCCCGTCGGAATTCGACCGGAGGAGTATCCACAAGCTGACCTGGATTGAGGATGAGCACGACCGAACCGTCTCCGGCGATGGTCGCGGCGCTGATGCCGTGAACCCGCCGCAGCAGGCCGCCCATGTTCTTCACCACAACCTCAGCAGCCTCTTGGATGCGGTCGGCGAGCAGCACGAACGATCTCTTGCCGGCATCGATGACCATTGCCGCCACGCGATCCGGTTCGGGATCCGCTTCGCCCGGCAAGTTGAGTGCATCCGCCAGGCGCACCGCCTTGTAGCGCTTGCCTTCGAAGTCGACGTACTCGCCTTGAGGCGTGTTGCCGACATCCTTGGGATGCAGCTTGATGACCTGACGCACGGTGTGCATCGGAGCGGCAAACACCTGAGAGTTGGCCTGTACCATGAGCACCCGCGCTACCGCGAGACTCGTGGGCAAACCGATGGAGAAGCTGCTGCCGATCCCTCTCTCGGAATGAATACCGATCGAACCATTGAGCGATTCGATTGCCGAGCGGACGACGTCCATGCCCACGCCCCGTCCGGAAACTTCACTGACCTTGGCGGCCGTACTGAATCCGCTGTGGAAGATTAGTTCGAACGTTTCGTCTTGGGTCAGCAGTCCGGCTGCTCGTTGAGAGTGGATACCGCGTTCGACGGCCTTGCTGCGCAGAGCCTCCACGTCGAGCCCGCCGCCGTCGTCGCGGATTTCGATAGCGGCCCGGGCGCCTTCAAGATAAGCGCGTAGCGTGACAACGCCCTCTTCGGGCTTGCCTGCAGCAGTGCGCTTCTCGGAAGATTCAATGCCATGGTCGACCGCATTGCGCAGCAAATGCTCCAACGGTCCGGTGATCTCTTCGAGGACGCTCTTGTCCAGTTCGACCTCGCTGCCGACCACTTCCAGGCGAACCTTCTTGTTGCAGGCCTGGGCGGCGACTCGCACGGTGCGGTGCAATCGATTTTCGAGAGACGAGATTGGCGCCATGCGCAGGCGCATTAGTCCGTCCTGCACCTCCCCGGTGAGCCGGCTGAGTCGAACCAGCGAGTTCTGAAACTCTCCGGCAACTCCATGCAACTGCGTGCCGGCGGCCGAGATGTCGGCGGCAGCCTCGTTGAGGTCGCGAGACAACAAGTGGAACTCGCTGTAGCGATCGAACTCCAGCGAGTCGAACGAGCCCGCGGAGGAGCCCCCGGCGTAGGTCAACGGAGATCCGACAGAATCTCCGCCTTCCGCCATCGCCTTGACTGCGTAGTCAGTTTCCAGTTTTCCGGTAAGTTGCGTAATCCGTTCGCCGCTCAGTTTCAGTTCGCCGCTTTCACGTGTGAAGCGGCGGCAATGTTGCTCGAAGTTAGAACGGCTGACAATGAGTTCGCTGACTAAGCGAACAAGCTCTTCCACACGTTCTAGCGGAACGCGGGCGTACTGTCCGCTCGGCGACTTGCCGGCAGCGAATGACGCCGACGGCTGCGGCGACGCGGCTGGGGCAGGCACGGACGCTGCGGCCTCGACAGCAGCAGCGGGCTCCTCGTCGAAAATCGGCGCATCAAAGGTCGGCTCTTCGGGGACCAGATCGTCCGTCTGTAGAGCCTGTAGAAAACCGTCGTAACGAGCGGACAATTCCAGAGCGCGTTTGCGGCCCGCCGCGTCGGCGCCCTTAGCCTCGGTGACCGTTTGGATCAGATCGGCGCTTTCTTGGATCAGATCGAGGACCGCGCTCTCTAGCGGCGCTCCGCTCTCGTACAACACATCGAGCAAATCCTCGGAGCGATGCGCCACGCGTTGTGCCGAGCGCAATCCGACCATTCCGGCCGCGCCCTTGATCGTATGCATCGAACGCCGAACTTCCTGCAATACTTCAGGCGCGACCGGCGTATCCCGCAGCGCTCGTAGGTTCTTGGCGATGAGACCAAGATGCTCGTCCGCCTCCTCCTGGAAGACTTCAAGCAGCTCGCCGTCGGTGGCCTGATCCTGCTCCAGATCGTCCGTCGCTTCCGCGGCAGTCTCATCGACGAGCGCCGGCTCCTCGTCTGCGAACAGATCCATCTCGCCAGGGTCGGGCAGCGCGACATCGACATGCAGCGCGCCGTTGAGCAGCGTCGCGTACTCGGCATCCAGAGTGAGTACTGCGGCTCGAGTCTCGTCGTTTGCGCGGCCCGCTTCCGAAATATCCTGAATGACGTCAGCCGTCCGCTGGATCAAGTGGAGAATGTCTGCCGTCGGATTTGTCTCGGACTCATACAACCGGTCCAGCAGATCCTCGGACCCGTGCGCCACACGTTGCGCCGAACGCAGCCCGACCATTCCGGCGGCGCCCTTGATCGTGTGCATCGAACGCCGAATTTCTTGTAGAACCTCGCGGTCGCCCGGCTCGGTCTGAAGCGTGCGGAGGTTCGCCGCCAGCATTCCTAGATGCTCGGCAGCCTCCTCTTGGAAGACTTCCAACAACTCGCCGTCAACCGGAGCGTCTTCCTCCAGGGTGGCGCTAGCCGCCGGTGCAGGGGTAGATTCGCTCGCCTCGCTATCCGGATACTCCTCCGGTTCTGCGGCGATCGTGCCGGCAGCCAGCAGGTCGTAATGTGCGCAAAGCTCAATAACGCATTCGCGCACCGTGTCATCCGCGCCTTGCGAACTCGTGATGTCCTGAATCATGTCCGCAGTCGCTTGCAACAGCGGGATTATCGCCGGATCGGGTTTGGTGTTGCTTTCCGATAGGCGATCGAGAAGATCTTCGGAGCGATGAGCAATTCGTTGAGCGGTTCGCAGGCCGACCATTCCGGCGGCGCCTTTGATCGTGTGCATCGAACGCCGCACATTCTGCAGCGCCTCGGCGTCGTTTTGGTCCACACCGAGAGCACGCAGGCTCGTGGCGATCACGTCCAGGTGTTCTTCGGCCTCTTCCTGAAATACTTCCATCAACTCGGCGTCGGCCGGTTCATCGAGCGGCAGGTCTTCCGCTGCAGCCGTATCGGCGGATAGGGCCTGCAGAGCTTCTGGCTCATCGATATCGAACAGCTCGAAGCGGCACTCGTCGTCTGCTTCGTCCATCATGTCGGGCGGCGGCGCATCGAGCGATAGCTCGCCTTCCATGTCTTCGAGTTCAAAGCGCGGAGGCTCCGGCCCTTCCGGCGCCGCCAGCTCCGCTTCGAGTAGTTCCAGCGTGGATTGCAGCTCTTGAGCCGCCTCGGCAGTCATCGATTGCGAGCCGGAGACCACCTCGTCGAGGAAGTGCCCGACCGCTGAACCCGTTTCGCTCCAGTTGGCCAACCCCAACAGGGAGGCTGCGCCGGACAGACCTTGGACCAAGCGGTGCGCCTTCCGCAGCGCATCCCGACGCGTTGGATTCTCGGCCAGGCGCCCGAGGTGCTCCTTCAGTTCGGGCAAGGCTGCGCGCACTTCCTGGTGGAAGGTACGGAGCACTTGTTGATCAGTATTCTGGGGCATCGAACTGCGCCTGGAAGGTCATACCCAGCTAGTGCTGCTGGTGATGGTGCACCCTCGTCGGAATCTTGAATCGCGAGACCGAATTACGCAGCTCATCCGCAAGGGTAGTGAGATTACGGATAGCCATGGCTCCCTCCCTGGCGCCTTGCGCGGTATCCCGTTGAACAGACGAAATGCCGCTCATGGCCTGGGCCACTGACTCCGAGCTGCGTGCTTGGCGCTCAGAAGCATCGGCAATCGATTCGATTAACTCGGATAGGTTTCGCGATACAGACTCGATCTGCACCAAGCTCTTGCCGGCTTCGTTCGTCAGCGCAGATCCGTCCACTACTTCCTTGGTGGTGTCTTCCATAGACGCCACTGCCGCCGTTGTATCTTCTTGAATTGCCTGAATCAACGCGCTGATGCGGTTGGTCGCTTCGGTGGCTTGCTCCGCCAATCCCTCGACTTCGGTTGCGACAACTGCAAAACCGCGTCCCGCTTCACCGGCCATCGACGCTTGGATCGAGGCGTTCATGGCTAACATGCTGGTGCGGTCCGCCAACTCGCCGATGACCTGTGAGATCTCGCCGATCTCGTGGGAACTCTCGCCAAGCCGTTTGATGCGCTTCGAAGTTTCTTGTACTTGATTGCGGATCGATTCCATGCCGGCGATACTCTTCGCGACAACCTCTGCTCCGCGTTGCGAGTTCTCAAGAGCCGCCGCGGATACGCGGGCGGCCTTCTCGGCGCTTTCTGATACTTGCTGGATGGCCGAGGCCATCGACTCGACCGCCATGCTCGCCGAGATCACGTCGCTCGATTGCTTCTCGGAGCCTTCAGCCAAGGTGTCGGTTGTCTGTGAAATATGGTTCGCGGCGGCAGACACTTGCAACGTCGTGTTCTGTACTTGGGCGATAAGCGTGCGCAGTTCGCCAATCATGTAGTTGAATGAATCCGCGATCGCTCCGGTGATCTCCGCGGTCACTTCAGCTTCCAGCGTGAGGTCTCCTTCAGCCACGCCGGCAATCTCATCGAGCAGTTTGTGGATACTCTGCTGGATCCGGTCTCGTTCCTCTGAGGACTGCACCAGATTCAACGTGTTGTCGAGAACGCTATTGAGCGCCTCGGTCATCTGACCCAGTTCGTCTCCACTGCGCACGGTTGCCCGCGCAGTCAAGTCGCCCACGCCGATGCGTCCGAACAGAGCATTGATTTCGTCGATTTGCGAGGTGATGGTCCTATTTAGGAAGAGAATCAGTACGACCGTGAAGGCAAGGATGAAGATCGCTGCCGAGAGCTGCAAATACTTCTCCCCAGTCAGCCGCGTGATGCGCTGGTCCATGAGGATGTCCAACTCTTTCAGCGAGGCGTCGTACGACGTGATAAGCGCAGCGATAGCGGTCTCCGCCGATTCGTTGAGGTCCGTCGTTTGTTCACCGGCGCGTATCCGCTCACGCAGCAAGATCCTGGTGGCGGCTTGGACGTAGTCACGCGCCGCGTCAATTGATTCCGTCAATCTCGGCGCCGCTTCATCCGCCATGTATGGATTCACTTCGACTGCGGCCTTCATCCCGCGTTCGATCTCGCTGATGTCCGTCTCGATCTGTCCGATTAGCCGGTTGAGCGTCTGGCGGGCGTCCAAGTCGACGTTCACGGAAGTCTCTTCGTTATCGGTCGTCTGCATCGCGCGCGCCAAACTGGTGCGCCGGGCCAGCACGTCCTGTCCGACGATGCGCACCACGTCAACCGTATCGATTGCCTGGGGCAGGCGTGACAGCACGGTATCCATCAAAAAGTGCGTGTCCAGTTCGGGGTCCAGTACCAGGCCGGCTTGGTCCCCAATCGTTCGAATCAAAGTCATGAGTTCGCCAATCAGGCGGCTGTGACGTTGGAAGCTTTCGATCGGTGTCAAGGCGTCGACAGTCGCCTCGAGATCGCGCCAGTCTCCTTTGAAACGCTCCCAGTGGGCGGATGTGCCGAACTCGTCGCCATAAGCCCGTTCAACTGACTCCACCCTAGGCATCACCGAGTCGATTTCAGGCTGCAACAGGAGCATCTCAGCCTGTGCTTCGGACTCGCCGGACAAATAGGCATTGGCGGCGGCACGGTGCTTCGGAAGTAGCTCTACGAGCGTGCGTAACGGTTTGAGGTATTCGATGCCCTGGATCTCACGTTGCGTCGCTTCAATTTGTACGTTGCGCGCATCGATGAAAAGCCAGACCAGGCAGGCCACGGGCAGGGCCATGACCAAGACGACCAGCGCTAGCTTCTGGCCAATCTTTAGGTCTCGCAGAAAACTCATTGATAGTGCTCCTGTGGGCCGATCATTCTCGGTCCCTCTCCACGACTGTTCATCTGCCGCTTAGCCTCTTGATCTCTGGACAGTCGAAAAAGCGATCCACATCGAATACCCGAACCTCGCCGTCTCTATCGTCGAACGCCTGCAGAGCCACGGAAGTGTCCACATCGCCCTGGTTCTGAATCGAACGCAGAGCTGCGGGCGTTACGGAACGCATCCCTTGCAGCGAATCAACAATCAAACCTGTTCTCATTTCTCCATCCGCACTGCGCACGGTAAGCAGTCGCACCGCTTCGGTTCGTACGACTCGCGGAATTCCCAATAGCGCCCTCAAGTCGACCACCGACAAAATGTCTCCGCGAACGTTAGTGACGCCCAACACGAAGTTCGGCGTGTTCGGTACGACGGCACATGCCGGCGGCTTGTCCAGCTCAACCACTTTGCCGACCGGTACTGCATAACGTTGCTCGCCTAACCGAAAGACGATGTGGTCGAGCGCCTCTGTAGAAGCCCTTTGCGGTGGCGTGGCTTTCGTCTTGGTTGAACCGCTCACAGTAGGTGCTCCTCAACAACACGAAGCAAATCTTGGGTGTCGAATGGCTTCGTCAGATAGGCGTCTGCGCCCTGCCGGATGCCCCAATAGCGGTCGGCGTCCTGCGTCTTCGACGTCACGAGAAATATCTTGATGTCCTTGGTAGCCGGCGAACTCTTCAGTAGACGGCAAACTTGAAAGCCGTTTCGCTTGGGTAGCACGACATCTAGCAGAACCAGATCTGGCGACGTTTCGAGGGCCTTCAACAAGGCCTCCTCACCGTCCGCGGCGGTGATCACCTTGTAGCCGACTCCGGTCAAAGCGTTCGTCATCGATAGCAGCGCCGTTGGGCTGTCGTCGACGCAAAGAATGGTTTTGTCCGCCATACAAAGGCTCGCAGCCCGCCGCAAGGCGGGCCTTTCGCAAGCGCGTATACAATTTGTACGGCGAGCGGTCTATGACCGGCTATATCCCATTGATCTAAGGCAGCTCGGGAATTCTTCGTAGACAGGTCTAAGTAATAGCCGGGGAGGGCAGGTAGAAAGACCGCAGCCTTGAGTCGGGGGCCGGGCGGGACAGACGTCAGCCACGGGAAACGTCGCTGCTAACCAGCCGATGGAAGGCGCGCTGGCCGGGAATTATACCGGGAATCTAGTGTCCAGGCGGGTGAGGGCGAATTCCAGCCTGTCGGCACTGGTAGACTGGGCGTTTGATTCTGGGGCCGGTGTTCGACAAAAGTGGGGATAGCTAGAGCATGCACGCACCGCGCGTGATCATCATGGGCGCAGGTCCGGCTGGCCTCACTGCGGCCTATCTGCTTTCCAAGGCCCAGATAGCAACCGAGGTGTTGGAGCGCGATGACGTGGTCGGCGGCATCTCGCGAACGGCTACCCACGGCGGCTATCGATTCGACATCGGCGGTCATCGGTTCTTCACCAAGGTTTCGATCGTAGAAGATCTGTGGAACGAGATCCTCGGTGACGACCTGATCCTGCGCCGAAGGTTGTCTCGAATCTACTATCGCGGCAAGTTCTTCTCCTACCCGCTCAAACCGTTCAATGCTCTCTCCGGGCTGGGCCTGTGGGAAACGTCACGGTGTGTGGGCAGCTACGTCCAAGCGCGCCTTAGGCCCATCACCCCGGAGGATAATTTCGAAGCCTGGATCTGCAATCGATTCGGCCGCCGTCTGTTTGAAATTTTCTTTCGCACCTACACCGAGAAAGTCTGGGGCATGCCTTGTTCTGAGATCGAAGCGGAATGGGCCGCACAACGCATCAAGGGGCTCTCATTGGGGTCAGCAATCAAGAACGCGTTGTTCGGCGAAACGGCCTCGAGCAAACAGGGGGTCGTCAAAACCCTGATCGATCAGTTTCAATATCCGCGGCTGGGGCCCGGCATGATGTGGGAGCGGGCTCGCGAATTGTCGGAAGCGCGGGGCGCCAAAGTCCATTTGCATACCCCCGTGCGCCGGATTCACTGGGACGCGGACGGAGTCACTTCGATCGAATCCGACTCGGCGGTCTTTCAGGGCACGCACTCAATCAGCAGCATCGCGATGGACGAACTTGTCGAGGCGCTCACTCCGGCCCCACCGGCCGAGGTGCTCGCCGCCGCTAAGCGTTTGCGCTATCGCGATTTTCTGACCGTGGCGCTGGTCATCGACAGGCCCGATCTGTTTCCCGACAACTGGGTGTACGTCCACGATCCGACCGTGAAGCTGGGACGAATTCAGAACTTCGGCAACTGGAGCCCCGAGATGGTCCCCGACGCGACCAAGAGTTGCCTCGGCCTGGAATACTTCTGCCACGAAGGCGATGACCTGTGGTCCATGCCCGACGAAGACCTACTCGCCCTCGGCGCCAAGGAGATCGTCTCTCTGGGCCTCCTCGGCGGCGCCAAGGTCGTGGACGGCGCCGTCGTGCGCATGCCCAAGGCATATCCGGTGTACGATTCTGGTTACTCGACAGCGGTCGATACCATTCGCGAGTTCATCACCCGGCGGCTGCCCAACCTACAGCTGGTAGGCCGCAATGGTATGCATCGATACAACAATCAAGATCACTCGATGCTCACGGCTATGCTAGCGGTGAAGAATATCACCGGGAGCCGCTACGATCTATGGCGAGTCAATGTCGACGAGGAGTATCAGGAAGAGGGTCCCAACATCACGGAAGAGGATCTGTTGCACCTGGAACTAGGACAGCCGCTGGTTCCCCGGGGCAAAGGAAAATAGAGCGCATCAGCCATGAACCTGGAGTTTCGACCAATCGAGAGCGCCGACTGGAACAAAGTTAGGCGAATCTACCTGGAGGGCCTGATCACCGGTCAAGCCTCATTTGAAAGCGAAGCGTCGACCTGGAGTCGCTGGGACGCGGCGCATAACGCCGACTGCCGTATCGCCGCCGTCGACCATGGCGTGATCGTGGCCTGGGGCGCTTTGTCGCCATTCTCCAGCAGGGCTGTCTACAAGGGTGTTGCCGAGGCCTCCGTTTACGTGATGGCCAAGTGGCGCGGCTGCGGCGTTGGTTCAGCCGCGCTGCAAGAACTTATCCGCCAAAGCGAAGTGGCCGGCTATTGGACTCTGCTAGCCAAAATCTTTCCTGAAAACAAACCAAGCCTGGCCCTGGCGGCGAAGAACGGTTTCCGCGAAGTAGGCGTCTTGCGCAACATCGGTCGCCACGGAGACCGTTGGCGCGATGTCGTCTTATTGGAGCGCCGCGCGGCCCTGCTCTAGCGGACGTTTCTGATAGTCCGTGGACAGCGAAGCAAGATAGCGATTCGGAGCTGGGGCGGCCACCCAGGGCAGTCCCTGTTGCTGCTGCCAACCTCGTATCCAAGTGCCGGATGCTGACGGCATCTGCTGATAGACGGGGTCCAGCAGAGCGGCCTCCAAAGAGATGAACTCGAAGTCCTGCCGGCGGAAGCGTTCGATCACTTCCTTGATGTGGTCATAGTTCAGCGCATTTGCGTGCAACAGAGCCACGTGCGGCGTTTGGCGGCCTGTAACCACCGCCGACAACAACGCGTAGTGCTTGATACTCGCTTCCAGATACTCCAAGTACCCCTTTACGACCGCTTCCTTGCCGACCTGATCGTTATTCGCGTCCGCCCAGATGTAAATCTCCGCGAATACCCAATCCTGCAAATCGATCGTGACTGGCGCAATCCTGTACGAATGTTCGTTGAGATACTGCTCCAACTGCTCGCGCGTCGACTGGCTCGCCCCACGATGCAGATACGGCGCACGAAAGTATTTCTGGCCCACAGGCGGTTTCCCCAACGCCGACTCCAAGAACTGCTGCCCGCTTAGGATGTCCGCGAAGTAAGCCGCCGGCGTCATCTCGTGGTAATCGCGATGCGAGGTCGTGTGATTGCCCAACGCCGCGCCGGCCTTGTCCCAGACCTCTAGCAAGGCGTGGACATCCTGCATATCCCACGAACTCGGTTTGAACGAACTGCTCACGAAGCCAGCCACCGGGACCTTCATCCGGCGCAGTTCGCGGAGCACCTTCTCGTTCTGCCGGATGAATACTTTGGGGTCGTTGAGCAAGTCCCTACGAAACGAGCTATTCGCTGCTGGAAGGTCGTCGAACGTGATTGCCACACTACGTTTCGCCCGCGCCGCGGATAGCTTGAACGGTTCCGCCGCGGAGCCTGTCCAAGCTAACACGCTTCCCACGGCAAGCAATACACCCAAGCGTGCAACACCGCCCATTAGTACTCCCGTTTCAGGCGGTAGTCCAACTGAATGCTGGCGTACGACATGCGGTAAGCCGACAGGCCCACATTCGTCCGATCCAGCGCCGAGTTGGAATGTCCGCCCTGTAAGCGCAGCCAGATGTTTTGGCGTAGCTTTTTCGCGAATTCGACCGTGGAACTGAAAGGAATCGTCCTTGGTCCGCCCGCTTCCCTCTGCACGCCTGCTCCAAATTCCGCGACATAGTCGATAGAGCCCGGGAAGCGTCCCTCTAGGTGCAATGCTCCTAGATGCGTGCGTACAAAGGAGGGGCTGTAGACATCGTCGCTCGGCCGATCGTGCGCGACCCAACCGTTGCGCATCCCCAACCGGACACGTATCGGACGCGTGTCCACAATTCGCCGAAACGCTGAAAAATCGACGCTCTGTCTCGTCGTCGACGAGCCAAACGCGATCGTCGAATACCTCATGCCTAGCTGCGTTTTGAGCGTGGGGCGAAGATCCGTTTCGGCGTATGCATATTGCGTTTGAACCTGCCGCTCGATCGCCCGAAACGCCGTCGTCGGCTCGCGTCCCAGCCCACCGCGTAGACGCACCCGGTCCGAGACCAGGTAGCTCGCCGAAGCGTCCAGATTCAGACGGCTTTCCTTGACGCCATTCCCATAGAGCACCTGACCGGCCCGCGCGTGGGCCGTCAGCCTGCGCGCCACTTGCCCAGTCCAGCCCACTCCGTAGGTCGTCCAGCTTGCGCTCTCGCTGCGCTGCGTAAACAGTTGACGGTTTACCCCAAACTCCAGCCGATGGTTGACTGATAGAGGCGCTTCGAACTGCTGCCTGATACCTTGCGAGACGAAGTCGTCCGTATCTGCGAAATAGTCGGCCCTGGTCTGAAACGCATAGCCGTATTCATACTGTAGTTCGTCCCGCAGCCTGTACGACTCACGGTCTCCCGGGTAGCGTTGCGCAAACGTGCGCGCGTAGTCCGTGGCGGCCCGTGCGTTGTTGGACCAGCGCGCCGCCAGGGCTCTATGGTGCAGGGCATCACCTTGCTGCGCGCGCTCCTCTGGCAACGCCGCCAAGGTTTTCTCGGCTTGCAGATGCCGTCCCGCCCAATTGAGTACCTGCGCGCGCGATTTGACCAAATCCCAGTGGTTCGGCAGCCGCGTTAGGCTCTCGTTCGCTGCCTTGATCGCCGAACCCAAGCGATTCTGATCCGCCAAGGAGTGGATCAAACCGTCCGGGCCTGCGCTGGACTCTGGATAGAGCGCCGCAATCTGCTTGTACAGCCGCTCGGCCTCTTTCGGCTGTCCGCTCCAACGCAACGCCAAACCCTTGCGTAGCAGGTTGCGCTCGTCCACATAGCCTTCGGCCAACAGTTCGTTAAGCATCACCAGCGCCGCCTGCGGCTGGTCGCCGAACAGTTCCGCCTGGACGCGATCCGATCGCGCCCAAACCGGTTGCTTGGGCTCATGTTCGAACACGTAGTCGAACTCCCGTTGTGCTTCCACATAACGTTCGTTCCAGGTCAGAACAACCGCGTAGTCCCGCCGAACCGCGAGATGCAGCGGCGCCACAGCGACCGCGCGCCGCAAGTATGCGATTCCCAACTCGACCGAACCCTCGCGGGCCAGCGCGACGCCTTCCGCAGCTAACGCGACGGATTGAACTGTCAGCGAGCGCCCGGTTTCCGCCCCGGGCAACGATGTCCGCAGCGTGTTAGGCTCCGGTGCAAGGGCCATGACGGGGACTTCGCTAATGAATAGCGGCTCCTTGCGCAAGCGCTCCGCCAGCGAGCGCCCAACCATGCCGGCCTGGCTTGCGAACTCCGCCTCCGGAATCATGGCCACTAGTTCACCGGCTTCATCGAATCGGCCCAGCCGCGCAAGCAGCCACCCGCGCCAAGCCAATATTTGCGATGTGCGCTTCTCTCCCTGGGACCAAGTCGCCAAGAACGCATGCGCCTCACCGAGCTGCCTCCTGTCCAGGAAGCACTCCACAATCCCAATCGCCGCCGTCTCCGAGTCCGGATAGTAGCCAAGAGTCTCGCGGTAGCCTCGTTCGGCCTCTTCGCGGAGTCCCGACCGCCTCAGCGCCAGAGCGCGGCGCGTCAAAATCGCCTCTCGCTTGTCGCCTTCGTCAATAAGACTTCGGTAGAGGTCATCTGCGTTATGTGCTTCTCCTCCAAAGAGTTCTGCATTAGCCATTTCATGGCGAGCCCAGGCCGGCTGATCCGGATGAGCCAGTCGTATACGGCGCAGCACCTCAGCTGCCCGACGCCAATCGCCGGACCATCCCAAGGCGACGCCGTAGTCTCTTTCAATCGTCCACTCTTCGGGCGCCAGTCTCAGCGCCTCCTCATACAGCGCCAACGAGTCTTGTGGCTGCGGCGAACGCGCCAACTCGCGCGCGCGGTCTGTTAGGCTCCACGCTTGCTGCAACGACGCTGGCTGCGCAGCCAGCAGTGCAGGCACGGTCAGAATCAACAGCCACAGCGTGATCCTCCTAATCCGCACCTTGACGCTCCAATCTCCAAGTCACCGGAGCCGACAGATTCAGCCGCTTCACAAAGCCCTTGCTCGAGTGGATGGCGCTCGACAACGACATCATCATCCAGTAGAAACAGGGGTAGAAAATGGCAAACGGGAACTCGTAAATGATGTCCCGTTCGTACTTTGCGTCGATCAGCACGCCAACCAACAGTTGCGCCAGGCAGCAGCCGAAGATGATCACGCCCCAATAGTTAGGCAGTGGCGAGCCGCCGTAGGGACTGTGTCCGAACAGCATTCCGATCGCCCAGAAGCTGGTGATAGCCACAAACACCCAGGCCCACAAAACCGATAGGAAGCTCTCGACATACACCGGGTACAGGCGGTAGTGTTTCGGCGTCCAGAGGATCGACACATGGCGTTTTAGCGCCTGGCCGAGGCCCACCGCCCAACGGCAACGCTGTTTCCACAGCACCTTGATGTCCTCGGGAACTTCCATCCACACCAGCGCCCGCGGCTCGTAGCGGATCTCGAAGTTGTTCATCTGCAGCTTGAACGTCAGATCGATGTCTTCGGTCGACATCCCCGGTGAATACAGGCCCGCTTGACGCAACGCGTCTTTGCGGAACATGCCGCATACCCCAGAAACGCACATCACTCGGCCCCAAACGCGTTGCGCTCTGCGCAGCAAGCCGATCACCGAGCTGAACTCCACGGCCTGCAACTGCGAAAGCCAATTGTTGCGGTTGCGAACCCGTGCATTGCCGGCCACCGCGCCCACATTCGGGCTGCGAAAATGCTGCACCATCACCTTCAGGACTTGTGGTTCGGGAATTGTATCCGCGTCCATTACCAGGATCAGATCGCCCTTGGCGCAAGGGATGGCGTCGTTCAGCGCCATCGCTTTGCCCTCGTTAAACTTTTTATCCAGTAGTCGTACGCGAGGATCTGAAAGGAAAGGCGTTATGCGCTCGACAGTTCGGTCCTTCGAGCCGTCGTTAATGACGATAACCTCGTAGTTGGGATAGTCGATATTCGTCAGGCCGCGCAGCGCCGAGGCGATGCTGGCCTCCTCGTAGTAGGCCGGAGTGAGGATGCTGACGAATGGCGTGAATGAATCATCGTCACGCTGTTCTCCCAGGTCGTGCCGGAAGAAAAACGTCAGCGCCGTCGTGATCCAGATCAGACTGGTGACGATGGGGTAAGTGCCGTAAAACTGTACCGCCAGCCAGTAAAGGTGGCTTTCCTCGATTGCCTGAATCAGCCAGAGCATTTGCTACGCACCCACAGCTTCTTTCCGCTCTTCGGTGACGTTGTCGGCTTCCGAACCGACAAGAATCGGACGTCCTTGCGGCGGTTCCGGCACCGGCGCCAGCGGCTCCTCGTGCCCGTAAACCTTCGCGCCATCCTTCATCTGCACGATGAGATGGCTATCTCGCAATGTTGCCTCCGGCGCCAGCTTGATGCGTCGCCCGAAGTAGTCTTGCGAAAAGACCGTCGTCGCCTGGGCGTTCGGCCTCGCCGGGCCGCGCCACTGGTAAAGAGCGATATTGAAACCGACCCAAAGCGCCAGCGCCGCGAGATAAAGCCACGTCGCCTGGGCAAGCCAGATCAGCGAGTCAACCACCTCATCTATCGGGCTGTCGCGAAATATTCTCGCGCCAAACCAGAAGAAGCCGAGCCACAGTGCAGCCATCAACAGCTGTGTAAACAGCCAATTGACGCGCTCCGTAACGCTCCAGGAAGGGTGCGGTTCAACTCTCGATGCTGTTGCTGTCATCGTGAGGTCGCACTTCACTTCCCAGGCAAAGCCCGGAAGGCGTCTCCTCTCTTGACAGATCTTCCGTCAGCCGTCCAATCTGGACAACTAACGGATTGCGGCGATTTCGGCCTGGGGATGTACCTAGCCTTATCAGATATGACCTTAACTACAGGGGGACTATAGTCCTCCGCCTCATGAGAGAATCTATCCTTGCCGACAACGCTCGCTGTATTTGCAAAGCGGCCGATCCCCGGCCAGGTCAAGACTCGGCTCACGCCGGCCCTGTCGCCTGAGGCGGCCGCCAGTCTGTATTGGGCCATGGTCGAAGACACCTGGGCCAGCGCATCAAAACTGCCGAATGTCGATCTCCGTCTGTTCGTCGATCAGCCCTGGGAAGGCTTCAACACGCTCGCCGGTGGGCGTCCGGTTCAGCTCCAAACCGAAAGCAATTTGGGATCTCGTATGTTGTCTTGTTTACAGATACTTACGTCAACTAACTTCAATCGCTCTGTAATCATTGGAACCGACAGTCCGACGCTTCCTCCCGGTCATATACAGGCCGCTTTCGCTCTGCTGCAAAACGACAACGACGCCGTCCTCGGGCCTGCCGAAGACGGCGGCTATTACCTGGTTGGCTGCCGCCGCCCGCATCCTGATATGTTTCGAGGGGTCGCTTGGTCCAGCGACGAAACACTCGCCCAGACGCGATCCGCCTTCGACGCCCAGGGCTACCAAACCCATCTGACGCCGCTGTGGCACGACGTGGACGTCATCGAAGACGTCTGGCGACTCGCCAAAGGGCCCGTCGGACCGTCCGTCAAGGCCTGGCTCCGCCAACATCGGCTCTAAATTCCGGGCAGGGAAGTGCCCCGCCTCCAAAGTGCTTGATAATATGGTCTTTGCGCAAGTTACCCCAGGCCATCCTTTTCGATTTCGACGGCACCCTCGTCGATAGCGAGCCATTGCATTACGAAGCCTGGCTGCACGCCGTCAAGCCCTACGGCGCCCATACCGACTGGGACGATTACGTTCTGCGTTTCGTCGGTCAAACCGGTCGATGGGCCGCAGAGACGTTCTTCGAAGAGGCTGGGGTCGACTACACCCCAGAGCTCGTTATTCAAGCGACTCGGGCCAAAGAGGCCTACTTCCGGCTCTATGCCGACGAGCGCCTGGTGATCACCGCGGAGACTATCGCTGCTGTCAAGCAACTTCCATTGCATCTGCCAATTGGAGTCATTACTTCAAGCGTCATCACAGAGGTAGAACCGGCCCTTATCGTCGCCGGTCTACGCGATCGGCTTAGCGTCCTGGTCTGTGCCGCGGACGTCTCCCAGCACAAGCCGCATCCGGAGCCATACCTGACTGGCTTCGAACGCCTGCGCGTCGATCACGGCCACTCTGAACTCGTACCCGCGTCCGTCACCGTCTACGAAGACTCCCGCAGCGGCATCGCGTCGGCCACAGCCGCCGGCATGACCGTCCGGCCCGTCCCGGACCCCCGCGAGCTGCCAACACTGCTCTCACTCGATGGCTGGCTCTAGTTGTCTGATAAGATATATTATGTCAACTCACATGCCAACGATTGATTGACGCATCGGCCTGGATAGCCTTGGGAATGCCCTCCCTCGATCAGGAACTAGACGAGTTCCAGTCGCGGCCTGTTCCGGGATGTTATTCCAGCGTTAGCCCATTCACCGTCTTTTCGAATGTGGGGTACAGCGCGTCGTACTCGCTCTCCGGTGCGATCATCACCGTGTAGAACAAGCCCCCATCCAGCTTCGCGGTCACCAGCCAAACGTACTCGGTCTGGTTGGCCAACTTCGACGGTCCTTCCAGAAAGAGGCTCTCTCCGGGCCTCTCGTCGACGCTGATCGGCCTGCGTTGCCCGCGCACCAAGTTCAACCCTGGGTTGCTCGACTGGAACCCGCTCAGTAAGCTCGTCGTTGCGGCATCCAACGACTCGGCAGTCTCGAAAGAGCCGGCGATCAGGCCACGTACGATCGACTCCGTGCCGTCGCTTTGACGCACGATGCCGTTATCCGGAGTGATCCGCACGCCGACTCCTTGTTCAGCCGTTACAGCCGTCCAATCCGGGGGATAAGGCATCACAAACCCCTGCCCTGTATAGACGCCCGCGGCAGGCGGCTGGACGACCGGGACGGCGGTCATCGTTTCTGTAGAAAACCGAACCGAGTCGATGGCTGCTTGAAACCCGGGATAAAGAGAGCCGTACTCGTCTTTAGGCGAGATCATCGCCAGATAAAAGAGGCCTTGCGGCCGTTGAGTTGTGACCAGCCACACATTCTCGCGAAGGCCTCGAATCGTCGTCGAGGGGCCTTCGAGAAAGTTGCTCTGACTCGGCTCTCCGCCCATATGAAAGGACTTCTGATCGCCTGGTATGGCTCGTAGACCGGAGTTGGTGTTCCTCAAGTCGTCGATGAAAGCCTGTGTCGCAGCGGAGAGCGATGTGCTTCCTCTGGCGTCGAAATAGCCTGTGAGCATGCCCCGAACGATCTCGGTTTGTCCTCGAACTGTGCGGTTCACGCCGTTCTGCGGCACGATCGTTGCGCTGCCGTCCGCGGTGTCGCTAAATGTCTGCCAGCCGGCGGGAACTAGAAACTCAAACCAGGGGCCACTCATTCTCCCTGCAACTACCGCCGCAGTCTGGGCGGCCGTGCCCTGTGCGGCGACGTTCGTGCTCGTCGGGACCTCAGCCTTCTTTTCAGTGGGTTTGATTCCCGCGGCAAGAGACTTCATGCCTGGGAAGGCCCTCGAGTTGGTCGTGTAGTGGCCGTTCTGATAGGACTGAATCTCTTCGGTGACGTACTGCACGCGGTTCCCTGGGTTGGGGTGGTCGGAAAGGAACTGCGGGCCGCTTCCCCCTCCCGATTCCCCCAGCTTTTGGAAGAACCTGGCCATCTCGACCGGGCTATAGCCCGCCGCCGCCATCATCCGTGCACCGACGATATCCGCGTCGTGTTCGGCGCTCCGCGAGTACTTCATGAAAACCGAGTTCAGGCCGAATCCGAGGCCGATGTTACTCAGGGATCCTAGCAGGCCGCCGCTGTCTCCCAGTGCTCCAGCCGCCAAAGCTGCCGGCAACTGAAAGATCGAGCGCTTTGACGCCTGATTCGTCGAGTGGCGCAGGACGACATGTCCAACCTCGTGCGCGATGACGCCCGCCACTTGCGCTTCGTTGTCCGCCACGGCGATCAGTCCCGAATTGACGTAAATCGGTCCTCCCGGCAAGGCAAACGCATTGATGCTTGGGTCAGCGACTACCTTGAAAGTAAACGGTTAGGATGGATCCTGCGAGACCTTGGCAAGCCGTTGCCCAATGCTGTCGACATAGTCGGTCAAGCGGCGGTCGTTCACCACCTGGACTTCCTTCTCGATTTCCCCCGCCGCTTCCTTGCCCAGCTGGACGTCCTGATCTTTGGAGAACAAGTTCCAACCCGGTTTGATGGGTTTTGGCTGGGCCCAAAGGCCCTGAGTTGACAGCAGTAAAATTATCGACAGGGTGAGCGTTCTGAGCATGAGTTTTTCAGTTCCTGGCCTCATGCTACACGACCTGCCCTGCTGATTGAAGTTCAGCCGTCCTTGCCGAAAGTACATCTTCAAGTCGAACTGTTCCTGAGTCCATGACATAATCGAAAGCAAGCCTCCTGGCGGTTAACAAGGGATGATTACACCCACAGAAAAAATTTGGCGCAACGGTGAACTGATAAACTGGAACGACGCAAACGTCCATGTTCTGACGCACGCGCTGCACTACGGTTCCAGCGTTTTCGAAGGCATCCGCTGTTATGAGACTGCTACGGGTCCCGCAGTGTTTCGCCTCAATGAACATATGCGTCGTATGTTCGATTCGGCGAAGATCTACCGCATGGACATTCCACGGTTCACGCAGGCCGAATTGGCCGACGCCTGCCGCGAGATTGTGCGCGTCAACGGGCTCAAGAGTTGCTACATCCGTCCCGTGGTCTTTCGCGGCTACGGCGAGATGGGCGTCTTCCCGCTGCAGAACCCGATTGAGATCTATATCTGCTGCTGGGAATGGGGCAAGTATCTCGGAGCCGAGGCGATCGACAAAGGCGTGGACGTTTGCGTTTCGTCGTGGACGCGCATCGCTCCCAATACCCTGCCCGCGATGGCCAAGGTCGCCGCGAACTACATGAACTCGCAGCTGATCAAAATGGAAGCGGTGCTGAACGGCTACTCCGAAGGTATTGCACTGGACGCCTCTGGCTACGCCTCGGAAGGCAGCGGCGAGAACATCTTCTTGATCCGCGACGGCGTCATCTACACGCCGACGTTGGGGACCTCTGCGCTGCCCGGCATCACCCGCGACACGGTGATGACCTTGGCGCGTGAGGCCGGCATAGAAGTGAAGGAACAGGCGATTCCGCGCGAATGGTTGTACATCGCCGATGAGCTGTTTTTCACCGGTACCGCCGCTGAAGTCACCCCGATCCGTTCGGTCGACAAGATCGCCATCGGTTCGGGCACAAGAGGCCCGATCACCGCGAAGCTGCAGACAGCTTTCATGGATATCCTCACAGGCAAAGCGGCAGACCGCTTCGGCTGGCTGACCCACGTCTAGGCTTTATTTGGCTGCGGGCGGCGGAGCCATGATGGCCATTACGATCAGGCGCTCCGAGCCCGGATTGCGCAGAGCATGAGGTTCGTCGGCTTTGGCCAGGACGAGGTCTCCGGGGCCGATCGATGTTTCGACATCGCCAACACGAACAATTCCCTGCCCTTGGACCACGTAGTACAGCTTGTCTTGGCCGGAGTGGGTGTGGAGCGCGTGCTCTTGCCCAGGTTCAAAGCAATTCAAGCCCGTGAAGATGCGCTCGGTCCGCAGTAGATCTGCCTTGCCCATCTTGTCTGGGCGAAACGCGGCCTGCGACGCGACGTTCTTGACGATCATGAGGGGTTAGGAACGCGCTAGTTCGTAGCCGCGCGGCTGAAGAGCGTTTCAAAGTCCGTGCGCTGCTCCGGCTCAAGAACTTCGAGAATGCGGCCTCGCCCGGTCTGCTGGATCTGCTTGACGCGCATCAGCAGCTCGGCCTCTTCCATGATGCACTCGTCCAAGATGGTCTGGACGCGCTCGCGCTGCGAGTCATTTAACCGAAGCTGCTTAGCCATCTCGTCCAGCGCCGCATGCGAATCCTCTTGGTAGTCGATGCTGATCACCGGCGGAGTATGCATCTTCAGTTCATAGACGTGCATTCCCATCGCGCCCGAGGCCACGCCGATTGCGAAGACCGCGGCGATGAATCCAAATGCTCGTCCGTGGGTATTCATTCAATAAATACCTCTTTACTGTGCGGAAGCCAACAGCGTCAGCATCGAATCACGATTGGCTTCAAGGTTGTAGCCCATGCGGACGTCATACTGCTGAGGCGGCTGCTGTTTCAAAATGCTGTCGGCTAGTTCCACGCTCTGCGCCGTCGTATCGTCGTGGAAGACCGCTACCGAGCCCAACATCACCATCCACATCATGGCGGCGAAGGCGAAGCGGCGAACCATGACCGGCTGCAGCAGGAACGCCCAAAACGATTCGCCTCGCTCGGCGTCAATCCGCTGTTTGACACGGTAATAGAAACCTGGCGCCGGCTCAACATCCTCGCTGGGGTCAACGCGGAACGTGTTGAACAAGTCCGACGTCTCTTGCAGCAGAGCCAGTTGGGCCACAGCTTCTGAATCCGCGGCCAAGCGCCTCTCGAACTCGACAAGGTCTTGCTCGTTGAGGCGGCCGTCCAAGTAGTCTTCTAGGTGCTCTCGTAGAAATGAATCCATGGTGATCACGCCGGCGCTCGGTCTAGCTTCTGCGCAGCCAGTACCAGTTTCTGGCGGGCCCGAAATAATTTTACCTTGATCGTATTGGCATTGATGCCGGTCAATTCAGAAAGCTCTTCTACGGTCAATCCTTCGACCTCTTTCTGGATCAACAACATCCGTTCTTCTTCACTGACGCGCTCCAACAGCTTCATCAAGTACTGCCGCTTCTCGGTGGCCGTGTCGATGGCCATGCCGCGATCGGTAGACAGGTGAGTATTCTCGATCGACCGTTGGTCATCTTCACCGAGGTCCGCCTCGTAGACCAGCTTGCGAAACTTCTTCTTGCGCAAGTAATCGTAGCATTCGTTCACCGTAATCTTGTAGACCCAGGTGAGCAAAGAGGATCGAAAATCGAAGCCCTTCAACGAGGTGAAGATCTTGGCGAAAACTTGTTGCGAAATGTCTTCGGCGTCGTTGCGTCGACGAAGGATGCCGAAGATGATCGAAAATACCTTGGATTGGTAGCGCTCGACGAGCTGCTGGAAAGCAAACTCGTCGCCTTTTTGCGCACGGCGAATAATCGCCGCCTCAGCGCTGTCCTGGTAAGCCACCTTCCCTCTCGTTGGAGTGCCGGTCGCGGCCGAAGCCGGCATGATTGCGGTCATTGTTGCCATCGCAATCAGTGAGACGGACGCCAGCGTCCCGTGGTTCCAAAATTCTCATCTCACTTAACTTATTGAAACCGAACGCTTTCCGTCGATCCAACCGTGGAGGCCGCGATACGCCATCCGCCGCTTCGGAACGTGATTACAGCAACGCTCTAGTTTACACGCTAGCCGGCTTGGGGACCGCAAACGACCGTACCTGTCCGTGCGCTAAAGATTTGCGGCCCAACTCCGCCGTGGGGTAGCATGCGACGTACGTCTACATGGCCGAACCAACCTACCTCGATCCTTATAAGCGAACTCACGAGCACATTGAAGAACCTCCGATAGCGTTCGGCGAGATCCTAAAGCGCATCGGGCCGGGCATGATCCTGGCGGCGTCGATCGTCGGCTCGGGCGAACTTATTGCCACCACAGTATTGGGCGCCGAAGTCGGCTACACGCTGCTCTGGTTGATCATCGTCAGCTGCCTGATCAAGATCGTCGTCCAAAACGAACTAGGCCGTTATTCGATCGCCACCGGCGAGACCACGCTCGAAGCGTTCGACCGGCTGCCCGGCCCACGCTGGAAAGTTTCGTGGATGGTCTGGTGTTGGTTTGTGATGGTCGTGGCAACGTTGATGCAGATCGGGGCCATGATGGGCGGCATTGGCGAAGTCCTCAACCGGCAATTCGCCGAGATCCCGATCAATGCCTGGGTATGGATCCTCAACTTCTTAACGGTGGGGCTGCTCATCGGCGGAAGGTATGCGGTGGTCGAGCGCGTCGCTACGGTTCTTGTGGTGTTTTTCACTGTGATGACGGTGGGCTGCACAGCGATCTTGTTCATGCTGCCTGAGTACTTCGCCATCGCCGACGTAGTCGGTGGATTATCGTTCCATCTTCCGGACAGCGGCATTGCCACGGCGGTCGCCGCGTTCGGCATTACCGGCGTGGGCGGCA
Source organism: Acidobacteriota bacterium (assembly GCA_027592785.1). Taxonomy (GTDB): domain Bacteria; phylum Acidobacteriota; class Terriglobia; order Bryobacterales; family UBA6623; genus CAMPKL01. The sequence goes on from JAQCLD010000004.1 coordinate 49,579, forward strand.
CCGAGTTGGTGATGTATCCCTATTGGTGCATCGAGAAGGGCTACGCCCGTTATACGGGGCCCCGTGACGAATCGCCGGAATGGAAACGGCGCGCTCACGGCTGGGTGCGGGTGATGGGCGTCGACGTGATCTCGTCGATGATCGTCTACACCTTCGCGACGATCGCCTTCTACTTGCTCGGCGCTGGCGTGTTGAATGGCATGGGACTGGTGCCGGCCGGTTCACAGATGGTCGATACGTTGTCGAACCTCTACACACAGACGCTGGGAATGTGGTCGCTGCCGATCTTCTTGGTCGGAGCTGTTGCCGTTTTATACTCCACCGTCTTTTCATCAACGGCGGCACACTGCCGCGTGTTCGCGGACTTCGTGGGTATGGTGGGCATCTACGACCGGCGCAACTATGCGCTGCGGCTGAAGATGATTCGGATCTTCGTTGTTATTTTGCTATTCGTGCCTTCGGTCTATTTCATGGTCGTGGGCGATCCCGTGCGTATGGTGAGGATCGGCGGCATCGCGCAGGCCTTCATGCTGCCTGTCATCGGCTTTGCCGCAGTGTACTTGCGTTACAAACACATGCCCTCATCGATCCTGCCGAAGGGCTGGGTGACGCTAGCACTGTGGATCAGCGCCAGCGTGATGGCCGTGATGCTGGGCTATTCGATCATCCAGCGGCTGTTCGGCTAAGCAACGAGCCGCCAGACGGCGGCAACGACAAAGCAGACCACGAAGGCTATGGCGAGCGGCAGCAATGCCCCGATCGTCGTCCAACGGGCGCTGCGCGTCTCTTTCCAAATCGTCAGGATCGTTGTCGCGCAAGGGTTGTGCAGCAACGAGAACAGCATGAGCGACACGGCGGTCAGCAACGTCCAGCCATGCTCATCGACGAGGATCCTGCGAATGTCGTCGTAGGAGGTCGGCTCGGTCATCATACCCACGCCGAGGTAGGCCATCATCATCGTGGGTACGACAATTTCATTCGCTGGAATGGCAATGATGTAGGCCAGGATGATGACACCGTCGAGGCCCAAGGCCCAGCCAAAGGGCTCCAAGAAGTCCACCGAGTGCTGAGCCAAACTGGCGTCGCCCCAAGTGACGTTTGCCAAGATCCAAATTACCGCGCCGGCAGGAGCCGCCGTTAGGATGGCCCGCCACAACACGAAAAGGGTGCGGTCTATCAACGACGTGTACAGAATGCGCAGGATGCTCGGTCGCCGGTAGGGCGGCAGTTCCAAGGTGAACGCGGAAGCCTCGCCCTGTAGCACGGTCTTGGAGAGCACCCAGGAGACGATCAAGGTCATGATCACACCCAAGAGCACCACGCCGACAACGGCGCCCGCTGCCGCCACCGCGGCGAAGGCCGGAGGGAAGGCGGCCCCAACGAAAATGACGGCCAGCATGATCAGTGTTGGATAGCGCCCATTGCAGGGGACAAAGTTATTGGTGAGAATGGCAATCAACCGTTCGCGCGGAGAGTCGATCACTCGTGTGGCGATGACTCCGGCGGCGTTGCAGCCAAAACCCATGGCCATGGTCAGAGCCTGCTTGCCGTGGGCCCCGGCCTTGCGGAACAGCCAGTCCATGTTGAAGGCGACGCGCGGCAGATAGCCGAGGTCTTCGAGGATGGTGAAAACCGGGAAGAAGATCGCCATGGGCGGCAGCATGACGCTGATGACCCAGGCGAGCCCGCGATAAACGCCGTGCCAGATAAAGCCCGTCAGCCACCAGGGCGCGCCCAGTGCGTCAAACCAGCCGGCTGCGAGGTCCTCAAAGGAGAACAGCAAGCTGGCCAACATCGCCGAGGGCACGTTCGCGCCAAGGATCGTCAGATAGAAAATGCAGGACAGAATCAGCAGCATGATCGGCAGACCGAAGATCTGCGACGTCACTACCCTGTCGATTCGTTGGTCCAGGTCCCAGTTCTGCGAGCCGCGGCCTTTGACGGCGCGGTCAACGATAATGCTGGACTGTTCGTAAAGCGCCGCGACCATGTCGTCGCGAACGGTTGCGCCGAGCTGTCGCCGCAAACCGTCGGCACGATCGAGAACGGATTGCGGCGTGGTCGCAGAGGCGCTCACTGCGAACCCTGCAAAGCCACCAAGCGGCTGTGCCCCTCTGCCGATGCGGACTGGGAAGCTTGCATCCCGTTGAGTTCGCCCGCAATGAGCGCTTGGCGGACCCGATGATCGCCGTCCAACAGACGCATTGCGACCCAACGGGCGTTGGGCAGGCCGGGCGCGAGTTCCTCGATCATCGGGACTAACTCTTCGACGGCGACACGCACCTTGTCGGGAGGAGCGGGGCGAAACGGCTGGGTGACGATCGCGCCGCTGACGACGTCGGCAACGGTTTGTACAAGATGAGGTAAGCCTTCTTTGGTGCGGGCTACGGTGGGAACCGCCGGCACGCCGAGGTCGCGCGAGAGACTGCGCACGTCGACAGTTAAGCCCTTACGCTTGGCTTCGTCCATGAGGTTGACGCAGATGACGACCTTGTCGGTGATCTCTAGTACCTGCATGGCTAAGTTGAGATTGCGCTCCAAGGCGGTTGCGTCGACGACGACGATGGTGCAGTCAGGCTGCCCGAACAGCAGAAAGTTGCGGGCGACCTCTTCGTCCTGCGACGCCGACAGCAGTGAGTACGTCCCGGGCAGGTCGACGAGCTTGTAGCGCTTGCCGCCGAAACCGTAGGCTCCCTCGGCGCGGGTAACCGTCTTGCCGGTCCAGTTGCCGACGTGTTGGTTGAGGCCGGTGAGCGCGTTGAAGACCGAGGATTTGCCGGTGTTCGGATTGCCGGCAAGAGCAATTAGGTAATCGGTATTGGCAAGCGAAACGCCCATCTGCGCTAGTTGCGCGTGTGCTGGGCAGGCCTCGCAATCGTGTCCTGTGGGGTTACTCACGCTGCCACTCCTTCTCGGTCGGCGGCGGGGGCCAACGGTCTTACCCAGATCAAACGCGCCTGCTCGGCGCGCAACGCAATTGTCGTGTCGCGGATGCGAAAGGCTCGCGGATCGCCGAACGTATTGTCGAGTACCACAGACACTTTGGCGCCAGGTGTGAGTCCGAGGTCCATGAGTCGTCTGCGGCTGAAGCCGCGACAGGCGTCGTCGATCTCCACGACTTCGGCGACAACGCCCTTGTTGAGGTCGGCCAAGGACGTCGCTACGCGTGGAAGACTCTGCCCGACTTCGGTCGGATGAACGTGAATATTCGCGGCCACGGCTGGAGCGAGGCGATGTTCGTTGACGCCGTCGCTGATCACCAAGCGTTCCTCGTCCTGATCGAGGATGCGGACGATCATGCCGGGCCGCAGTCCGGCGGCTAGAATTTGCTGAAACACCACGGTGGGTTCGTCTTCCATGTGGACGATGCGAGCCGACTTGTCCGAAGGCCACTCGGCGAGCGACACGGCGTGCAACTGTTCGAGATGCCCATCCCGGGTGGGGATGGGATCGCCGTGCGGATCGCTCTGCGGATGTCCCAGATGGGCATCGAGCTCGTCCAAGTAGTCAGCTGACAGACCATGCTCGGCCTTCTCGGCAGCCTGGTGCAGTTTGTCGAGCGGCAAGCCGGCATCGTCGGCGAGATAGCGTTCCCAAAGGCGATGGGCGCGAACGACGTGCAGGGCGAGCTGTTCTCCTTTGGCGGTAAGCCCAAAGCCGCCCGGAGCCACATGCAGGAGTCCACGCTTTTGCATGTCGGTGCACAGTTGCAACACGGTCGTCGGTGAGGCGTGCATGGCGCCGGAAAGAGATTCCAACGTGGCCGCTTTGCCGCGCTGCTCCCAGGAGAGGACGTGTTTGAGGGCGTCCTCGACAAGCTCGCGCCGCAAGCGGTCGCGGCGTGACGACAAAAGCGCTGCAAGGCCGACTCGCGGCCAATAAACCAGAGCCACCACGGTCGCCAGGACGAGCCAAGGCATGGGTGAATCAATCATCAGCGCTGCCATCCTTGGTGGACATCGTCACTTGAATCTCGGCGCATACTTTGACGCCCAACGCGTGCACCTTCTCATCGCTGCCGACTTGCAGCATGAGCGGACCGTCAAATGGACCTTTCTCCACCAGGCGCAAGCCCACGCCGGGGCGGATGCCTAAGGACGACAGGTAGCGAAGGATCTCGGGATCACGGTCGGAGACGCACAGTACCAGCGCGGAGTAGCCGACAGGCAGCTCGAGCAACCCTTGTTGGGAGCGCTCGGGTATCGTGCCGTCCTTTCGCGGAATGAGGTGTCCGTGAGGATCTTCAATGGGATCGCCCAGTTGCTCGGCAATACGGTCTTCAAAGCGTTCGGAGATGGCGTGCTCGAGCTTCTCGGCCTCGTCGTGGACTTCGTCCCAGCGGTATCCCAGCGAGTCGTGGAGAAATTTCTCAAGGAGACGATGGTGTCGAATGATCTCGAGCGCGCGCTTGCGGCCGCGGCCGGTTAGCTTGGCGCCTTGATGCTTTTCGTAGGCGATCCACGGCTGGTCTTTCTCTGAAAGCTTCTTGAGCATCCCCGTGACCGAGGCGGGGGCGATCTCGAGATGTTTGGCGATGGAGGCCGTACTGGCGCGGCCACCGTCTTCTTCCAACTCGTAGATTGTTTTGAGATAGTCGTCGATTGCCTCAGTCACGACCGGGTCCCCCGCTGCTGATAATTAGGCATACCTAAATTACAGTCTAGGACGTGCTGGAGGGCCGGTCAAGAGAATTCAACGACTCTACCGGATCTCGATCGTCACCGAATTGGTGCGAATTCCGTCCACGACGAGATAGACCTCGACGACGCCGGCGCCGGAGAGAGAGTCGGGGATCTGGACGTTCACTTGGTCGAGACCGACGAACTGGGATTGGGCTGCAAAGCCGACGACCGAGGCCGGCAGGCCGTTGATGAATGCTTGAACCGATGAGGAGCCGCGGATTCCCGAGCCAAACAGCAGGACGACGACAGGGTCCTGGCCATTGCCGACCGATACAGGGACCGTGCGGTGTTGACCGTCGCTGAATGCCGTCACGGTGACCGGTGTTTGGGTTGAGTTGGGAGCGACGCGCACGGCCACTGCGGCTGCTGGGCCTTCGCCGGCGCCTGCACTGGCGAACAGGCCGGGATTGACTGCGACGATTTGTATCTCCACGGTAGCTTCGGAGCCGTCGCTGAAGTGAACGATGAGCGTAGCGGCGCCAGGCGAGGAAGCGCCCGGCACCTCGAAGTTGATTTGACCGGGGCTGACGAAGAAAAGCGCGGCGGTCCGTTCGACTCCGAGGCCGTCTTTGACGCGGATAGATGCGCCCGCCAAGTCTAACGGGAGCGGAATCGCTTGGGCTACCTCAACACTTTCAGCAAAGGCGCTGCCGAAGACGGAAGTGATCTGTCCAGGGGCGAGTCCCCCGCCCCGGAAGTTGGCGCCATGAACGATCGCCGTGGGGTCCAACTTAAGGCGCGAACTGGGGCTCCAGGTGAGGCCATGGTCGGTGCTCTTGTAGAGTCCAGCACCCCGTGTCGCGGCGTAAGCGACGCCGTTGGCGGCAAAGACTTGGCGCACGCTTTGTGCGGGGAATCCTTGGGTTGAAGCCTGCCAGTTATCGCCGTAATCGCTGCTGCGGTAGACGCCGAATTCGGTAGCGACCAGCAGGTTCGCGGGAGCGTCAGGGGCGATCGCCAGGGAGCCGACGGTCACAGCGCCGTCGTTGGGTAAGCCGGAGTTGGCGGTTAAGAACAGGAACGCATCGGGTGTCGTTCGCAACAAGCCGAGCCCCTGAGTTCCGATATAGATTCGTTGCGAGTCGGTAGGGTCGACTTCAATCCAGCGCAGCGGGAACTCGTAGAAGTCGAATAGGTCAAAGTTTACGCCGCCATCGAGGCTAACCCAAAGGGACCAAGTTCCATTCAGGAATCCGATGGCCCAAACCGCGTTCGGCTGAGACCGATCCCAGGTGAAGTCCAAGATACTTCGTTGTGAGATTGGCGCGAACTGTTCGCCCCCAAACGTCTGCGCACCATCGACGGACCACAGATAACTCACGCGGTTCTGGAATGGCCCGGTGCTCCCGCCGATCAGCAGGCTCTGGCCGTTCGATGGGTCGATGGCTATAGTCCTCACGTCGCGGCTCATTGGCGAAACGGTCCAGTTGGCGCCGCCATCGATGGATCGCGAAAACAAACCAAACAGCGTATCTGACGGTTCCACCGATCCGGCATAAAGTTTGCTGGCGTCCTGCGGATCGACGGCCAGCACGGTGTCGCTGGCGTGGAAGTAGCCGGCGCCTGAGTCGTTCCAGGTTAGGCCTCCGTCTGACGACTTGAACAGACCACCGCTGCCCAACGCGGCCCACACGGTCTGGCTATCGCTGGGGCTGATGGCTAGAGCGCGAACCGTCGATGCGTTGAGCCCCGTCGAACTGAGCGCCCAGGTCGCGCCTTGATCGGAGGTGGCGAACACGCCCGTGCCGTCGAATCCAGCAAGGAAACGGCCGGGCTCGGAGGGAATGGCGGCGAGTGTAGAACCAGGACCGACAGGCAGGCCCTGCTCTCCTGACCAAGACTGACCGCGATTCTCGCTCCGAAGTAAACCAAAATCTTGAGTAAACGCCAGCAAATGATTGGAATCACTCGGGTCTACACCGATTGCCGCAATGGATGCTTCAGCAAGGCCTGTGACCAAGGTGATGGTGGAGCCCTGGGGGCTCAGAAATAGGAGGCCTCGATTCGACGCGAAGTAAATGCGCTCGGCGTCGCTTGGGTCAAATGCAATTCGCGAGAAAAAGACGTTGGCGGCCGCGTTGGTCGTCCAGGACGCTCCGCCGTCGGAACTCCGCAGAACCACTTCTACACCCGCTGCAGCAACGAACTGCGGATCGGCAGGTGAAAACTCAATCGCTACAACAAAGGAGCTCGGAAGTGGCCCCCCTGGCGACGCCCAGGTCGTACCGCCATCGGTCGAGCGGTAGATGCCGGCGCTCGTTGAGGCCAGAACCGTCAGCGGATCATCAGGCTTAACCGCCACGGACAGGACCGTGGCGCCTTCGAAGACATCGGTCGTTTGGCTCCAAACTCCGCCATTCACTGAGAGCCAGACGCCCTGAGCGCCCACTGCCGCGTAGAGTCTCCAACTCGGTCCATCCACTGAATTCACCGAGGTCGCCGGTAACCCGGCGCTGCGGTTGGCCCAAGTCCGGCCGCCGTCGGTGCTGCGGTAAACGCCGCCTACCGTGGCCGCGAAGACGACATTCGGCTGGGTGCGAACAACCAGCAGATCGTTCACCTGGGCGCCGGGAGGGCCGCTCTGGGCTTGGAGCAAAAGGCTAAAGAGTAATAACGCGCAGATCGGCGCGGGGAGACGACGGATTGACATGTTGATTGAACGGCTAATCGAAGCTTGGCGGCCAAGTGTTAGACGGCGCGGGACGTGAAAGAATTACACGGTTGTGCGGCTCATGAGTAAAATCTTCCACACCGTATCGTGGCTCACAATGCCGTAAGTCACAGAAAACAAATATTATTGGAAACGGAGAAAGGATTGCTTACGCGTAAAGCATGAAACTGTTCGGGTTGACCAACCACGGCCTAGCAGCCATCGGTCTTCTCACCCTAGCTCTCTGGGGAGTCTTGTGGGCGGAGCATTCGCTCAATCAACGCACCCAAGAGAACTACCAAGATCTAATGCGCGAGTGGCCTTCTTCGCCGGCTCATAACTCTACACCGGACGCTCTTGACGCCGGCTCAGTCGGCTAAGACCAACTTCCCGAAATCCGTCGCAGAGAGGTTGCCGCCACTCAGGACCAATACGAGTGATCCGTCGCCGGTAGCCTGACCTTCTAAAGACGCAGCAACGCCCACAGAACCGCCCGGTTCGCCAACCAGTTTCTCGACTCCCCATAAATAGTTCACAGCCCGGGCAATCGACTCTTCTGACACCAGCAGGACGCCCTCCACGGTCGCTTTGATTAGACGAAAAGTTAGAGCGCCGGGCTTGGCCACCGTTAAGGCGTCCGCGAGCGAGGGGCCAGGGACGATCTCCGTCGGCTCGCCCGCCTGCAAGGAGCGCTGCATCGAAGGATTCTTTTCGGGTTGCACGCCGTAGACGCGGCAGTTTGGTCTTTCGGTCTTGACCACCGAAGCGATCCCCGAAATCAAACCGCCTCCGCTGACAGGGCACAGGATTGTGAAGTCGCCTGGCAACTGCTCGAGCAGTTCCAAACCGATTGTGCCGTCTCCGGCGATCGTGTTCACAGCATCATAGGGATGCAGCAGGAGTCGTCCCGTTTCACGCTCGATGCGCTGGGTCGTCTCCCAGCGAGAAGCGTAGGAGTCGTCGCAAAGGACGACTTCCGCTCCCAACTCCTCGGTGCGCTGCCGCTTATATGCCGACGCGGAGCGCATCATCACAATTTGCGCGCTCAGGCCGTATTCCCGCGCCGCCCAAGCCACTGCCTGAGCGAAGTTGCCTGACGACGATGTGACGATGCCTTTTGCCTTGGCCTGCGCGAAGTCGGCCAGCACGGCATTGAGCGCCGGACGAACCTTGAAAGACCCAGTCGGATTACGCGACTCCAGCTTGATGTAGACTGGACGCCGCAACCGCTCACTCAGCTCATGGCTGTGCAGCAGCGGCGTCGGCTGCAGCTTCGGCGCTATGCGTTCGCGGGCTGTACGGGCCTCAACAAGTATCTCCGGCGGCGTCAGGCTAGAACTCCCTACCGCTATACATCGATCGCACGAACTCTTCGTAGCCGTTGTACATCAACGTCGGACGCAGCTCGCCGTTGGGGATGATGCGGTCTTGCGCCTGTGACCAACGGGGATGAGGCCGCTTGGGATTCACGTTGGAATACCAGCCGTATTCGGCGCCGCCGATGTCGTTCCACAGCGTTCGCGGACGTTTGGATGTGAACTCGATTTCGACGATCGACTTGATGCTCTTGAGGCCGTACTTCCAAGGCGTGATCAGACGAATCGGAGCGCCGTTTTGCGGCGGTAGGGGTTTGCCGTAAATGCCGGTTACGAAGAGGGCCATCTCGTTCATGGCCTCTTTGATTTCCAATGCCTCGAAGTAGGGCCAAGGGTAGTGAGGCTGGCTCTCGATGCCGGGCATCTCAGCGGGACGATTGACCGTCACCATACGCATGAATTTCGCTTCTGGTTTGGGGTCGACTTCCTTGATCAAATGCGAAATCGGGAAGCCCGTCCAAGGCACGGCCATCGCCCAGGTCTCGACGCAACGGAAACGATATAGACGTTCTTCGAGCGGAAATTTGCGGACTAAGTCGTCGATGTCGTAGGTCTTGGGATTGTTGACCAAGCCTTTGACTTGCACCTTCCAAGGCTCGGAGTTGAAGCCGCGGGCCACGTCTTTGACGCGAGCTTTGTCTAGGGTGAACTCGTAATAGTTGTTGTAGCCGGTAGCGTCCGCCTCGGGCGTGAGCGGTCTATCGAGCGTGTATTTGGGGTTGCGCTCGGCCGGATAGAGATCGGGAGCCACGGCCGCAAGAGCCTGACTCGCCAGAGCCTCCATGCCGAGGAAGCCCAGGCCTTGGATGATCTGCCGGCGCCGGAGATAAACGGACTCGTCGGTCGCCTCACGTTCGGGAATCTCCCAACCTTGCGGCTTCTTGATCAACATCGGCTAATCTCCTACAGTCCAGATTATAAGACACCTCCCGCAGGCTACCGAGGTACAACAGAAGTCGTGAAGTTCTCCGAATTGCTGAAAGAGGCCATCCTGAGCGCCGAGGCGGTGCTCACTGATAAACAGGCGGCAGCCGTGCAAGACTCCATTCTGGAGTTTTTGGATGCCTGGATCGCCATCCACGAGCCTGATCAGCCCGACGACGGCAAAGTCGATCCGCAACGGGCACTGGTGTTGATGCTCATGGAAGAACTCGCCGACCGGGTGGAGATCCCCATCGTTAGCTAGCTATGCCTGTATCGTTCGACACTCTCGAATACACCGCTTCCGGCGCGCTCGAACCCGTGCAACTTGGCTATGACGGCGACGAAAATCGCGGCTGGACGATCACCCGCAACGGATCTCGCTGGCTAGAGCTCGGTGCCGGTTACCGGCTCATGCGAAGCGCTGCCTGCGGCGTGTGTTCGACGGATTTGGCCAGACGTTTCCTGCCCTTCCCGCTGCCGCAGGTCACTGGACACGAGGTCATCGCGCTCGACGACAACGGGGATCGCTTCGCCATCGACATCAACGCCTCGCACCGCGCTCGTCAGATCGAGACAGACTGCCCATTCTGCCGCAGCGGACTAGCGAACCACTGCCCGGACCGGCTCGTCCTAGGCATCCACGATCTTCCCGGCGGCTTCGCGCCGTGGTTCTTGTCCCCGGTTGGCGCGCTACGGCGGATTCCATCCTCTGTTCCAACCGACAATGCCGTGCTGATCGAGCCGTTGGCGGCGGCGTTGAACGCGGTGCAGTCGATTGAGATCCGCGAAGGGGACCGCGTTGCCGTGCTGGGCCCGCGCAAACTTGGAATGTTGGTTGTGGCCACACTGGCCGAGCACCGGCGCCGCACGAACCTAGATTTCTCGATTGCCGCGCTGGCTCGCCGTCCCGACTTGCTGCAACTGGCACGGAGCCTAGGCGCGGACACGTCGCTGGACGTTAGCGGCGAGCAGCCCGAATCACAATTTGAAGTGGTTATTGATTGCAGCGGCTCTCCTGCCGGCCTCGAGACTGCCCTGGCCGCGGCTACACGCGAAGTGCATCTGAAGTCTACGAATGGTCAGCCAGCGGCGGGTGTCGAGCAGCTCACCGAATTCGTCGTGGACGAGCTGGCCTTGGAGATGCTCTCGGTGAATGCGGTCGAGCAACTTAGCCCTGCAGCCGGCAGGGTTGCCGGCGTGGTGGCTTGGACGGCGCGGTCTGAGCCCCCTTCTTGGGTATCCGAATCCGCCGCCGTGATTCGAACTCGCAGTGTTGCCGAACTTGCCGAATCGCTTCGAAATCAACCTCCCAACGGCTTGCCCAAAGCCGATGCCGTGGTGGTCGATTCGCGGGAGGAGTTGGTACAGGCCATACGGCCAAGCGGCTTTGGGGCGTATTCTCCAGTGCGCCCGACCGGCACCATTTTCTATGCGGGGCGAGCGCCGGAAGGCGTGAGTCTACTGCAACATTTGCAGCAGAAGAAGCTACGGCTGAGCAGTTCGCGTTGCGGCGACTTCGATGCCGCGATTGATTTGCTGACGTCGGACGACGCTTTGCGCGATCTCGGCGCACAGATGATTACCCACTGCTTCCCAGCGGAGCGGTTGGCGGACGCCTTCGAAGCGGCGGCTGCCAAGGATTGCGTGAAGGCAGTCGTGACTCACGAGACTCCCTAGAATAAGATTTGCGGCCCGCTGTCTTCATCGCTTCGCTTTTGTTGTGTCTGAACGCCTGTCAGCGTCGCGAGCCGCTGCCCAATTTCGCTTCAGTGCCGCCGTTTGCACTCACTGCGCAAGATGGCCGATACGTGACAGACGAAGACTACCAGGGCCGGGTGTGGATTGCCGATTTCGTGTTCACCAATTGCCCTGGTCCCTGCCCGATGCTGACCTCGCACATGCGCGACGTCCAAGACTTGCTTGTTGAACGATCGTTGGATGTTCCGCTGGTGTCTTTCAGCGTGGATCCGGAAACGGATACGCCGGAAGTGTTGACCGAGTACGGCAAGACGTTCGGTGCTGACTTCACGCGCTGGGCTTTCTTAACCGGCGAGAAGCAGAAGATCTACGATTTGATCCTGCACGGGTTCCTGCTGGCTGTCAGCGACGGCGCCGTCTCATCGGAATATTCCGCCGGACCGGGCATTATCACCCACAGCACGCGCTTCGCACTGGTCGACCAGAACGGCGAAGTGCGTGGTTATTATCACGGCGAAGAGCCTACGGTCGCGGCTGAGATTGTGGCCGACGCAGAACGCTTATTGGCCAAGAGCCGTTAGCCATTAAATCACCGCCTCGTTGAAACTCTCGGGACGTTCTAGGTTTGCCAGGTGACCGGATCCCGGAATCTCAACGTACTGGGCGCCGGCAATCTTCGAAGACCACTAGCGAGCTTCAGCCGCTGTAGTGATGGCGTCTTCTTCTCCGCAAATCACTAGCGTAGGGACCTTGATCATCGAAAGCAGGTCGGTGCTGTCCCGACGGCTGCCGAGTGCGCTCAGCAGGTCGGCGACCACTTTCGGCGGGGCGGCTTCAATCATTTGGCGCACGTTGCCGGCGATTCTTTCGTCCGCCAGCTCCGCCGCACCTACAAACTTCGGCAGTAGTTGTTTGGCTAACTCCGCTGAGCCGTTTTGCAACACGAAGTCGGCCGACTTTTGCCGCCCCGCTCTTGCATCGGCCGTATCCGCGGCAGGACGCGTATCGGCCAATAGCAACCCCAACAGGCGTTCAGGGAAGATCCGGGCGAAGGAGAAAGCGGCATAGCCGCCCATGGAGACGCCGCCCACGATTGCCTTGTCGATCTTCAGCACGTCAAGCAAGCCCGCCGCGATGCGAGCCTGATCGTCTATACCGACCGGTCCTGGAGCCGATTGCCCCAAACCTGGAACGTCAAACAGGATTACCTTTGCGATCCGCGAGAAATCGCGCAACTGTACCTCAAACATCGTTTGGTTCAGGGGGAACGCGTGCATCAACAGCACGGGGGTTCCCTGGCCCTCGACGAAGTAACTAACTGCGCGGCCGCCGATTGTCGCTTGCATTGCTAAGTCAGTCTCCCGAAACTGGAGACTTGGAATCTAGCACGACCTACACTGGACTGTCCCCCGAGAGCGGTACGCCGATAGCGGTGACCGTCGCCGATGGCCTCATACGGAAGATAGAGCCGCAACCCGGGGCCTCGGTCGCCACTTGGATTTCGCCCGGCTGGATCGACCTGCAAGTCAACGGTTTCGCTGGCGTGGACTACAATTCCACGACAACGACGACGGAACAGATTGGCCGCTCGATTCAGGTGCAGCGCAAGACTGGCGTCACGCGCCTTCTACCCACTGTCATTACCGGCGACCTCGGCGAGATGGCGGCGTGCCTGGCGAACCTGGTGCGCGCCAAGGGTGAACTTGCTGAAGGCGCCTCGATCGCCGGCTTCCACGTGGAAGGCCCCTGGATCTCAGCGGAGGACGGGCCGCGCGGCGCTCACCCGCTGGAGCATGTGCGTCCCGCATCGGTCGAGGAATTCAAGAGGCTGCAAGACGCGGGGGCAGGCTTGGTACGGCTGTTGACCCTGGCGCCGGAGTCTACGGGAGCGCTGGCCTTGATCGAGTACGCGGCGGAATCGGGCGTGATTGTTTCGATCGGACATACCGGAGCGACAAACGAGCAGATTGACGACGCGGTGAGCGCGGGCGCCACGATGACGACGCATTTGGGCAACGGCGCCCATACGGTGTTGCCCAAGGGGAGCAACTACATCTTGCGGCAGATGGCCGACGATCGACTCTTCGCGGGGCTGATTGTCGACGGCATCCACCTGTCGCCCGAGTTCGTCAAGATCGCCGTACGAGCGAAAGGCCCCCAGCGGGCTTTCCTGGTGACTGACGCCGTCGCCCCTGCCGGATGCGAGCCGGGCTTGCATCAACTCGGTTCCCAACAGGTGCGCCTGTCGGCAGACGGCAGCGTACGGCTGCCCGATGGGCGCTTGTCGGGCTCGTCGTTGCGCATGGACGAAGCAGTCGAGAACGTCATGCGATTCGCCGGTATTGGCGTTGAACAAGCTGTGCGCATGGCCTCGGTGAACGCTGCCCAGGCGATTGCGCTGGAGGAGCGAAACGGCTTCCTCAATGTTGGAGATCCGGCGGAACTGGTCCTGTTTACACTCTCTGCTGAGGGCCGACTCGCCGTGACCGATGTGGTCAGCCAAGAGTAATCCGCTCCGAATCTCAGCTATGATGGCCGTTCGCTGCTCAAAGCGACAGCCCCGCGATGCACCCCTTACTTGTTCTACTACTAGCCACGATCGCGGTGTTCGTGCTGATCATCCGCCTCAAGATCAATGCCTTTGTCGCGCTGATCTTGTCCGCCATATTGATCGGTATCCTGTCGCCTCAGATCGCCTTGGCCGATGTGATACCGGAAGTCACTTCGCGATTTGGCAGAGTCGTCGGCAACATTGGCGTGGCCATCGCCATGGCGGCAGTGATCGGCCACTGCCTGATGGAAAGCGGCGCGGCGGACAAGATCACCAGGCAATTCATACGCTGGCTGGGAGAGAAATACTCTTCGGCATCGATGCTGGTCAGCGGCTTCGTGCTGAGCATCCCGGTCTTCTCCGACACGGTCTTCTACCTTCTTATTCCGCTGGCGCGCGCCATGACCATCCGCAACGGCGGACGGCGGTATGTGCTCAACGTTCTATCGATCGGGGCCGGCGCGCTGGCGACACACATCTTCGTCCCGCCGACTCCGGGGCCCCTGGCCATGGCCGCGACGTTGAATATCGATATCGGAATCGTGATGATCGTGGGCCTAATAATCGGCGTACCTTCCGCGTTCGCCGCTTGGCTCTACGCGATATGGATTGACCGTCGGCTCAATATCGCTGTCCGCGAAGCTCCGGGAGCGAGCATCGCGGAACTGGAAGATATTGCCAAGCGCCCAGAAGCCGACTTGCCGAGTTTCTCCTCCTCGCTGTTGCCTATCGTGCTGCCGGTCGTCTTAATCACCGGGAACACCGTGAGCAACAACCTATATCCTGGTTCCGCCTTTGCCCAGCAAATGGCCTTTTGGGGCAACGCGAACCTCGCCCTCATCCTCTCCGCCGCGTGCGCCCTTTGGGGCCTAGCGCGACAGAAAGGCCTGGGACTCCGCGGTCTAGCGGGGCCCGCAGAGAAAGCTATCAAGGACGCTGGCTTGATCATTTTGATTACCGCCGGTGGGGGAGCCTTCGGCGGGATGCTCGTAGCGGCGGGAGTCGGCGATGTGTTGAGCGAGGGCGCGACGAACGCTGGAGTTTCCTATTTAATTCTTGGCTTCGGAACCGCCATGCTTTTGCGAATCGCTCAAGGGTCAGCCACAGTCGCCATGATCACAGTCGCCCAAATCCTAGCCCCTATCGCTGCCGGCGCTCCGCTGGCTTACCACCCGGTCTATTTACTCATCGCCACCGGCGGCGGATCGATCACGGCCGGTTGGATGAACGACAGCGGTTTCTGGGTCTACAGAACAATGACCGGCCTAACCGAGATGGAGGCGCTCCAGACCAAAAGCGCCTGCCTTTCCGTCATGGGTGTGACGGCGTTGCTTTGCGCCTGGCTAGGAACTGTGCTCTTCCCGATGGTTTGATCGCGGTATTCCGATAGCCAGGGTTCGATTTCGGCGGCTAGTCCGCTATCATGTCCGTTCGAGTTCGGCCACGATGCACCCGTTAATCGTCCTCCTCATCGCCACAATCGCAGTTTTTCTGCTGATCATTCGCTTTAAGATCAACGCTTTCGTCGCGTTGATTCTTTCCGCCATTTTGATCGGCATCCTCTCGCGGAACATACCACTCGCTAGCGTGATCCCTGAAGTGACGTCGCGCTTCGGCGATGTCGTCGGACGCATCGGCGTGGCCATCGCCATGGCTGCCCTGATCGGCCATTCGCTGATGGAGAGCGGCGCCGCGGACCGGATCACACGGCAGTTTATCCGTTGGTTGGGCGAAAAGTACTCTTCGCTGTCGATGTTGGTCAGCGGCTACGTGCTGAGCATCCCTGTATTCCACGACACGGTCTTTTATCTATTGATTCCTTTGGCCAGGGCGATGACCATTCGCAACGGCGGCAAGCGTTATGTTCTGAATGCTTTGTCCATCGGCGCCGGCGGCGTAGCCACGCACCTATTCGTGCCGCCGACTCCGGGGCCGCTGGCCATGGCCGCGACAATGAACCTCGATATCGGACTGGTGATGATCGTTGGCCTGACGATCGGCATTCCGTCATCTCTGGCCGCCTGGTTATACGCCGTCTGGATCGATCGCAAGTTAAACATCCCGATGCGCGAGGCCCCCGGTGCGTCGCTGGCCGAGTTAGAAGAAATCGCCAACCGGCCTGAGAGCGAACTGCCCGGCTTCTTCGTTTCGATGTTGCCGATTGCGTTGCCAGTCTTGCTCATCACCGGTAACACCGTAGCCAACACGTTCTTTTCGGGCACCGCGTTCGCCCAGCAGATGGTTTTTTGGGGCAACGCCAACGTGGCGCTGATTCTTTCCGCAGCTTGCGGCTTGTGGGTTTTGGCGCGGCACAAGAATATGGGTCTGCGCGATCTAGCCAAACCCGCTGAGAAGGCCATCAAGGACGCCGGTCTGATCATTATGATTACGGCCGGAGGCGGCGCTTTCGGCGGCATGCTGGTCGCCGCCGGAGTTGCGGACTCGCTGAGCCAGGGCGCGTCCGACATGGGCATCTCCTATCTCTTCCTCGCCTTCGGAGTCGCCATGATGCTGCGCGTCGCGCAGGGTTCGGCGACCGTCGCAATGATCACTGTGTCCCAAATGCTGGCCCCGCTCATCACGCAGTCTCCGCTTCCCTACCACCCCGTCTATCTACTCATCGCGACTGGCGGCGGGGCTATCATGGCCGGCTGGATGAATGACAGCGGCTTCTGGGTTTACAAGACGATGACCGGTCTCACCGAAATGGAAGCGCTGAAGACCAAGAGCGTGTCGCTCTCAGTCATGGGACTGACGGCGTTTCTGTTCGCCTGGCTCGGTTCGATCTTCTTCCCGATGGTCTGATTACGAGAAGATGGTGAGATGAAGCGCGCGAAGGAGAAAGCGAGCGGCCCCGATGAGGCTCGCCGCGTGAGTCTGATCTTAAGACGGCTCAATCAGGACTACTCCGATGTCGTCTGCGCTTTGACGCATTCGAATGCCTGGGAGTTGTTGGCCGCGACCATCCTCTCGGCGCAATGCACCGACGTGCGCGTCAACATCGTCACTCCGGCGCTATTCGCCGCATATCCGTCTGTCCAAACCTTGGCGGTCGCGGCGCAACCGGACGTTGAGCAACTGGTGCGCACCACCGGTTTCTTCCGCAATAAGGCAAAGAATCTCATCGGCGCGGCCAAGGGCATCGTCGAACGATACAATGGCCAAGTACCAACTACCATGGAGGAGTTGTTGACCCTCCCGGGCGTCGCGCGCAAAACCGCTAACGTTGTTCTTGGATCGTGGTTCGGCATCGCCAGCGGCGTCGTCGTCGATACTCACGTCTCGCGCATCTCAAACCGACTCGGACTGACCAAGGCTGCTGACCCGAAGAAGATTGAACAAGACTTAATGAAGGTCAGCCCCAAGAAGCGTTGGGTGCTCTTCTCTCACCAGATCATCCACCACGGACGGGCAGTATGCGTGGCGCGCAAACCAAAATGCGACATTTGCCGCCTATACGACCTCTGTTCGTCGAAAGAGAAGACCAGCTAACGGCATGAAAGAATTTGGGAATTGGCTCGTCGGGAGCATTGCAACTCTCGGGCCCTGGGGCCTTCTACTAGTCTCGTTTGGCGACTCTGCTTTCGTCCCTATCCCGCAGGGCGTCGATGCGCTGCTGATCACGCAAGTTATCGCGGCTCCGTCGACGGCTTGGCTGGCTGCGAGCATCGCCGTGTTCGGCTCTGTTGTCGGCTCGCTGATTCTCTACGTCATAGCTCGCCGCGGTGGCCGCGCCATGCTGCTCAAGCGGGTCTCGCCGGCGGGCATGGATCGTCTTGAATCGCTGACCCAGCAATACGGCGCAGCGGCGGTGATCCCGCCCATGATGATCCCCTTGCCGCTGCCGACGAAGCTGTTCGTGCTCGCCGCCGGAGTATTCCAGATGCCGATCCCTTCCTTCATCTTGGCCGCTACGGTGGGCCGCGGAATTCGCTACTTTGGCGAAGCTGCTTTGGCCCTTAAGTACGGCGCGGGAACGCCTCAGCTGCTCAAGGACAACGTGTGGGCGGCCGCCGGATTAGGTCTCGCACTAGTACTGGTTTTCTTCGCCATCAACCGTTGGTCATCCAGAAAGGTCGTAGAAGGCGAGATCTAGAATTCGAATCGGCCATTGGTAATCGCGCCGGCATCGTCGACCTGAAAGCGGTAAGCGAAGCCCAATCGCCCGTCGCGGACAAAGCGTACGTCCCCTATCGTGATCTCGCCCGGCGCCGCCACGACCACAGGGAAACGCGCGAACTGTAGGTAGGCCCTGCCGAGAGTCGTCGTGTGCAGTTCGTCCAGCACATTTGCGTCCGCCGACGCCAGCTCCGTGAACTGTTGGGTCGCCGGGTTGAGGGAGTATTGCCCGGACTCGGTGCGCACATACGCCGCCCAATCCAAAGCAGTCCAAGGCGCGGGGAACATCCGCAACTCGATCGGAGCCTGCCCGGCAATAACCATCCGAGCGACCTGCGCCTCGACCCCATTGCGAATCCATAGCGACACCAGCCCATAGGCAACCAGCGCCGCCAAGCCCACGCGCGCCGCCGCTATGCGCACGGGCCAGCGTAGGGCAACCAGTATCGCCGCCGCCAGCAACGCCCAGATCAACGGGTCGATGATGAAAAACAGGTCCCAGCTTGACCACTCCTCCGAGAACGGCAGCCAAAGCCGCACTCCGTATGAATTCATCATGTCCAACGCGACATGCGATCCCACCGCGGCCAGAGCCAGAGCCCACTGCCGCCAAAGCACGGCTCTCACGGATCGATGGCCCCACGCGTTCACCAACAAGACCGCCAGCGCCGCCATGAATGGGATCGCCACAACCGCGTGCGTGATGTGCCGGTGATAAACCAGATACGTGGCCGGGTCGAACGCCGAAACAATATCCAGGTCCGGGATGTTGGCCGCGATTACGCACAGGGCAGCTGCGCGCGGGACCGAAGGGCCTGGAGCGCCCCGCGCGATCAGCAGGCCTACCAGCGAATGCGTCAGATTATCCATTGTCCTCGCGACGCGCCCAGTACTCGCCAGGAGCCAGAACCTTGACCTTTTCCGGACCCAGCCGCACGCATACCGGCAGTGAGCCGGCTAACTCGCCGTCCACCTGGACGTAAGCGCCGGCTGAATTTTCAGCCGCGACCACTTCAACCTTCGCAAACTGGCGGTGTGTTACGCCCTGCAGCTTGTCCATCGTGCGCGTCACCACCGCCGCCAAGTAACCCGGATACTGCAGCGGCGACCGCGACCGAAAACACACAATGTCAAAGCGGTCCGCCAAAAGATGCGCCCCAGGAGTCAGCACCAAGCCGCCGCCGTAGAGCCTGCTCTTGGAGATTACAATCAGCCCGCCCGTCCACTTTTCTTCTCCCAGCAGGACCGTGATGGCGCTCAACGGGTGCAGCATCAGCTGCAGTCCGCTCCAGACATAGGCCAGGATACCGACCTGCTGTTTGAGCCCCGGTTTGACGCTGTACACCGCACTCGCATCGATGCCGGCGCCGCACATCAACAGGAACAGTCGTTCCCTGCCCTCCTCCGGAAATTCAGCCACGCCCAACGGTACAACTCGTTCTTCTAAGCTCGGCAGCGACGCGGCCGTCTTGACCGCGTCCAAGCCCATGCCGGTCTCTCGGGCGAAAACGTTGGCGGTGCCTGCCGCCAACGGCAACATCGCCGCGTCGGAATCGGCGACCGCCTGCAAGGCCTCGTTGATCGTACCGTCGCCTCCCAGCGGAGCAATCAGATCACAGCCCTGGGCAAGGCCGCGGCGTGCCTGGGCCTCGGCCCTCTCTTCGGACGTGGTGGGCAACAGCAGCACTTCGTCGACGTGCTCGCGCAGCGCCTCCGCGACCTGATCCACGGGCTTCGCGGGTTGATAGAAACCTCTGCCCGCAGTCGGGTTGAATATCAAGGCCGCGCGTCGATACCGACAGTGGGCCAAAACCTATCATAATTCGCATATGACCTCTCAGCCGGCGTCTCCCGCCGAAGAGATCTCTAGACTGCGCGAAGAGATCCGCAAACACGAGCATCTTTACTACGTTCTCGATCAACCCGAGGTCAGCGACGCGGAGTTCGACCGGCTCATGAAGGGCCTGCAGTCGCTCGAAGCCGAACATCCAGAGCTCATCACCGCCTCATCTCCTTCCCAAAGGGTCGGCGGCGTGCCGCGTGAGGGCGTGGAAAAGGCAGCCCACAGCGTCGCCATGATGAGTTTGGACAACGCCTTCAACGAAGAAGAGATTCGTGAGTTCGACGCTCGTGCACGTGAGCGTCTAGCCGAAGAGCAGCTTGACTACGTCTGCGAGTTGAAACTGGACGGCTTGTCGCTCGCTGTCCGCTTCTCCAACGGCTTACTCTCGCTAGCCTTGACGCGTGGGGACGGCACGACCGGCGAGATCGTCACCGAGAACGCCAAAACCATACGTTCATTGCCTCTTGAAATAAACGACGCTGCGCTCAAGAGCGCCGGCCTGGCGGGAGCCGACTTCGAAGTACGCGGCGAGGTCGTGATGCCCCTCAACTCCTTTCAGCGGGTTAATTCCGAGAGGTTAAAAGCCGACCAGCCGGCCTACGTCAATCCACGCAACTCCGCCGCGGGCGCTCTGCGCACCCTGGACGCCAAGATCACCGCCTCGCGCAATCTGGCCTACTTCGCTTACGCGCTACACGCCGATACGGTCCCGCGCTCCACGCACTGGGAAACGCTCGAAACGCTCAGCAGCCTCGGCTTCAAGGTCAATCCGAATCGCACCAATGTTTCCGGCATCGACGGCGTCTTGGCGTTCGCCGAAGAGTCCTTCGCCAAACGAGATTCCCTGCCCTACGAAATCGACGGCGTCGTCATCAAAGTCGATTCACTGACGCAGCAGCGCGAGCTGGGCTTCACCGCAAAGTCTCCGCGCTGGGCGATCGCGTTCAAGCCTCAGGCAGAACAACAAGAGACCATCCTCGAAGGCATCGATGTCCAAGTAGGCCGCACCGGTGCGGTGACGCCGCGGGCCCTGCTCAAACCAGTCTTCGTCGGTGGAGTGACCGTCTCGCGCGCAACATTGCACAACGAAGATGAGATCGCCCGGCTTGAGCTGGCCATTGGCGACACGGTGCTCATCCAGAGGTCCGGCGACGTCATTCCCAAGGTCATCCGCGTCGTACATCGTCCGCACGACAGGCTGACGTTTGGCATGCCCGCCAACTGCCCGATTTGCGATACGCCGTTGGTTCGCGAAGAAGGTGAGGTGATTCGGCGTTGCGTCAACGTCAGTTGTCCCGCGCGGCTCAAAGAATCTTTGCAGCACTTCGCCTCGCGACGGGCGATGAATATCGAAGGCATGGGCGAGCAGCTCGTGGAACAGCTCGTCGACACCACCCTATTGAGCGGCCTGGCCGACGTCTACGCACTGACCCAAGAGCAGATCGCCGGCCTAGACCGCATGGGCGACAAGTCTGCCGCCAACGTCATTGCGGCCATCGAGAGTTCCAAGAAAACGCCTTTGGCGCGCGTCATCTTCGCCCTGGGGATCCGCTACGTTGGCGAACGCACCGCGCAGCTGCTCGCCGACGGCTTTCGCGGTATCGAAGCGATGCGTGGAGCCACGCGAGACCAACTGGAAGAAGTCGAAGAGGTCGGCCCGCGAATCTCCGAAGCCATTCAGGACTTCTTCGCCGCCGATCGCAACATCGAGATGCTCGCCCAACTCGCTGCCGCGGGCGTCGTGATGGAGATGAAGGGTCCGCCGCCGGTGAAGCGCGACCTGCGCCTTAAGGGACAGACCTTCGTGCTTACCGGGACGTTAGCGAACCTCACCCGCGACGAAGCCGCCGGGCGCATCCAAGCCCTTGGCGGCAAAGTCTCCGGCTCCGTCAGCAAGAAGACGAACTACGTCGTCGCCGGCGAAAAGGCCGGCTCGAAGCTCGAAAAAGCAACGGAACTCGGCGTGCCTATTCTCGACGAAGCGGCGCTACTGAGCCTCACCGAGACGGAGTCATAGCGCCGCGACGCGGACGATTACCTACTACCATCGGCTAAACCCGCCGATACGTAGTGATGTGACCGCGCGCCCGCACGCCGTATACGTCCTAACTTCCTCGCTGGCCGCGCGCCGCATGTTCGCGGGCCACGGACGATTATGGCGGGCCGCTAACATCCGGGTCACCGTAATCAGTTCGCCCGGCCCCGATTTGGAGCGCTTCGGGATCGACGAAGGCGTCGAGACAGTGGGCCTGCCGATGGAACGCGGACTGAGCCCATTGCGCGATATCGTTTCGCTCTACCGGCTGTGGAGCGAGTTCCAGCGCCTGCGGCCCGAACTGGTGGAGTGTGGTACGCCCAAGGCCGGCTTGCTTGGCGGCATCGCGGCTAGATTGGCGGGAGTCCCTGCTTCGCTCTATACACTGCATGGGCTTCGCTTAGAAACGCTTCGCGGCTGGCGCCGCGGGCTCTCGCGCCTTGCAGAGAGGCTCACCGTGAGACTTGCGGACGAAACCATCTGCGTCAGCCCCAGTCTGTTGAGGCAGGCGCGAACCTTGGGTGTCATCCCTGCTCATCGCGGGTTAGTGGCTGGCCCCGGAAGCGCCGCCGGAATCGACGCCGCCAGATTCGCTGCAATCGCTCGCCAGAGTCCTCGGAGTCAGACTGTCGGATTCGTCGGGCGGCTTACGCGGGACAAGGGCATCGTCGAACTCGTCAAAGCTTTCGACATCGTGAAGAGGCAACGACCGGACGCGCGACTACTGCTGGTGGGCGACTTCGAAGCCGGAGATCCCGTACCGCCGCAGATCCGCGAAAAGATCCTCCAGGACCCCGCAATTCGAGTCACGGGCTTTGTGGCGGACGCGACTCCGCACTACGCCGATATTGACGTCGTCGCGCTGCCCTCTTACCGCGAAGGCTTTCCGCTCGTCGCCCTCGAAGCTGCCGCAGCAGCCCGTCCAATCGTTGCCGCCAACTGTACCGGAATGTGCGACGCCGTCGTCGACACGAGGACCGGTCTGATCGTCCCCATTGCCGACGCTCCGGCCCTTGCCGATGGAATACTGCAACTACTCGAGTCGCCGGAGACTGCCACAAAAATGGGCCAAGCAGCCCGAGGCCGCGTCCTCCGCCAGTTTCAACCCGATCTGATCTGGGTCGATAAATTCGAGCTCTACGGGCGTCTCATCGAAAGCAATCCGATCGGGCGCCCAGCGTTGCAAGCGGCGGTCAAGCGTACCTTCGACGTGTTGGCCGCTCTGGCGCTGATGATCCTATTCAGCCCGGTCATCGCCTTGATCGCTCTTGCTCTGTTGGCATCGCGGGCCGGTCCCATTCTCTTCGGCCAGGTGCGGCCCGGCCATCGGAAACGTCTCTTCGTGGTCCACAAATTTAGGACGATGTCCAATGCGCGATCGGCCTCTGGCGAGCTGCTTCCCGACAACGAGCGCCTCAGCAGGGCAGGACGATTCCTGCGCCGTTGGAGTCTCGACGAACTTTCCCAGTTGTGGAGCGTTCTGCGCGGCGAAATGAGCCTCGTCGGTCCCCGTCCGTTGCTGTCCGCGTACCTCTCCCGTTACTCTCCCCGGCAGGCTTGGCGTTTTCTCGCTCCGCCGGGACTGACCGGCTGGGCTCAAGTTAACGGCAGAAATCAGTCCGAGTGGGAACATCGACTTGAGTTGGACGTCTGGTACGTCGAGAACTGGAGCCTGAGGCTAGACCTACGAATACTCGTCAAAACGCTTTCGATCGTTCTCAGCGGTCAGGGCGTGGAAGCCCGTGAGTCGGCGACTCCGTCTCCGTTTCTCGTAGTTCTACACCGGCGGCCCTAATCAGCCGATGTGCTCCGTATGCGCCGCTCCGCTCTGCATCGCTGGTACGTGAGCAAGATCTTGGCGCGACATAATACTTCCCGGCCAATCCAACAGGCCCTACACCAGGCGTTGCGAGAACTCGATGCCTCGTCCGCTCCGGGCCTCAACGTGGGCTGCGGGGCTACTAACCTGCATCCTAGGATACTGCGCGTGGACCTCGACCCGTTAGCGCTCCCAGACTACCTCTCCTCCGCGGACAAGCTTCCTTTCGCCGACAACACCTTTTCCGTCGCCGTCTCCCAGGAGGTTCTGGAGCATTTGCGCGAGCCGCAACTAGCGCTAGCGGAACTGGCCAGAGTCGTTCGCCCAGGCGGATTGCTCTACCTGCAAACCCCTTTCATAATTGGCTACCACGCCGCGCCGGCTGACTATTGGCGCTTCACCCACGAGGGGCTGGCGGCCATGTTGCAACGCGCCGGATTGGCTGTCGAAGCCTTGGAACCAGCAGTCGGACCAGGCACCGCGCTCTATCGAATCGTCGTCGAGTTCGTGTCCGTCATAGCGGCGCGAGTTTACCCTTCCGCATATTTACCGGCGAAAGCCCTCGCCGCGGCTTTGCTGGCGCCGCTGCGCTGGTTCGACTCTTGGTTAATCGTGGGCGAACAGCGTTGGCGCATTCCTGGAGGCTGTCTTGCGCTAGCGAGGAAGCCGATATGAACGTGCTGATCTCCTCTGCGGGCCGCCGCGTTGGGTTGCTCGAATGTTTCCGCTCCGCTCTAGGTGCGCTCGACGCTAACGGCAAGATCATCGCTGCGGCCGCCTCCGACACAGCCCCCGCGTTGCACTTCGCCGACGAGACTTGCACCGTACCGCGATGCGATAACCCTCAATTCATTCCGGCGTTGGTTGAGGCCTGCGCCGCGCATCACGTCGACGCCATCGTGCCGACCATCGACACGGAGCTGGCCGTCTTGGCGGCGCATCGAGATGAACTCCAGAGCACAGGCGCGGCGCTTTGGCTGTCTAGTTGCGAGACGATTGAGATCAGCGCTGACAAGCGCGAAACAAACCGCTGGTTGCACAACAACGGATTCCCAGCCGTTTCGCAGTTCACGCCTTTTGAGGCCTTGGAGCAAGTGTCCGCCCTGCCCTTCCCGCTGATCGCCAAGCCTGCTCGGGGCAGTGCTTCGGTGGGCGTCAAACGCATTCACAACCGGGCAGAGTTAGAAGCGTGCCTCAACCGAGACCTGGTCATCGAGACCCTGGCGCCGGGAGTCGAATACACCGTGCATGTCTGGGCCGGGGCCAAGGGTAGAGCGCTCTGCGCCGTCCCCTGCCGTCGTTTAGAGGTTCGCGCCGGAGAAGTCTCCAAAGGACGCACAGAGAAGCACGACGGACTGATGCAGCTTGCGTCCGAGGTCGTAGACGCGCTGCCAGGATGCCGCGGTCCCCTCAACGTGCAGATTTTTCTCGATCCCACGGCCGGCATGCGCGTCATTGAAATCAACCCCCGCTTCGGCGGCGGATACCCCCTCGCCGACCGTGCCGGGGCGCGATTCACGAAGTGGATGATTGACCCGTCGGCAAGCCCCATTCATTACTACGACGGCTGGGTCGACGGACTCACCATGCTGCGCTACGACTCGGCGGTCTACACCTTGCCCGATGCGCCGTCCAACCCAGACACCAAGGCGGTCCATGCTTCAAGCGACCTGCTTCGTACTCGATCTTGACGACACGCTGTACCCCGAACGCGATTACGTCCGCAGCGGGTTCGCCATAGTCGACTCCCTGGCCGCGGAGCGCATCGGGCTTCAGTCTTTCGGGGACGCCTGTTGGGAGCGTTTTCTCAACGGCGAGCGCGGACGCATCTTCGACACGGTACTGCAATCGCGGTGCGGGCGCGTCGACACGGAACTGGTTGGGGATATGGTCCGCGCCTACCGTTTGCACAGACCGGTGATCGACCTACACCCAGACGCGCGCCGCCTGCTGGACCGGGCCCGCAATCTCAAGCTGCCGCTAGCCCTGGTCACAGACGGCCCTCGGGAATCCCAGCGCGCCAAGATCGACGCCCTGGCGCTCGAACACAGGTTTGCGTCCATCGTCGTGACGGCGGAACTCGGCGTCGGCAAATCAAAACCGCACCCCGCCGCGTTTGAACTCGTACAAACCGTGTTCGGGTCTGACCAGCGCTTCGTCTACATCGCCGACAATCCCCACAAGGACTTCTTGGCGCCCAACCAACTCGGCTGGACGTCCATCAGTATCCAAAGAACAAGCGGCATCTACAGCCAGGCAACGGCCCCGACGCCGGCGCATGCGCCGCAGCACACGGTCACCTCGCTGGACGACGTTTGGGCGACCGCCAAATAGCAAAACCCCGCCGTGAGGCAGGGCTTTGCGTTCAATTGAGTTGCTTGAGGCGCCTACTACGGGCTGACCGACTCATCGCGCAAGTCGTCGCCGCTTGATACGACGCCCGCCGTCGCTGCCGCCGCACCGGCCGTCGCAATCAAAGCCAACTTCGTGGCCGATAGCTTGCCGACACTCCATTTACCCTTCGTCGCGGCGCTCTCCGCCCCACGACTTGTGGTGCCCTTTGTGGTTGAGTCTTTGGGCGGCTGCGTACCTTGAGGGGCCGCCGCGGCCATCGCAAACGAACCCGCTGGCACCATTGTTCTGCGCCCGTCGCGGTCGCGAATCAAGGCGTCTCCACGATACGCGGCGACCAGCACTTGGCCGTCCGTCTCGGAAACGACAAACCACGCCTCGTTGTTTGCGCCCCCCGCCGAAACCGCCGTATCACCTAACACGATGTCGTGGCCGGATGAACCCACCACGCCGCGATGCAGGTCCAGAGAGTCTCCGCGGAGGGTAACCGAGCTGTCAGGCCGTATCTCCAAACGATGAGTCCCAATACCCAATACCGCCACGCCGCTGGCATCGGTTTGGATGCGGTCTCCGGCGTAAACGCTGGACCCGCTGGGCAAGGCAACCTGGTTGGTCCAAACCTTGCCCGAGACCGTCAGGCCTCCGAGGGAATCGGCGAGTAACGGGCTGCCCGTTAGGGCGATGACTAGCAACAGACAGAATCGTGTTCGCATGGGTTTTCTTCCTTTTACTCATTCGACGCCGCATTCGGAGCCGTTCACTGTGCACATCGGCCGCTCTGCGGAAAACCTTAAGAATGCCGTGGGCAGTCTCTAGCGAGAAACCGCTACAACACCTTGCGACACGGCTGCCGCAATCCCCGCGATGACCTTTGCATCGGCCTCTGAAACGCCGCGGTGTATCGGCAGGCAAACGACCTCGCGGCTTGCCCGCATCGTCTCCGTCAACGGCTCTCGATCCGGATCGTGGAACTCGCGATAGAGCCTCTGTTCATGAAGCGGCGGGTCGAAGTATCTGCGCGTTTCCACCCCCGCCGAGTCCAGCGCCGCCTCGATGGCCTCGCGTCTAAATCCCTGGTCGGTTCGTACAAACAGGGCGAAATCCTTGCGCCCGCTCGTGGTGTTGCCCGGAATCGTTTGTAGACGAATCCCCTCAACCGGCGACAGTTCCTGTTCATATATCGCAGCGATCCTGCGGCGGCGCTCAATCGAGGCCGGCAACGAGGACAAGCCTTCGCGGCACAACGCGGCTTGAAACTCCGTCATGCGCGCATTCAGGCCCAACACTTCGCAATCATAGGCGACGCCTTTGCCGTAGTTGCGGGCCTGGCGCAGAGCTGTTGCCAACGCCGCGTGACGAGTTGCGATCAGCCCGCCCTCGCCTGCCGTGAGCTGCTTCGTGGGCGACAAGCTATATACCGTCGCATCGCCCCATGCTGCAACCGTCCTGCCGTCCACCGTCGCGCCCAACGCGTGTGCTCCGTCGAAGATCAACGGGACGCCCCGACTCCTGGCCAAGTCGTCTAACTCCACAACCGGCGCCGGACAGCCAAACAAATGCACGCCCAGTATCGCGCCCGTCTCGGGCCCTATCGCGCGGGCAACACTCCGCGGATCGATCTGCGCGGTCTGCGCGTCGATGTCAGCAAATCGCGGCCTCAAACCGTTCCACAACAATCCATGCGCGGTAGCAAAGAACGTGAAACTCGGCGTAATCACTTCCCCGCAAAGATTCAGACATCTCTCCACCAACATCAGTCCTGACGTGCAACTGGAGACGGCCACACAATGCGCGACACCAAGCGCCTCCGCTACTTCGTGCTCCAACCGCTCGACTTCCACGCCGTTCGTGAAGGAGCCGCTCTCCAGCACGGTGCGCAAGCGGCCGAGCGTGGCATCGATATCCGGCGTCTCCGGCTGGGCAATCGCAATTCGCCTTCCTAGGCGCGACGGTGTTGTCATCGACTTCCTCACAAGTTAGTAGAAGGCCGCAATCGCGGCGAAACCCGAACTCTCTGCACTCTCCGGGAACGCGCTCGGGCCAGGCTGTCTCCCACAAGACGCGCCGCGAGCGTCAGCGCCAGACCCCAAATCGCGGGCCTCACAAAAACGCCCGAACCATTTCGCGTCGCCCACAACAGCGGTCCCAACACCATGCCCAAACAAGCAAGTTGCGTCGGACGCCGCAGATCCATCCGGTCGACCCGCACCAGTCCGTAACCGAGCAGCCAGAAGGCCAGCGCCACGCCCCATGGGCCGAAGTTCATGTACGGCTCGGCCACCGCCGAGCAACCTAGGCCGCCAAAGTTTCGGTAGTTACACGGGGCCGCCAGTCGAGAGACCCAGTGGCTAGGCGGCAGGTCCTCCACCGGCAGATAGACGTCTCCCCCCCAGCGCAACGACAGATTCGGAACAATCTGCTTTACCGCCTGTGAATACGTACGGCCCCAGCGGTACTGCTCGTTTTCCATCAGGTCGATCGTATGGATGAGCGGCCGCAAACTTCCGCCCATTTCCTGAATCGCCTCCAGCGGCGCCAGCGAAAGGTCACTCGCCGCCATCGTGCGCTCCGACAATTTCGTATCCCGAAGCTGGCGCGACATGGGGATCGCGATCAGCACCGCAGCCAATCCGCCTGCCCAGGCCCAGCGAGGCAATCGCACGCCACGTTTCGTCAGAATCACCAAACACGCCGCTACTGGCGTCAGCGCGAAACCTCGATACCCCAGCACGAATATCAGGCCTGCCCAGGCCGCGCCCGCCCAGGCCAACGCGGATAGGCGCTCTCGCGGCGCCGCGGCCAGAGCCAAATAGAAACCCATCGGCGTCAGCTGCAAACTGGTCACGAAGAAACGCGGATCGTAGGTTCGTGCCAATCGATAAGTCTCGAAATGTGTCGCTGCCATGAAGCTTCCAAAACCCATCTCCCGTATGCCCCACAACAACGACGCGCCTCCGGCCGCAATCGCCGCTAGGCCGCAGTAGAACAGTGCCCCGTTGTGCCACTCGCCTTTCGGCGCATCGGTATGCACCCGTGTTCCACGAGCCGCGGCCGACGTTGCGCCCCAGGCGAAGCAACCAAGCGCCAAAACCAACAACAGCAACGCCGCATGCAGCGATCCGCTCCGTACCCAAGCAGGAATCGGTCCTACCGCTATTCCTGCTGCAATCGGCAGTACGAGTCCCAAGTGAAAGACCGCCAGAATGTTTAAGTAGACCGAAGCTGGCGACAACGCACTCAGCCGCAGGGGTCCCAGCAAAACCCAGTTGCAGAACAGCAGGCAGAGCCCGGCAGACAGGCTCGTCCAGCGGTCGTCTCCCAGCCAATACGCCGTCGCGGCCAGCATGCCTGGTACGAGCACGACGCTCGCCAGCACGAAACCCGATCCAGTCCGCCGTCGCTCCATCAACTTGCGAATCGACGGAACGGACTACGAACTGAAGGGCGCCTCGACGAGAGGCTCGCGCCCGTCGGCCAGCGCACGTATCGCTCTCTCGTAGAACCCAACCAGCCGTTCGGCGCTCATGCGGCTGTCGAACCCTGCCAAGGTCATCCGCCTCACCGCATCGCGCCGTGGCAACCTGCCGCGCCGCACCGCCCTCACCATCCGCTCGGCCCAGCCCCCGGCTCCCGTTTCCAACGAGAGAGTCTCGATCATCTCCGGCAGCACAAACAGCTGACCGCCGATTCGGTCCGACGTCAAACAAGGCAAGCCCGCGGCCTGCGCCTCTAACAACGCGACTGGCAGCCCTTCATGCAGCGAAGGCATCACAAAGGCATCGAAAAGTCCTGTAAGCAGCGCCGGGATATCCCCACGGCGTCCCAGAAAATGTATCCGCTCCGCGCAATCCAGAGCCCGCGCCTGTTCTGCCAATTGGCAGTCGAGCGGACCCTCACCCGCGATCGCCAGGTGCAGCCTCGGTTCCGCAGCGGCTGCCTTTGCGAACGCCTCAAGCAGGAAAGCCTGGTTCTTCTGGCGCGTCATACGCCCAACATGTCCTATGACCAAGGCGTCAGCCGGAATACCGAAATCCGCACGCCGCAGCAGCTTGCAGGGTTCCAGAAACGGCCGCAGGTCCACGCCGTAAGGCAACCACTCCGCCGGCCTCTCCAAGAACTGTTGCGCATCCGTCGAACAAGCCAAAGCGTGCGTCGCGCAAGGCCTGAGGCCCCAACGCATCAACATCCGATACGCTTGCCGCGGCAAACCCTGCCCGCGCCCGTCCTGTGAGTTGTGCGCGTGTGCGATGCGCACCGGCACGCCTGCCGCCTGTGCAATGGCCGCGATCACTCCGCTAAACAGCAGCACATGCGAATGGACGACCGAGTAATTTCCCTCGCGAATGAGCCGTTTTAGTCGCCCCGGTCGCCGCGAGCAGTGCTGCACCACGATCCCCGACCGCCGGAACTCTTCAGCCAGCAGCCCCTCGCGGTCATCCAGCAGACAGAACTGCGGCGTCCAGCCACGCTCGATCATCGTCGGCGCCACCGCCGCCAACCAAGTCTCCGCCCCGCCCGTATGCAGCCCGCCAACCACGTGCAGCACCCGCCGTGTCGTCTTCATGCAGAAGCACTATCGCCCCACAACGGGCCGAACTTGAGTCCAACGCCGTCGGCCCAGCCGATCCGCCCCGTGTAGTCCCAATGGGCGAAGTCCCGCTTCAGCGTCTTTTGTCTTCCTTCGATGACACCGCGGCACAGATAGGAGCGGGACCAAGACTCGGAAAGTATGTGCTGCTTGAACTCGAATATCTACTTCAAATACAACTCATCGAACAGTCCAATATCCGCATACTCCTCGAACCAATCCGCCAGCTTCTCGTAGTGCTCTTCCCGTGTCGCCGAACTCTCTACCGTCTTCGCCGGCCGCGATCTTCGTTGTAACACCTCATCCAGCAACTCAGCCACAACCGTCGCGCTCTTCAAACTCCCCCCGAAAATCGTTCCCACAATCCCGCGCTGCCGGAAACCCTCCGGTTGCCCGCCAATCGTCGCGAATGGCGACGGACCAGCAGCCAGGCTTTCAATCGGCGCCCGCGGCACGTCGACTTGGAACTCGATCTCCTTGTCCGCCAGCGTCGCCGTCATCTCTTCCCTACCCCGGTCCGGCAAGATGTCGGCCTGCATCGGCAACAACCCCAACCCAGGAACCCGTGTTCTATCCGGCGTACTCGAACTGGGGTCCGACACGAATCGCCCCAGCATGTGGCAACCCCCACCGAATCCCCAGATCGCCGTTCCCTCTTTCCGGCGATCCAAAACCCAGCGGTCCAGGCCGGTCCGTTTCAGCCACAGAAGGTCGCCCAAGGTTGATAGCGTTGGCGGAATGATCACCACGTCCGGATCGTAGCGGGTCGGCTCCGTGACGTACTCCGCCTCGCCCAGCAGGTCGAACTCACCGTCGCTCGAGCGCCCTGGTAGGTCCAGGATCACCACCCGCAACTCGTCCCGCGAGATCGTCGCCGGAGCACTTTCCGATCCGCTGCCCAAGCGAATAGTCCGCGAGCGCGGCAGCAGGCCCAGGCAGGGACGCCCAACCCGCTCTTCGACGATTTCTATCCCTGATTCAAAGCTTCCATTTGGGCTACGAAACTCATTGATAACCCAAGCCAGTATGAGTTTTTGCTGTTCCTCAGTCGTCATGAGCATCGTGCCCACCAATGACGCGTAAACGCCGCCCCGTTCGCCGTTGCACGTCAACAGAACGCGACTGTCCAGCCGTTCTGCCAAAGCTAGATTAGCCAGGGCGGAGACAGGCTGGTCCAGCTCAAGCGCCCCGCCCAGCCCATCAATGACGACGCAGTCCGCAGCAGCCGACAGCCTCTCGTAAGCCGCCGCAATACGTTCGTTCAGCACCTCGAGCAACGGCGAAAAGTCGAGTGTGTCCAGCCTCCGCCAGGGCTTGCCGTCGGCCAACAAATCGTAACCGCCACCGGGAGCTGGTACGCAGCGCAACGGATTCATGTCGGTCGTCGGCGCGACGCCGCACGCCTCGGCTTGTCGCGCCTGTTCCAAGGCGATTGAGCCGCCTGCGCCGCAACGTGCCGCCTCCGTGGAGAAGCTCAATGCTTGAAAAGGAACGACCCGCACGCCTCGCCGATGCAGATGGCGGCAGATAGCCGTGCTAATCCATGTCTTACCGCTACGCGCGCTGGTTCCCGCAACCAGCAACGATGGCGGTCGGCGACCGAGACTCCGGCGCGCCGTGCGCCAAAGCGAGCCAAACAAAGTCTGTTGTTTCATCGATTAACGGTCGAAGGGGGACAATGGGCGAAGGTATCAAGTTAAGCGGAACAGGGTCAAGGGCGTCTGACTAACATGGCGTCTGACTAACGCTCGCCTGGACGGGCTACCGTGAAGCCCGCACGTCCTACAATCCAGCCACATCGGCGCTAAACAGGTGCGCGCCTCCTGTCGATTCATTCGCCTATGTTCGGAAGCGTCTCCCCCGAGTCTCCCTCGACTGAAGTTAACGTCAACATGGCCGGTCTCTGCTGTCCAGTCTGCCGTGGCGCGCTGGTGCGCGAGGCGGCCGCTTTGCGCTGTATGGCTTGCGACCGAATCTATCCCGAAGTCGGCGGCGTGCCTTGCTTAATCGATCCCGTAGTGAGCGTCTTTGGACACAATCCGCCGCCGGCGCCCGCGGCGAGTTTGGCGGCGCGCCTCCTTCCGGCATTGAGCGGCAATCCCGTATCCGCGGATAATTACCGGCGGTTCGTCCAACTCGCTGTCGCCGAGAACGACCGTCCACGCATCCTCATCCTTGGCGGAGCAGCGGTCGGCAAGGGACTTGGGGCTGCTCTTGGAGATTCGGGCGTCGATTGGATTGAAACCGACGTTTTCCCTTCCCCTCGAACTCTGTTGCTCTGCGATGCCCACCAAGTTCCTTTTGAGGACTCCAGCTTCGACGCGGTGATCGCTCAAGCCGTGCTTGAACATACGCTGGACCCGCAACTCGTCGTGTCTGAGATCCATCGTGTTCTAAAACCCCATGGGATGGTTTACGCTGAGACGCCGTTCATGCAGCAGGTCCATGCGGGCGCTCACGACTTCACGCGGTACACCCATTTGGGGCACCGCCGCCTGTTCCGCTTCTTTGAAGAGATCGAATCCGGTCCGGCTTGCGGACCCGGCATGGCGTTGGCTTGGAGCTGGCAAGCCTTCTTGACCAGCTTTGCAGGGGGACATCGCGGACGCCGCATCGCCGCGTTGATCGCGCGTCTAACAGCCTTCTGGCTCAAGTATCTCGACCCGTTCCTGGTCCGCCGGGCCGCCGCCTATGACGGCGCGTCGTCTTTCTATTTCTGGGGGCGGCCAGCGCCGGAGCCGCTAGACGATCGAGATTTGATCGCCTCCTACCGCGGGATCCAATGAGAGGCGCGACGCCGTTGGAGAGACGCTCCGCGCTGTCTCAAGTACTAGGGTAAAGAGCTAAGGAGCATTAAGTCGAACCCCTGGTGGAGGGTGATTCCAAACGGGTGGACTCTAGTGGCGTTATGGAAGCACCCACTCTAGTTCTGATGTCTAGTCTGCCGGCGGCCGCAATCTGCAAGGCGCTCCTCGCCCCGCTGCTGGCGCGGTTCACGAAGCCAGGTCCAGCACAGCGTTGAATTCGTCCTCTGTCACCGGCGAAACCGACAACCTGCCCTGGCGGACGAGCTTCATGTTCTTGAGACGTTCGTCAGCTTTCATCTGGGCCAGTGTCACGGGTTTCTTCAACGCCTTTGCAGGCTTGAGGTCAACAACCGACCAGCGATCGTCGTCCGTGGTGGGATCTTGATAGGCAGTCTTAGCGACCTTGGCGATGCCCACAATTTCCAATCCCTCGTTCGAATGATAGAAAAGCACCGTATCCCCTTTGGCCATCGCTCGCAAGTTGTTACGCGCCTGGTAGTTGCGCACGCCGTCCCAGAACGTCCCCTTGTCTTTGACGAACTGCTCCCAGGAATATTTAAAGGGTTCCGATTTTACGAGCCAGTACTGCATACGTTCGATCAGTTTAGCCGCTTCGATGTTATCCTTCGCACGGGAGATTAAAACATAATCGCCATGACACGTCGTCAATTTGCCGCACTCGCCGCAGCCGCCCCGGCCGCGATCTCTTCGCTCTCCGGCGCTCCGCGGACCTCGGTGGGGGTCGGAAGCGCCTCGTATTTCTACCGCTCAAGCGTCGAACGCCAGCGCGGCGACACGCCCATTACCGACCCGCTACGATTCGCCGCCTACTGCGCCGAATTGGGCGCCGGGGGCATCCAAGCGGCGTTGCCGAACGACAACGGCGGCTATGCCCGCAAGTTGCATAACCTCCTCGACAAGCACGGCATGTACTTCGAGGCTTCGGCTCAACTACCCCGTAGCGAATCCGATCTCGAGGCCTTCCGCGACACCGTGCGCGCCGCAGAGCAAGCCGGAGCAAGCGTGATTCGTACCGTGCTGTTCTCGGGCAGGCGTTATGAGTCCTACACCGACATGCAGCAATTCCAAGAGGCCAGGCAGGCCGCCTGGAAGTCGGTCACTCTAGCGGAACCGATCTTGCGCAAACGCAAGATGAAGATCGCTATCGAGAACCACAAAGATTTGCGCAGCGAAGATTTGCTGCAACTGATTGACCGCATCCAGAGCGAGTTCATCGGCGTCTGCGTCGATCTCGGCAACAATTACGCGCTGATGGAAGACCCCGTAGACATTGCCCGGGCCTTCTCCAAGTTCGCCTACTCGTGCCACATCAAAGACCACAGCCTGAAGTCTTACAACCAGGGATTCCTGCTCTTTGACGCCAAACTCGGAAGCGGCGTCATCAATCTGCGTCAAGCCGTCTCGACATTGCGTCAAGCGCAGCCGAACCTCAGGTTCACGCTCGAGACGATGACCCGCGACGCATTAAAGGTCCCCTATCTAGAGGACAGTTATTGGGCAACGATGGGGACCGATATCCCCGGGCAAGACGTCGTGCGCACCATGAAGCTCATTCGCGAGACCGAACCGAAGGAAGAGCTGCCGCGTATTAGCGCTCTGTCGCCTGAAGAACACATCAAGCTCGAAGACGATAACATTCGCGCCGGCCTGGCCTACGCTGCCGACTCGCTCGGCCTCTAGACTATTCGGCGTCGGCTTCGTCGCCGCGCAGAATACGCCCGAACTGATTACCGCCGGTTTCGCCGTGCCACCACATGCCCGAGTAGTGGTCACGGAAGAAGACGACTCGCGCGGTGAACGCACCCAAGCCAGGAATATCGGCATCCGTCAAGGTCACCACAGGCGTATCTCCTGCCCACATCAACTTCACCGGGACCGGTACGGTCACATCGTGGTCGCCGTATTGAATGCGCGTCGTGAAGGTCCAGATATCTCCGGCGACATGATTGACGCTTTTGACTTCATAGCGCTCCGGACGCAGCTGCGCATCGTCACCCCTTCCCGTGACGGTGAAGTTTCCCACAAGAACGACATCGGTCATCGACTCTTGAAATTCCTTCTCAAGCCTGGCTTGCTCAACGGCTGTCAGCGGCTCGCTGCCGCAGGAGAGTAGTCCCGCGGCGAGGATGCATGCGGCCCATAAAGTCGGTCGGGTCATGGCCAACATGCTAGCTGACTCCTGCGACACAATGGGGCCATGCAAGTGCTGTTCGTCATACTCGCCGCTCTCGCAGGGACAATGGTTCCCCTGCAAGCCGGCATCAACGCTTCGCTGCGCGGCTTCTTCCCGCACCCGATCTACGCGGCAATCACTAACTTCCTGGTCGGCTTCACGATCCTGGGGATCGCCGCGCTGACGATGCAGGCGTCGCCGCCGTCGTTGCAAGCGATCAGCAAAGTTCCTTGGTGGTGCTGGATTGGCGGCTCGATGGGCGCTTGCTTGGTACTCTCCGGGATCTTCCTGGCGCATCGACTGGGAGCGGGAACGTTCCTCGCTTGTGTCATCTTGGGGCAGCTAACAGCCTCGGTGATTTGCGACCACTACGGACTGGTCGGATTCCCGGTGCACCACGTCAGCCTACAGCGCGTCTTGGGGCTCGGGCTGCTGGCCGGCGGCGTTGTGCTCATCAGAACTTCTTAAATTTTCAGAAGACGTTTGAGTGTGGCGACCAATTCGCTGCGCGGCACCTCTTGTTGCCCGAAGCGCGCTTCTTTCCACTCCTCGTGGTCGGCAACGGCTTCGGCTTGCTCGCG
>JAQCLD010000185.1 GCA_027592785.1 Acidobacteriota bacterium
GCAAAACCGCACGTCGCAAGTTCGGCTATAAACAACCAAGTATCACGCGGTCAAAGAACTAGCGGGTACATGTCCGGCTTGGCCAGATGGATGGAGCCCAGCAGGTAGACTTCCGCCGCGTTGCTGGTGACCTTCCACAGAAATACGGGCCCCTGCGCGACCGCCGTTTGCACGCCGAAGGCCAGCAAAAAGGCCGAAGGCAACCATAGCCTTCGGCCCGGTAACCAACCGAATGTCTTATAGAAGAAGGGATTCATGGGGCCCGGAATTCTCTGGCCCCATGATAATCCGTCTAGGCGAGGTTAGAACGCTTTCTCAATCGCGCCCGTGAGTTCCGGAGCCAGTGGCTCAACTTTCGATTCGAACTGTTCGATGACTTCGCCGTTTTTGCCGACGAGAATCTTGGTGAAATTCCAGCCAATCTGCTCGCCGGTCTTCGATGTCAGGAACTTGTATAACGGGTGTTGATCCGTGCCTTTCACCGAGATCTTCGAAAACATCGGAAAGCTCACGCCGTACTCGCGGTTGCAAAACGTCTTGATCTCCGCGTTCGACCAGGGCTCCTGTTGCCCGAAGTTATTAGCCGGGAATCCCAAAATCACCAGCCCGTCATCCTTGTACTTTTCGTAAAGCGCCTGCAGCCCCTCGTACTGCGGCGTGTAGCCGCAACGGCTGGCGACGTTGACGAACAACTTGACCTTGCCGTCGTACTGGCTCAACGAGACCGTATCACCGTCAATGGTC
Source organism: Acidobacteriota bacterium (assembly GCA_027592785.1). GTDB lineage: Bacteria > Acidobacteriota > Terriglobia > Bryobacterales > UBA6623 > CAMPKL01. Next base: position 745 of record JAQCLD010000185.1, read on the forward strand.
TTCATGTCGAAATCGTCGACGGAAGGCGCGGCTCCTAAACTCATGGCAAACAAAGCTCCCAACAGAAGTAAGCGTTTCATGCTCCTGAGTGTAGTCCTCGTCGGCCTCTGTCGAAGTAACGGTTCTTACCGCCGCCGCTTAGCAAGCGCGCGCGGTGGAGAGCCTGCGGCGCCATAGCCGCCCGTCAATCGCCGACAGCCCCAAGGCGATCAGGGCCATCCCTCCTAAGTGAATCAGTTCCAGCCGCTCGCCCAAAAAAAGCCAACCCAGCAACACCGCCGAGACTGGAACTAAGAACGTCACCTGGGCGATGTTTGTCGCCCCTGCCGTCGCCAAGATGCGGAAGTAGAAAACATAAGCGAATGCCGTGCAAACTAACCCCAACGCCACGACGGAGCCCCACGCGGCAGGGCTAGGGAAGGGCAACGAAAATGGCCTGTCCACTGCTAAAGAGAGCGGAATCAGCAAGAGCGCTGCGGTAGTCGCTTGCCCCGCCGTCACCACGATAGGGCTGATCCCCATCACCCTAAATCGACGGCCATAGACGCCCGCCGACGCGTACGACGCTGCTCCGCCCAACACCGCCAGCTGTCCCATCGCTGCCCCGCCCATTCCCTTCAGCGCAGCTGGCCCGATCATGACCGCGACGCCTGCCATGCCGATCAAAACGCCGATGATCTTCTTCGCCGAAATCCGTTCGTCGGCCAGAAAGACTCCCGCGGTCAACACCGTGAACAGGGGCGTTGTGGCGATCAGGATCCCCGCCAGCCCCGACGCGATCTCCATCTCGCCGTAGGTAATCAACGTAAACGGAATCGCGTTGTTCAGCGTGCCCATGACCAGCAGCGCCCGCCACGCCTTGGGAGAACGCGGTATCGCCATGCCTCGCGCGGCGACGACCGCCCACAGCACAAGCGCGGCTAGCGAGACGCGCAACCCGACGATCGTAAAGGGCGGCAACTCTGCGACCGCCACAGCAATGAAGAAGAACGAACCGCCCCAAATGACGGAGAGGCCCAGGAGCATCGCCCACTCCGCAGGGCCCAAATTGGTCTTGATGTCTGTGCTCAAGGCGACGCCTCTCACTCCAGTTGTAGAAGATTCCGGGGACGAAACATACTCTGTCTGATGTCGCCGTATCGTGATCGACTATCCTGACCTATTACTGACCAATGACAACTCGACTCGCGATGTGGTCCGGCCCGCGCAACATCTCGACGGCGATGATGCGTTCGTGGGGCGCTCGTCCCGATACGATCGTTTGCGATGAACCGCTCTACGCCCACTATCTCAAGGTCACCGGTCTGCCTCATCCGGGCGCCGCGGAAACGCTCGCCGCCCACGACACCGACTGGCGCAAAGTCGTTGCCTGGCTGACAGGTCCGCTGCCCGACGGCAAGGCCGTCTTCTACCAGAAGCATATGACTCACCACATGCTTTCCAACATCGAGCTCGACTGGGTCCATGCACTCACCAACTGTTTCCTGATTCGCGAACCTCGAGAGATGATCACGTCGTTGCGGGAGTTTATTCCCAAGCCGCGCATCGAAGATACCGGGTTGCCCCAGCAGGTGCGCATTTTCGAAATGGTCGGCGCCGCAACCGGAAAAGTTCCTCCAGTTCTCGATGCACGCGATATTCTGCTCAACCCGCGAGCTGTTCTGCAAAAGTTCTGCGACCGAATCGGCCTGCCCTTCCACGACGAAATGCTCGGATGGCCGGCAGGGACCCGCGAGAGCGACGGCGTTTGGGCCAAACACTGGTACGCCAAAGTTGAGCGCACCACCACATTCGGAACCTACCGGCGTAAGATTGACGCAGTTCCCGACGAACTCGAGGGATTACTCGCTGACTGCCAGGATCTCTACCATCAACTATATCCGCATCGAATCACCGCAGGTTGAAGCGCCATGCTGCAGAAGTTTGACGAACGCAATCGAGACCTTCAGGTCAACATCAACGGCAAGCTATTCCATCGCGACCAAGCCGGAGTGAGCCCCTTCGATTCGGTCGTGCAGGGCGGGGATGCCGTCTGGGAAGGCCTGCGCCTCTACAGCGGGCGAATCTTCCGGTTAATCGAACATCTCGATCGGCTGCGTTCTTCCGCCCTGGCCTTGGCCTTCACCGACATCCCATCTCACGACCAAATCATCGCCGAGATCAGGAAGACCCTCGCCGCCAACCAGATGACCGACGGCGTACACATTCGCCTCACCCTCACTCGCGGCGTAAAAACGACCAGCGGCATGGATCCGCGACTGAACCAATTCGGTCCGACGCTGATCGTATTGGCTGAGTTCAAGCCGCCCGTTTACGACAAGAGCGGCATTCGGCTCATCACCAGTACTATGCGCCGGCCCACGCCCGACGTGCTCGATCCCAACATCCATCACAACAACTTGTTGAACTCGATCCTGGCCAAGATCCAAGCCAACGCCGCTGGCGTCGACGATGCGTTGATGCTCGACTCACAGGGCGTCGTCGCCGAGACCAACGCAACGCATGTCTTCCTGGTGTGCCAAGGCGTCGTCATCACGCCGCGCACCAATGCCTGCCCAGAAGGCATCACCCGTGACACGGTTCTAGGACTGTGCCGAGAGCAGCGCATCGCGCATGAGGTGCGCGACCTGTCGCTCACCGAAGTCTTTCGCGCCGACGAAATGTTCTGCACCGGCACAATGGGTGAACTAGCGACAGTAAGCGTGGTGGATGGCCGCACGATTGGCAGCGGCGCCATTGGTCCGATGACGGCGCGTCTATCGCAGTTGTTCCGCGAACTCACCAGCCGCGAAGGAACAGTCGTCGTCGAAGACACGAACTAGGGTCGGACGTGCGCAAACACTCCGATCTGCAACCACTCCGCGATCGACCGCGCCAACCCCCACGGCGCATCCGAGGGGTCTCTTCCACCGCCGGCAATCCATCAACAGAGGCTGCGCTACCGCCCGCCAGGGCGGCTGTACCTGCCCTTCTCAATCCCCCAGCGACCCGAGCCCAGCCGCGTAAGCGGCGGGTCTTAGCGCCGTACGCCGACCGCCCCCTTTGCACGACATGGCCCCACCCGAGCCATGGGCGCGAGCCCTTGGTCCTACTTTCTCCTTCACCTCCTTCGGCGGGCGGGCTTGACACGGGGTGGTATACATAAATGCAGAAGGTCCCTGGCTAGTCGAGACACGACCAGGGG
>JAQCLD010000186.1:0-2500 GCA_027592785.1 Acidobacteriota bacterium
GAGCCGCAGCAGCGCGTCCTTGCCCCGCCAGGTGAGGGCGCCGAACCGCTGGCGCGTGGGTCGCCAGTCGGAGAGCACTGGCTCGCCCGGTTCATCCGAGCGTATCCATGCGGTAAGGTCGTCGAGTTCGTCGCCGCTGGGCAGCGTAGCGGAGAGACAGACAATCCGGCGTGCCCCCGCATCCGCCCGCCGAAGCAGGCGTTGAACCAGCGTCTCGTTGCGGATTTCACGTTCGCTTGGGCCAATCATGTGGCCCTCGTCGACGACAATAAGGCCAACATCATCGATCAGGGAGGGGTCGCTTCGCAGGGCGAAATCGAGCTTCTCGGGCGTCGCGACGATGATCTCGCGGGTGCGTAGCGCGTCTTCATCGCCAGCCGAGAGGCCGCTGGCACCGTATAGGGAGGAGACGCTGAAGCCGAGGGGCGCGAAGGTCTTTCTGAAGGATCGCTCGGTCTGCGCCGACAGAGCACGCAGCGGCGTGACGATCAGCACCCGGTACCCCGCCGACAGGGTCATCAGTGCGGCGATCTCAGCCACCCGTGTTTTTCCTGCGCTGGTCGGCAAGGCGACGACTAGGTCGTCCGTGACATCGGTGGAACGCTGGGCCGCTTCGCGCTGTGATGGCCATAGCTCTACCTCCGAAGTCTTGCGCGCGTAGAGCGACGAGATGAACAGCCGGCGCAGGTCCGGATATTTCCCCTCCGCTCCCTCTGGCGGCTCAGCCGGCAAATTCTGGTGCAAGGAATGCTGCCATAGATCGTCAATGAGGTAATGGCAAAGCTTCGAGATCCGCCACAGCGGAACATTCTCCGCATTGTCCGCCAGACTGACTGCGGTGCCGAGCAACCGCTGCGCGGTCTCGATTGGCTCCGGTTCGCCTGTCTCGAGCGCGAAATCGAAATGCGCCAGCGCCCGGCAGATCGTCGTGTTGAGGATGGTCGACAGCGCGTCATGGACATCAGGCTCTTCACCCCGAAGGGCCTCGGCAATCTGCTCATCGTCGTGAGCTTCGTTATCCAGCCACTCGCGCACGAAGCCACGCAACTGGCCGAGATTGCGCAAGATCAGGTGTTGGATCGCCGTCTCGCCCGGCGAGGCATTGAGATCGTCCGCAGTCTCGTTGAATAGCGAATAGGCCACGGCTGAGAAGCCGGCGAGGTGATAGGCTGCGGGGGCTACGGTGCGACGGAAGCCACGATCTGGCGACTCTGGATCTCCGTTGCGAACAAGGGCTTCAAAGGCGTTGGCGGCGCGTTCGAAGGACTTGCTGGTCAGATCCGAAGCGCCAGCCTGACCACGCAGGGCCAGGGCGGCCCCAAGGCAGGGCGAAGCCGTGTTCGGCAAAGTCGGTTTCGATTGTCGCGCCGAGCGCTGGCGCATTCGGTGGCAACACGCCCTCCTCTCGTATCAGCGACCAAGCCGCACCGCGATAGAGGAGGCGTCCAAGGATACCGTCGACGGTGGCGGTCGTCAGGAACGTGGTCAGTTCGTCAATCGTCTCCAAGGTCTTCCGCCTCCTCGTACATGGCCGCGATGAAATCCTGGTGATCTTCGATGTGGATGTTTACGACGTAGTGATGTCGATTGGCGCCCGCAGCGTGGAGGTCCTCTTTCAGCGAAGCGAGCGGGCCGTTGCCCGACACGGTGAAGAGCATGTGGTCGATGCGACCGGCGCGAGGGGATTTCAGGCCAACTTCGTCTCGGAGGCTGCGGCCCAGCTCGTTGTCATGGGAATCGTTGCTCTCCAACAGTCGGTTGGCGACAAACAGCAAGGACTCAGGCGTGCAACGGCCGTTATCGCGGTCGAGAACCTTACGGGCGTTGGTGACGGTGGTCTTGCCGAGAACCTTGTTGCTCTTGGCTTCGCCTTTCAGCAGCCAAAGCTTCTGACCGGCCCCATCGTAGCCGGCACCGATGAAGTCGTCCCCGCGCATGGCCATGTTGCGTCCGTCTTTGTAGCGGAGGCGGCGCACGGGGACGCGCAAACCGATCTCTTCCTCGACGAGCTCTGTCGCAAGAATCTCACCGAGATCGCCTGAGCGGCCCCTTGGCGTCTGGGGCATCGCCGCGCTTAGGATCTTGGCGGCTAGCTTGTATCCGAGCCGATCGACGTCCTCGGCGATACGTTCTAGTCGGTCGTAGTGCGACCGGATAGTCTCAGCCAAGTCATGGCGAATCTGGTCGCGGCCGCCACCCTTCTCGACATAGGTCCATAAGACTTGCGTTTGTCCTGTTCTCGGGTGGCGCTGCACTACTTCTCATACAATCCCACGTCAGTCACCCAATGCCATCATCAAGATCAACCAGCATCTTGTACCTGCGCTCCATCGACGACTTTCCGCGCACAACCGCCAGCTTTAGAACCAGCGCCCTTGATGGATCTGAACTTCGCAGTCGCGTGCCTGCTCGTCCGGCGCCGTCAGCCTCTTATCCGGCTCTTGTCCATCGGCTCGCGCTTTTGCTCCACGCTTCGTTCAGACCCCGCCTCGCGACGACG
>JAQCLD010000078.1 GCA_027592785.1 Acidobacteriota bacterium
AGTGTGCCCCAAAACATTTCCCTCCAAACATGTTTATTTATACAATCTTCAGGCGGTCAAAGAACTAGCTTGAAATTGGCGGCGTCCACAATCGCGCTCGGAGCCACCTCTTCTTGTTCTTCTTCTTAGTCCGTCTCGCCGAGTGCGAATCCGAGCACCGCGGGCCAAGTTCTCTTTGACTTGGCGAAGCTACGGACATGGAGCGTGCCGCCGCAGGAGCCTAGCTCGTCAAGCGGATTCACCAACTCGAGAATCACCGGGACTTGCTCGTCTTGTCCGACGAATACGATTCGACCCTGTGCATCGACCACAAGGACGTCGGGAACATCGGAAGGAACCAACTCCTCAGGCAGATAGGCGATCACGCAATTGCGCAGCGACGGAGTCAGCCAGAGCAGTACGTTTTCCAACGGGCGGTTCGCCACAAGAAAGACCTGAGCGAGACCCAAATCGTCGAACAACTCGGGCGTAATCTTGGGAACGTCTGTTTGCTCCTCTCCCTCGCCGACGGCCCAGGAAATCGGCAGATTGCCTTCATCGTCGACGATGCCGTCTTCGGGCTCCTCGACTTCGCCAGGGTCTTCCTCGGCGGTCTTCTTCAGGCTCAGCGTCAGCGGTTTTGCCAGGTTCTTTCCGGCAGCGCGCAAATGCACAGTGCCGCCGATCGTGCGGCCAGCTTCATCGGGTGTCTGCAGCAGCGTAAAGGGAATCTCTACCGTTGTGCCTTCGAGAATATCGAACGGCGTTGGATCCCAGTCCAACACTGATGAAAGTGAGCCGCTAACCCACAACTGCGCCCCGAGCACTTCCTTGTCCGCGGAGACTTCGACCGTGAAGGCCCCCTCGGTCACGTTCTCGTTGACCACCCGCGTTGGTGTCCAAGCGACTTTGGCGGGCTTGTTCTCGGGACCGGCAAATGCGGCTCCCGCGAGGACAACCGAGGCCAGTAGCCCCGCAAGTGCGGTGCTTAGTAATCTTTTTCTCTGCATTTCTTCTCCCCTCTAGGCGTTGGAACTAGAGGCTCCTAGGGAAAATCTTCGGGGGCGCACTATGAGAGTAACAGTACTGCGAAGAATCGCATACACGTCACATTACTAGTCGTAGCAGGGTGCATACGACCAGACTTAAGTATCCATGTCAACAGAGAGTTACGTAGCGAAACCGGAAGTATTCAATGAGTCTCAGCGATTCATGATCTGCACCCGGAAGTAGGGCTTGTCCTTCTCGTCCGGGTCCATTTCATAGGTCTGCTCGGTGCGGTTCTGGTCGTAGTCGCGCCACAGCCAGGCCAAGGCTTCCGGATTCTGGGCGCCGCCTTGGGTCGAGTTGTGCTGCGAGTTGCCGAAGGTGAAGCGGAAGTCGTATTCGGCCATCTTGAGCGAGTTGGCCATTTGCAGGTTTTGCAGCGGCCAAGAGCCGTGGTTGTTCTCCAGATCGTAGTTGCCGTCTGACAGGAACACTCGGATGTTCTTGCGCGGCCATTTGCGGATCATGAACGGAAAGATGTTGCCGCCATCCATGAAACCGGCTGGATCTTGGAATCCAAAACGCTCATTGTGGCCCGCCTGTCCGTAACGCCATTGGATGCTGGTGTAAGTGCCGATCTTCGAGTAGACGCGGCTGACGGCCTCGGGCCGCTGCCAGGCCATGTTGAACGCACCGATCGCTCCGGAAGACTGGCCGGACGCAGCTACCGAGTAGCCGTCCTTGCGGACCTTGAACATCGGCTCGACCTTGGGCAGCAGCTCGCCGAAGATCATCTTGTTGAAGTCGTCGTTCACCGTGTCGTAGAGCAGGCTGCGGCGGCGCCGGTTGGGCCCTTGGACGCGCATCGTCTCGGGGTTAACCTCGCCTGGCGACGTCAAGACGTGCAACATCGGCGGCAATTTGCCCTGAGCGACCAGGTTTTCAGTGACGGTAAAGAGCCGGTCGTTGTTTTCACGGCTCAACAGACCCTCGCCGTCGAACCAGATCATTACAGGGGAGGGGATCGCCGAGTCCACTCCGGGAGATGCGTAAACCCACCACGAGATCGGCCAGTCCTGGTAAACGCCGGAGCGGTTCACCATGTGTTCGGACAACTGCCCCTGAGGCACGCCCGGCTTGGGGTAGTGATCCTCGGTGAACGCCGCGGTATCCACGCGGTCTCCGTGAACTTCACCGTTGACTCGGAAATAGTGTGCGTGAGCGCGGCCTTGCAACAGACGCGCGGCATGGATCCACACATTCGAGCCGGCCAGCTTAGTCATCGCCGGAGTCGGTGCGTCATCCACGTAGAGGTAGGGCTCGCTGGCCGAGTCGATGGCCCAAAGGAAATCGCCCAACTCACGCAGAACAACGCCCTGGGCTAGCGCCTCAGCGCTAAAACGGCTCTTGAGTTCTGGGAGGATTTCAGCGGCTGCCCGATCTCGGCGGGCGATTTGAAGGAGTTCGGTGTTGGTGGCCATGGCGTTTGCCAGGATAGCCCCAACTTAGGCAGGACAGCAAGAAAAGCGGATTAGGAGCGTCGCAAGGCCTGCTCCAACTCGGTACAGGCCTAGTTCAAGGCACGTTCTTCTTCGCGCCAGGCGCCGGCGCCCATTCTTTGGTAGCCGGTCAGCAGATGCACGACCTGTTCGTACTTCTCGCCAATCTCAGGATCTTCATTTGAGCCCAGGCGTTCGCGCCACAACCGCATCTTGGCGGTCAGGGCGTCTAAATATTCTTCCTTGGGCATATTCCGCACCTTCACGATTCACGACACTCTCTCTACATATAGAAGCGCATCGGAAGGTCTAAGTTTCGTAAAACACCAATAATGTTTCGGATGTTGCTCAACGCCTTCCATGCACAATCGAGTCTGGTCCGATCTCAGCGTCAACTCAATAGGCCATTAGGGCTGAAATTCAGGAGGGAACGACGCACCACCAGGGTTACCAAGGTACCGGATGGCCTAAGGAAGAGCGGCCTACGAAAGGTCTCTGGCCTCGCCGCGAACGGTCTTGAGCGTCATGACCGCGAGTACGCCGACCGCTGCCAGTAGGGCAATCCAGAAGAGCGCCTTTTGCGACCCAGGACCTGTCCTGAGTCGGCTGCTGGCGCTAAACAGGGGGTTCTCAATGACTTCGCCGAATGTCGCCGCGCCGGCTCGAGCCGCCAGGACTGTCGACGAAGCCTGCGCGAGTTCATAGACCGGAGGCCGATCGTCGGGGAAGCCCAGCAGCAAACGGTATTCTCCCGCCGGGGCGACGGTATAGAGGTCCAGCAACGGGAATCGACCCTCGGCCTTGGGGGCTGCAAGCGAGCGGTCGTTGCCGTCGCTCACCACCAAGCGCAGAGCCGTCGCACGGATCGCCGAGAACTCGATCTCTAGCGGTTCGGGATAAGTCTCGGCGCGCGATAACCTGCCTGCGGCGATAATTCGCTCGGGCGCACCTTCGGTCATGGCGAACAATTGGTAGGGTCGATCGAAGAATTCATTCTCGAAATCGAGCCGCAGGTGATCGAGCGTCACAGGCTGTGCCGGCAGGTCGAGCCGATATTCGGTGGCCTCATCCGCGTCTTTGTTTTCGACCAACGACAACGGAAGCCATTCCTGACGGGCGTTGTGATCGAGCAGATAGGGCCACTGAGCGGAACTGCCGTCGACGAGCCGGATGTCCGCGAAATCAGCACGGCAGCGAGCAGCATCTTCGACGCTGAGCTCCACGCGAGAGAGACCCTCGCCGGACGGGCTCAACTGGATACGGCGTAGGTGCGAGTAGGCCCGCCCGTCAATCGTCGCGCCAGGCCGGGAGGCGAAGCCCAACAGCGGCCCGGCGGAATACCCGGCGTTGGCGCTAATCGCTCCGAGGCGGGCCTCCGCTGGCGCTATTCGGCTGGCCTCTGCTTGGAGAATGCCTTAGATCGCAGCCAGATCGTAGCGACGCGGAGCCGCACGGCCGCCTCCGAAGCGCAGCGTGCCCGCCGCGACTCCTGGGTCGCCAGGGGACAGCGTAAACAACAGGGCCGGTTTGGCCGCCAGCGCTGTCACAGTGAGGTCCTCAAGCTGAGGGCTGTCTTGGTTCAAGATCCTGACGATCAGGCGGTCGCTCATGGCTGGCCGCAGGAGTATTTCTAAATCAACAACGGGCGGCACCGCCGGGACGCGGAAAATCGTCTTGGCCAGGTCGAGTCGACGGTCCGGGGAGCCGATGACCCGATCTAGAATCTCGACGGAACGGACAAACGTAGGCGTGGACGTCGCAAACCGCAGGGCCGTCAAAGTCAACCCACGGGGCCGCTCCAGTTCCAACTCGGTCCAGAGACCGTCTTGAGACTGCCGCAGTATGGTGAGCGGCGCTTCACGCGGGACGACCTGGCGGACGCGGCTATTCGCCAACTCGACGTTGGGAGTGATGAAAGAACCGCCGGCGCCTTCAATCGTGACTTCGATGGTGTGGCCAGGCAGCGTCGGCAAATCGAAAGCCCTGCGGAAGACTCGACCGGACTGCAGCCAAAAGAATGAGGCCCCTCGCAAGAGTTCGACACGCTTTCCGCCGGGCTCGATGGCGTCCACGTCGACGCGTCTTACAAAGTCCCGGAAAGTGTGTTCGAAACGCAGTTGCCAGCGCCCCTCGAGAGGCACGGTTTGATCCAGTTCGAGAACGTAAACCTCGCGGTAGCGAGTTTGCCCGCGCTCCGGCACGGAGGTCGAGCGATCCGCCGAGATGACGTTCAATGGATGTGAGGTATCGAGTTCGGGCCCGTCCAGTTCGGGCAAGCCCGCCTCGATGGAATAGGGAACCTCGCGTCCCTGGGAGTCGAACAAACGCAGATCCGAAAGATCCGCGGCCACACGGGTTAGCACTTCGTTGGGCAGCTCCAGCCGGGAAAGGCCGGCAGAATCGACAAAGACATCGGCCTGTTCGGGGAATAGTTCCGCCGGATTCGGCTGCGCCATCAGTGACTGCGCCGCCAGCAGGGCAGACGAAGCCATGAACACTCGAAGGTATGGGGTCATTCTTGTCCCTCTTCGGTCGGCTGGCCGAATACGAATCGTTGATAGGCAATCGAAACCGCTAAGAGCGATAGCGCCAATCCGACTAGCGAAGCCACGCGGTAAAGGTCCTCGAGTTCGCCCAGGTCGTACAGAAATACCTTGCCGATGGTCAGCAGCAGGAAGGCCAAGCTGGTCCAGCGCAGCGCCTGCGTATTGCTGCGGAAGGCCAAGCCGAGCAAGCCCAAAGCAAAGAAGGCCCAGGCCGCCGACAGCGTCAAGTCCCGTGCAGGGAGCCGTTCCATGGTGAACTCGATGGCGCGTCCGGCGGAGAACGCATCGAAGATCGTCAGGTTGATCCAAGCGCATACGACGGCGATCGCTCCGCTGAAGCAGAGCACCGCTCCCCAAGCCTTTTCGCCCACGTAGAATGCCTTCTCGGAATCGCGAAGCCGAGCGATCTCAAGCTTGTTGAGTACCGCGGCTGCGCCGACCAACGCCGCCGCCGGTACGAGATAGCCATACATCATCCAATTCACGACCGGCCGTCCCGAGCGCGCGTAATACTCGAACACCTGCGGATTCAAAATCAAACGCGCAATCACGAAGGCCGACAACATCAGGGCGAAGTACTTCAAGCCCGGATGATCGAGTCGCTTCCATAACTGCAACAGCGCGAACGCCTGAACGGCCCAGCCGATGGTGATCCATTCCTTCTCTAGCTGCAGCGGGATGGCGATGGAGACGAAGGAGAGAGCCACGGCGGCGAACCACACGAGTCCCCGCAAACGGGCGGCGTCGGTCTCGCTGATCAATTGCCGCAGACGCATGGCCGCGCCGAGCGACAGGGCGCCGAGAGCGAGAGCGACGACGCCGATCATGTCGTCGCCAAACGCGCTGTCCCAGGCCTGCGCCAAAGCGAGAAACCAAAGTGGTCCGGCCAGCGCCGCCGCGTAAGTCGTCCAACGGTCTCTCAGGAAGGCGCCGCCGACGGCGAGCGGCCAGGCTGTGAATGCCGCGGCCACAAGGAATAGCAGCGCCACGACGGCGACGACGTCTTCTTCGGCGACCCCTGACCCGATCCGCAAGGTGTGCGCGAATGCAGCCAATCCGGCCGCTGCCAGGTAAACCCTGCCGTCCGCCAGTCGGGTGGCTGCCAATGCCGTCAGCGCGGCTAAGCCGGTTGTCGCGGCGAGATAGAGCAGCGTCGAGAGCGCACGCTCCTCGAACATGGGCAGGCTCAACAACAGCAAGAGCAGTGCGATGCCCGCTGCCGTGGCGTTGGCGGTCGGGCGGGGAATTCGTCCGCGGAACGCCAAGGCTTGGAAGGCCGCCGCTCCAAGCAAGACGACCGCATAACGCAGCGCGTATTCCGGGGCTCCGAATGCGTTGAAGCCCAGAATGGAAAACCCTAAAGCGGCGCCAAACAAACCGGCCGCAGCAAATAGAGGTAAGGCCGAGTCGCGCATCCAGGCCTGACGCAGCAACAGGCCGGTCATCAAGACGACGCCGAGCAACCAAGGCAGGTAGTCAGGCGGGCTGGAGGGGAACGCCATCAGCGCGAAGGTAGTCAAGAATCCCGCCGCCACGGCCAGCGCAGGCGTCACCGGGAACGATTTGCCTCCCTCGCGATCGACTCGCAGCCAAGGCTCTTCGAAGACGTGGAAGAGGACTGCCAGCACGGCGGCGATCGCCAGCGATTCCCACGAGAGGGCCGTGGTAAAGTCCATGCGCGACGTCCACACCATGAAGATGGAGACGGACGCTGCGGCAGAGCCCAGCGGCAATGCCGGGAAGCCGTCAACGCGGTCAATCCACAAGGCAGCTGCCGAGAGGATGGCCAGCAAGCCGGCAACGGGCAGCAGATGCTCGCTGAATTCCGCCCTGCCGGCAAAGTACAAGGCCAGGGCGAACGGCAGCAACAAACCTGCGGCTTGGGTGAGCTGCCACGAGGGATCTTCTTTTGAGTCGCCTTCTCGGGCTGCGCCGAACTTTCCGGCGGCAGCAAAGAATACTGCGAACAGGGCGAGGACTCCCAGGCCCAGGAACGTGCGTTCCGGATCAATTTTGGTGACGATCCAGCCTGCTTGGTAGAAAGTGGTTGCGCAAAGGCCAATGAGCGTCAACAATGGCCACTTTCGCTCGCGGGCCAGAGCGAACAAGCCGACGTTGAGCAGCAGTAGATAGCCGAAGAGGCCGATCGGGTTGTCCTGTCCGCTCGACAGCAGCAGCGGCGTGGCGAAACCGCCGACCAGCCCGAGGAGCGCGATTTCTCGTGCCGAGTGGCGCCAAGAGAGCAGTCCGCAGGCTGCGGTGACCAAGCTCATGAGTGCGAAGGCGAGTCCCGTGCCGATGAAGCCGTAGAGATTCTTCGCTGCCCAGGTCGAGGCGTAGAGGACGATGATGCCGCCGCCTGCGAGCGCATTAGCGGTCGATAGGTAGCCGCGCTTGCGCAGGAATTCGGATGCAACGATCGCGCTTGCGCCAACCAGGAATCCAATGGCGACGCGAACGATCGGCGGGATCAGGCCATGCTCGATCGAATACTGCAGGAACAGCAGCGCCGCTAATCCCAAAACGATCGCGCCCAGCAGCGCTGCTCCGCGCACGCCGATCAGCCGTTCCCATTCGATGCCGGAACGGGCCGCGGCGGGCGCGGCAGCGACAGGTTCGGCTGCTTCCGCGGGAGGAGGAGGCGGTACGTATCGGAATGGTGGAGGAGATTCGCGACGTTGCTCTTCCGCGAGCGACTCAGGAGCCTTCGGCACGGGTGGCGGCGTGACCGCGGGCGCCGTGACTTCCTCGACGGGAGGCGCGGCGATATCGCCTTCCTCCAGTTTCACGATGCGCGTCAAGAAGGCTCGTCGGAGGGCGGAGATTTCCAAGTGGAGGTCGGCGACCCGTCGCGCCAACTGCTCGTTCTGCTGGCGCAGCGAGCTCAGCATCTGTCCGAAGACGATAGCCAGCACGACTACGATAAGAAAAATCCACATGGTTGAGCGCGAGAGGATTGTATCAGCGATGTTCCGTTAGCAGACTCGCAATATCTCTCTACTGCCTCCAATCGTTATACAGATCGTCTTATTTTCCAAGGCGATAGCGCCCTTAAGTGAGGCGGGGTAAGTCGCCTTAGGCGCGGTATGGCAGCATAGGAATGTGAAGAAGCATCCGCGGAAGGTCTTGATCGTCAGCTGCTCGCTCAATGCCGGCAGCCGCTCGCACCGGTTGGCGGTGGCGGCGGAAGCCACGCTAAAGGACGGCGACTGCCTGACGACGCTCGTCGACTTGCGCGACTACGACCTGCCGATGTGCGACGGCGCGACGACTTACGACGCCCCGGCCGCAAAGGAGCTGGCGAAAATGATTGCCGAGGCCGACGTGATCCTGTTGGCGGCGCCGATTTACAACTACGATCTCAACGCGGCGGCTAAGAACCTCGTCGAACTCACCGGCTCGGCCTGGAAGGACAAAGTCGTCGGCTTCCTCTGCGCTGCCGGCGGACGCAGCAGCTACATGAGCCCCATGGGGCTAGCCAATAGCTTGATGTTTGATTTTCGCTGCGTTATTGTGCCGCGTTTCGTCTACGCCACTGGCGAGGATTTCCGCGACGCGGGCGAACTTTCCGACATCGTCCAAGGACGTATCGAGCAACTTTGCACGGAGGCCGTTAAACTCGCCAACGGTCTGGCGGGTTAGCTCGCCGGAGGAACGTAATCGGGCGGAGATTCGCCGCCTTCGCCAAAGAAGAACCCTTCCATCTGCTTCAAGATCATCTCTTGCGCTTCCATCGTTGCCGGGTTCAGCCGGAACTCGTTGATGATCATCTTCAGATGCTCTTTCCACATACCCCAGGCTTGCTGGGATACGTTGTCGTAAATCCTCTGGCCGAGAGGATGGTCGAAGGGCGTTTCTTCGAGACCTGGCAGGTCTTTATCGAGCTTGGCGCAGTGGACGATACGTTCCGACATTCATTGAACTCCAAACTTCCTATTCTAGGCGTACTCTTCCGCGAGCTTAAAGCCTGTTGCCTGTGAAGCCGCCGTCGACGTAGATTTCGGCGCCCGTGGTGAAGCTGCCGGCCACGCGGGAGCACAACAACAGGCATGCGCCAACCAGCTCATGCGGCTCGCCGAATCGATTCATCGGGGTTTGCGCCATGATCTTGGCGACGCGTTCCTTGTCGAGGATTTTCCTGTTCTGCTCGGCAGGGAAGAAGCCAGGGCACAGCGAGTTCACGCGCACTCCCTTCTCGCCGTATTCGCGGGCAACGTTCTTGGTGTAGTTGAGGACGGCAGCCTTCGACGCCGAGTAGGCGAACACGCGCGACAACGGCAGATGGGAAGTGACGCTGCCGATGTTCAAGATCGATCCGCCGCCTTCCTGCTCGGACATCATGGGTGCGAATGCCTGGCAGCCGAGGTGCGTCGCGGTGAGGTTGGTGTTGATGACGCGGTCCCAGTCGTCGTCGCTGATCTCGGTAAAGGGCACGGCCGAATTGACGCCTGCGCAGTTAACCAAGATATCGACGCGTGAATGCGAGGCGAGGACCTTGTCGCGAAGCTCGGCGATCGAAGTACGCGAGGTGACGTCGACCTGAGCGAACTCGGCGCTGCCGCCTGCGTCACGGATGATCGTCGCTCGCTCCTCGCCGCGCTCTTCAGAGCGTCCCGCGACGACGACATGGGCGCCTGCTGACGCGAGGCCGTCGCACAAGGCTCCACCAAGCACGCCGGTCCCGCCAATGACGATGGCGATCTGGCCATCGAGTCCGAAAAGTTGCTGTAGGTACTGTTCTGACGCCATAAGGCGTCAATTGTCTCACGCTAGAGGGGTAAGATTTCCTCTCGATTGGGATCGAATTTGATCCGCCGCTTCTGTAGGTAGGCTATGTTCCCCAAATGGGATGCCTGTGCGGAGCGGTGGCCAATCCAGACATCGCCGTTGGGCAGCTCTCGCGATTTCACGCAGTCGATGAAATTGTTGACGTGATCCAACGTCATGTTGCCTTCGGCCTGCATCACTTCCGATGGCTCGTCTTGGCCTTTGGGGTAGTACTCGTAGTGTGCCCGATCGATGTACAGGCGACCCTCGGTACCGATCACTTCGATTGCGGCGCCGCGCCTGCCTGGAGCGAGCGTCGCTTCGAACGTTGCCGTCCACTCCTGCGCGTATTCCAGTAGACAGTTGATCGTGTCCGGGGCGGTGCGCCCGTCCTTGTAGTGATAGATGCCCCCTGCCGCGACAGCCGCCACGGGATCGTCCTGGCCCATGAACAGATGCACCGCATCGATCCAATGCGTGAATAAGTCGGTAATCTGCCCGCCGCCGTATTCCAGATACGCCCGGAAGTTGAAGTACTCGGCGGGGTTGTAGGGGCGCCACTTGATCGGTCCCAGGTAACGTCCCCAGTCGAGATTGGAAGGACGCTCCTCAGCCTCGGGCGGATAACCCCTCAAGTGCGCGCCGTTGCCGTGCCACCAGGTCCGGGCCATCGTGACTTTGCCGATGGCGCCGGAGTCGAAGTATTTCTCCTTGGCTCGCAAATAGTGCTTGCTGGAGCGCTGCTGCATGCCGACCTGGCAGATCCGCTCGTTTAGGCGAACCGCTTTGACGATTGCGGGGCCTTCTTCAAGTTTTAGAGTGAGCGGCTTCTCGACGTAGATGTCTTTGCCGGCGTTGGCGGCGTCGATGGCGATGTTGGCGTGCCAATGGTCTGGTGTTGCGATCAGCACCGCATCGACGTCGTCTTGAGCTAGAAGCTCCTCATGTGCCCGGAAGGAACGCGCCTGTGGGGCGACGTTCTTGGCGTCGTCAATTCGTGCGGTGTAGACGTCGCATAATGCCGTTGTGCGGATCGACTCGTTCTGCACAAAGCTCTTCAGCACGCCGACTCCGCGGCCCCCGCAGCCGATCAACCCGAGTTGAATCTGATCGTTGGCTCCGAGGATACGGTTGTACGAACCGGCCGAGAAGGCAACAGCTCCGATCGCTGCTGAGCGGAGAACAGTGCGGCGGTTGAGGGTTTCTGCTGGCATCGAGCAGCAGATTAGCACACGGGTTCGCGGCTACTATGCCTCGACGATCTCGAGCTGATCGCCTCGTTCGGTGTTGGTGCGCTGCGCCGTGCCGGCTGGGAGCTCCACTACGCTGTGAGCCCTCAAGCTGGCCGAGAGGCGCCACGGTTTGAGGTTGGCGGCGATCTTGGTGACGCGCTTTTTCTTGTCGATGAACACGGCGTCGATCGCGAAGCGCATGAAGAACATGTGGATGGCCTCGCAGGGCCTAATCCATAATCCTTCGCCGGCGTCCAAGCCATCGCGGCCCAAGAGGCCCTTGTTGCGGGTCTTCCCTGTTCCAGCGAGCGAAACATTGTCGCCCAGTTCTGTTCCCTTGGTGGTATTCCGTACGATCACGCTGGTTCCAGAATGTCCCTTGGCAGCTTCTGGCCGCAAGCAGGGAAAGCCTTAACTGCCTCATAGGTTTCAACTGGGCTGCGGCGAACCCCTAAGTGCCGTCGTTTGTACCATTGTCGCCGCGCCGGCGCCCTAGTATAATGAGGCCGACCCTTCGTGTGAACCCGTTGAAAAGAAACATCCACTCGCTCGTCTCCGCCGCCCTGCTGTCGATAGCAGTGGCCGCACTCCAACCGTTACCCTCCGCGCTGGCCGCCAGCCCGGAACTCACTCGCGAATTTGCAGAAACCGTGACGCCGTTCGTCTCGCAATACTGCGTTGCGTGCCACGGCGGAGCTTCTCCGGCAGCGAAGTTCGACATCACGGTTTATCCCACCGTCGAGTCAGTGATTGCCGACAGCGGCCACTGGGCGATCGTGATGGGCAGGCTAGAGAAAGGCGACATGCCGCCAGCCGCAATGCCGCAACCGGACCCGGCGCTGCGTCAGAAGGTGGCCGAATGGATCAAGGCGTTGCGCAAAGAAGAAGCGGACGCACACGCGGGCGATCCGGGGCCAGTCCTGGCCAGGCGTCTGAGCAACTCTGAGTACAACTACACGATTCGCGACTTGATCGGCCAGGACTTGCGGCCGACGCGCGAGTTTCCGGTGGACCCGGCGAACTTGGCCGGCTTCGACAACTCCGGCGAGTCGCTGACTATGTCTCCGGCCTTGCTGAACAAGTATCTGCAGGCTGCTCGCGAGGTCGCTGAGCACATCGTTTTCAAGGCGGATGGATTCGACTTCTCACCGCATTTGATGCTGGTGGAAACCGACCAAGAGAAGTACACCATTCAGCGCATTGTCGATTTCTACAAGAACACGCCTACAGACTACGCTGACTACTTCCAGGCCGCTTGGCGTTATAAACATCGCGGCGCGCTCAAGCAACCCAACGCCACTCTCGACAGCATTGCCGCCGATGCCGGTATTAGCGCCAAGTACCTGCCGCTGGTCGCGGGGATACTCGAAGGCCCGGTCAAGGAGAACGTGGGTCCGATCGCCAAGCTGCGCGAAATGTGGAACGCGTTGCCGGCCCCTGGCTCCGAAGCAACGCTGCGAAGCCAGACTGAGCACATGCGCGACTGGGTGATGACGCTTCGCGCGGACACGGCGAGGAATTTCGCCGCGCCGCGCGTGAAAGGCCTGAGCCCTTGGTCGCAGCCGCTGATCAATTGGAAATACTTCACCTACACCACGCACCGCCGCGACTTCGACCGCACAGCGCTGCGCGAAGCGAGCCAGGCTCCCGAAGAGTTGCCGGAAATCCCGCCCTATCCTGGTTTGGGCCGGGAATCTTATGACCGAGCTAGGGCGTTGCAGATCAACGAGCGCGTCGGCAACCACGACCTAGTTGTTCCCGACGGGCAGCGCGAGCGTTACGAGACTGCCTTCACGGAGTTCGCCGACGTATTTCCCGACGTGTTCTATGTGAGCGAGCGAGGACGTTTCTTCCCCGACGACTCCAACGACAAGGGCCGCTTCTTGAGCGCCGGTTTCCACAACGTCATGGGCTATACCCGCGACGACACGCCGTTGATGGAATTGATCCTCGACGAGAAGGGTCAGCAGGAGCTTGAGAAACTTTGGCTGGACTTCGACTATGTTGCGGCCTACACCGCCCGGACTTGGGATCAGTATTACTTCAACCAAAGCGGCGAAGCCGACGGCCTCGGACGTGAGGCCGGCACGGAACGCCCGGCGAACGATGCAGTCGACGCCACGGTCACGATCATGGCCATGCGCGACAAGTACCTCGCCAAGGCCAAGGAAGACCCCGAGAACGCTGCGCTGGCGGCAGAGGACCCGTTCACGAAGTACGATCCGGTGGCGGAGAACGATCCGCTAGCGACCGAAGCGATTCTCAGCCACTACCAGAAGGTTGATCAGACCCTGCGTCACCTGGAGCGGCTGCACCTCGAAGCTGAGCCCAAACATCTGGATACGCTGCTTGAGTTTGCCGAGCGTGCTTATCGCCGTCCGCTGGCCGAGCAAGAGGGCGAGGGCCTAATCGCTTACTACAAGAAACTGCGCGCCGAGACCGGGCTTACGCACGAGGAAGCGATACGCGACTCGGTAGTCAGCTTGCTGATGTCGCCCGACTTCCTCTATCGCATCGACTTGGTCGACGGTTTTTCGTCGTTGGTCGGCGGAGCGCCGCGCGGGGTGGCCGGGAAACAGGGGCCTGAGGCTGGCGGTCGAGCGCTTTCGCCCTACGCGTTGGCGAGCCGGCTGAGCTACTTTCTGTGGTCAAGCATGCCCGACGCGGAGTTGCTGGCGCACGCCGCGGATGGTTCTCTGGCGCGTCCCGAAGTGCTTGCAGCGCAGGCGCGGCGGATGCTCAAGGATGCGCGCGTCGGGGGCATGACTGCCGAGTTCGCGGGCAACTGGCTCGACTTCCGGCGCTTCGAGACATTCAATTCCGTCGACCGCGAAAAATTCCCGGCCTTTGACGACGCTCTGCGCACGGCGATGTTCGAAGAGCCGATTCGGCTGATCGAAGACGCCGCGATCCATGACCGCTCGGTACTCGATCTTATCTACGGCAACTACACCTTCGTCAATCCGGTTCTGGCTAGGCATTACGGCATGCCGCAAGGTTCCGGGAATGAAACCGAGTGGGTTCGAGCGAACCACGCCGACCGCTATGAGCGCGGCGGATTGCTGCCGATGGCGGTCTTCCTGACGCAGAACTCTCCTGGCTTGCGTACTAGCCCGGTGAAGCGCGGCTACTGGGTTGTCCGCCGCGTGTTAGGCGAGGTGATTCCGCCGCCCCCGCCGGTTGTTCCCGAACTGCCGAAGGAAGAAGCATCGTCCGACTTGCCGCTACCCAAACTCTTGGAGCAGCACCGCGCCAATCCACTTTGTGCATCCTGCCACGCGCGCTTCGACTCGTTCGGACTCGTTTTCGAAGGCTACGGTCCGGTTGGCGAGCGTCGCGAGACCGACTTGGCGGGCCGCATGATCGGGGCCATCGCGGAGTTCCCCGGCGACGCTGGCGAGGGCGAAGGACTACAGGGCGTTAAGCAGTACATCAAGGCGCATCGCCAGGACGACTACCTGGATAATCTCAGCAGGAAGATGTTGGCTTACGCGTTGAGCCGCTCCTTGCTGCTTTCAGACGAACCGCTCATTGAACAGGCCCAAGCGAACTTAGCGGCCGACGACTACCGCTTTGGGGCGCTTGTGGAGACAATAGTAACGAGCCCGCAATTCATGAACAGGCGCGACCCTGATCCCGCCGAGCAACGCAGTTTCGTACCGCAGAGAGGTAACTAAGATGGCCAATATTCTAAAGAAACGAGGAATCTCGCGGCGTACCGTGCTTCGCGGAGCAGGCGTAGCCATGAGTTTGCCGTGGCTGGAGGCGATGGCCCCCGGCGCCACGAGCATGCCGGCTGAGTTTCCCAAGCGCTTTGGCGTATTGTTCATGGGCATGGGCGTCCACGAAGACCACTGGAGCGCCAGCGGCCAGGGCGCCGACATGGTTCTCAGCAAGACGCTCGAGCCGCTTGAGCCGATCAAGCAAAAGATCAACGTCGTCGACGGACTGTTCAACAAGAACGCGACGGGCCAGGGCATTCACCCGGCGCAAACGGGCAACTTGCTCTCCGGCGTGCATTTCGACAAGGGCGCGATCATCCACTCGGGCATTTCGGTCGACCAGGTGATCGCCAACCACGTCGGCGAAGACACGCCGCAATCGAGCATCGTGCTTTCTTGCGAACAGCCGATGACGGGCTTCCACGAGACGAACTTTTCGCTAGCGTATAGTTCGCACATCTCTTGGCAGAATCCCGATTCGCCAGTACCGGTTGAAGTCTATCCCTCGTTGGCGTTCGACAATTTGTTCGAGAACCGCAGCAGTCTGCGCAATACCTCGATCCTCGACCGCGTCAAAGATCGCGCCGAATCCCTGGGTACGCAAATTAGCGCGAGCGATCGCACTAAGCTCGACGAATACATGACCAGCGTTCGCGAGGTCGAGCGGCGCGTCGAGACCATGCGCAAGAACATGGACAAGGCCGAAGACAAGGCCAAAGAAAGAAACACCGCAACGTGGACGATGGAGCGCCCGGAGAACGGCCTGCCGGAAGATCTGCGAGAGCACTCGAAACTGCTCATGGACATTATTGCCATGGCCTTCCAGAGCGACCGCACCCGCGTAGCATCGATGCTGATTTCGCGTGACTTGTCGGCTCAGTACTACCCGTTCCTAGAAGTGTCGGACGGGCACCACGCCGCCTCGCACAACAACAACTCGGACGCCTACGAGCGGGTCGCCCGTTGGCACGTGAGCCAGTTGGCCTACCTGGCCCAGAAGCTCGACTCGATGCCCGAAGGCGACAGCACGGTGCTGGATAACTCCTGCATCATGTTCTTGTCGAACCTTTGGATCGGTCGTCTGCACGACAACAGCAGACTGCCCGTCATCCTAGCCGGCGGAATGGGCGGCGACCTGCGAACGGGCCGCACCCTCAACTATCTCGGGAAACCCGATGAAGAACGCAAGATGTGCAGCTTGTACCTCTCGCTGATGGATCGCATGGGCGTCTCGATGGACGGCTTCGGCGACGCGACGACGCGCCTCGAAGACATTTAGCCGACACCCGTCGGGCTGAATCGAAAAGATAAGGCAGGGCTTGCGGCCCTGCCTTTTTCTTTGCCGTTCGTTAGGCGATTAGTCTTTGACCCTGTTGCCGTACAGGCAATCGAGGAACCACCGATGTCCTCGCCCGCTTTAGGGGCAACAGGCACGGCTTTACCGGTTCCGACTGAATCCGGTTGAAGTAGTCGTATAGCGGATAGAGCGCATACGGCTGTAGCGAGACGAAGACCAGTCCCAGCCTCGCCTCTAGCCGCTGAATCGCCTTCTTGGCGGCCAGGGTGGTGATGCCCAGCCTCTTGGCGCACATGGGCTCGCTTGCAGCGAGGATGTGATGGAAGCGAAACAGTCTATGCTCCGCCTGACTCAGGTTGCGGCGGGCGACCAACTCGAAATCCGCCATATACTCTTCCCGTTTTAGGCCCCACATGCCGCGATTGCTGCGGCCTGAGGACGATCGGTCGAAACTGACTCGACTCAATGCGCGTCCGTCGCTGACGCAATCTCGGAACCGCGCGTAGCAGGCGCGAAATATTCCCTTCAGAGAGCAGCCGCAAGGCTGAATCCCTCTCTGGTTTGATGGTGCACAGCCCTCTCCCTTGCAGATGGGGCAGTCGGACCTTGCCAAGAACGCAAGGTCCCGTTTGTTCCAATCCATTTCCCGTCCTTCCTTGGGCCCGTACTGACAGGCGTGCAGTCGGGCCTCTTGTGTGGGTTAAGACTGCGCTAAGCCGAGCGGAAGTTCAATCGGAAAATGTGCGTCTCGTTTGAATCGCCATCTCGCTGAAATGGTCTCGACCGCCGCAATCCGGGCTAAGTCCGGCAGGATCAATGAGTCACAGGCATTGCGCGGCCGCTGGCTCGTTGCGAGGAGTTACACGTGCCAATGCGATTATTACAGATTACCTATGACCTATTTCAAAATGAAATATGCCCGCGGACGATTTTCACCAGCTCTTCGATGCTCTGTTGGGTCACGTCCGGCATCTCATCCGCCGGGGCGACATCTACGAGCGAGGTCTCGCGCGACTCATCGGCTACTCGCAACCCCATGTACACAACGTCTTAGCCGGCGTCAGGCACATGAATGTCCGCTTCGCCGACGACCTACTGGGCGGCTTGGGGCTGTCGCTCAAAGACCTGCCGCCTACCCCAGGCCCGATCGCCCAGTTGAGTCATGTTGCGGTCCCTCTTTGCTCGGGAGAAATTAGCCCAAATCGCGAATATCCCAGCTAAAAAGGTGTGGCGACGACGATCCTGGTCCGCGCCGCCGAAGTGCCCGCTGCCGCAGGCTGCCTGGCCTTTCGCGTCGGCCGAGAAGAGAACTCCATGTGGCCCGCGATCTGCTCTGGCGACACGGTTGTGGTCGACACCTCGCTGCGCCGTCGCCGGCAGCCCGATATACAGGGGATCTACATTCTGCGGATCAACGGCCGCGGTTGCGTACGACGCTGCCGCAAGGTTGGCGATCGCTTGCTGATCCTCTCAGACCAGGAGCCGACGGCCGGACCGCCAATGACTTGGATTTCCCTGGAAAGCCGGAAGATATTAGACATCGTGCGCGGGCAGATCGTCTGGATCGGTCGGAGCCTGGCCTAGCTACTAGTCCGCCGCGCCCGCCGCAGCAGAGGTTCCCCGTGCAATGTCGAAGCCGGCCGGCTTTTGGTAAGCACGCAGCTCAAACAAGGGCAATACCGCGAACAGATGATAGAAGATGTCGCCCTGGATGCCCTCGTACTGGACCCAACGTTGGTCCGCGCTGAAAACGTAAACCTCTAGCGGCAAGCCCTCCGAGGTCGGCTGCAGCTGGCGCGCCAGGAAGGTCATGTCCTTGTTGATCGCCGAGTTGTTGCGCAGATACTCCACCGTGTACTGCCGGAACAAACCGATGTTGGTCATTCGCCGGCCGTTGGCCAGGCAATTGTCGGCCGGGCCATAGCTGGCCTCGGCGATCTCTTTCGACCGCTGCTCGATGAAAGGCCCCAGGCGATGAATCTTCTTCAGTTGTTCCAGCAATTCGGGCGGGCAGAACTTGATGCTCGAAATGTCGATCAGCAACGAACGCTTGATACGCCGCCCGCCCGACTCACTCATCCCCCGCCAGTTCTTAAACGAATCGGAGATCAGCGCGTACGTCGGAATCGTTGTGACGGTCTTGTCCCAATTCCTGATCTTGACCACGTTCAGCGTGATCTCTTCCACGTCGCCGTCGGCCCCGTACTTGGGCATCTCCAGCCAGTCGCCGGGACGGACCATATCGTTGGCCACCAGTTGGATGCCCGCCACCAGTCCTAGGATCGTGTCCTTGAAGACCAACAGCAGGATCGCGGTCATCGCGCCCAGGCCGCTGAGCAGCAACAGCGGCGACTGTTGGATCCAGATCGAGATGCCGCCAATCAGCGCCGCCAGGGTGACGATCAACTTGACGACCTGCAGATACCCCAGAATCGGAATCCGTTTAGCCACCTCGAAACGCTGATAGATCTCGTTCGCCGCGTTCAGCCCCGAGTTCATTGACAACACGCCGACAAGCAGCATGTAGATCAACGCTCCGCGCTGTGCGTAATCCGCCACCTGTGGCAGCTCGAACGCCGCCGGGGCGAGGCTGTAGATGACGATCGCAGGGGCCAGTTGCGCCAAGTGGTGAAAGGTCCGATGCGCGACCAACACGTTGTCCCAGTCAGTGGCTGTGCGTTCAGACAATCGGTGGACAATGCTCAGCAGGATCTTCTGAACGAGGAAGTTGGCGATGAGCGCGATCGTCAACAAGACGAGCACTTGCGCCGAATCAACGGCGATAGCTGCGGCGTAATCAGCAAGACCGAGTCCGGCAAACCAGCGATAAAGAACGTCTGTGTAGTTGGATTGCATAACGGGCGGGAGAATACTCAGGGCCGAACGACCAGCGACTTGGCCAGTCCAGCGTTGCCCGCTCGATCTCTGACCCGGAACGTTACCAGATGCTCTCCGCTCGCGAGACCTTCGGTAGAAATCGTGAAACTTTCAGCCAGACTATCGGTCACGCCATCGTCTGACCGCAGCGGAACCCATTCCCCGGCGTCGACCGAGTAGTGCGCAGCGACAACCGGCGATGCTTGATCCGTGGCGGAAAACCGCGTCATAACAGGTGTGGAACTCGCTATCTGAATCGTGGGCGGCGTATGGTCAACCAGCGTCAACGACGAGACGCGCTCCGCCGTCCGGGCCGTATCGCCGGGGTTGTCCTTGCGGTCCGATACGGTCACGCGGAACCGGTAGCGACCGTCCGCCAAGGCTTCGCTTGGAAGGGTAAGCTGCGACTCGGCAATGTCGTCCTTGGCCAACTTCCAGCGCGTCTCGTCCTCGCCTCGAAACTCTACTTTGGCCAGCAAATCATCGCCGTCTAAATCGGAAGCCTGCCAAGACACACGCAGCTGTTCGCCGCGTCCTCCCGAGGCTGTCGATGAATCTGAGTTGGCCGCGGAAGACCCGGACGAAGAGCCGTCCGCCGTCACGGTGATCGTGTACGGATTCGACGGAGCGGCAGAGGGCGTCGAGCTGCTCGTTGCGCTGGAGGCCTCAGCAGAAACGGACACCGACGAAATCACCGGCTTTGCGTTCGCCGGCAAATAGGCCACGCGCACAGTATCGAGAGTTTGGTCCGCCGCCGTAAAATCAGCGGCCCACTGCAAATACCGCGCCGCTGGGGACGCAATTGCCCCATCCGTCACAGCGGACCAGTCGCTCCACGTCTTATCCGGCCGCGCCGTGTTGCCGCTACGCGTTTGAATCGTCACAGCGCCGGTAGTCCGCGACTCCAACCGCCCCCAGGTCGAAATGGCCGTCGCATCGAAAGGCGCCGTCTCGTAGCGGCCGGACGCCGCTCGCGTCGTCGCCATCAACCGTGTTGGGCTGCCATGAGCGGAGGTCATCACCAGGCCGCGCGCACTTGGCGTCAGCGAAGTAATCTGCTGCTCATCCGTCTGCGCCAACAAAACGGCATCGCCTTGCGCATTCACCCGATAGAGCCGGCCCATGCTGTCTGTGGCGATCAGTGCCGTGTTGGCGTCTTCGAGGGTCATCGCCAGAATGTTCTCTTCGGTTGAGGTCCAAAGCGTTTCCGCTCGCTCGCCCGCCCGCAGCAGGATCAGCGCCGCCGTCTCGACCCCATAATTGATGGCCGCCCTCGATGAGATTGTCGGCGTCGATTGCGTCGGCGTCGATATCGGTGAAGCTTGCACGCCGGCCCCGGGCCCTGAACCAGACGCCGTCGCCGTGACGGTGATCGTCGTCGTCGTTGCTGCCTGCGAAACCGACTGCACCATGTTGTCCGAGAGCGATATGGCACCGCCCATCGCGGCTAAATAGATCGAGCCGTCGGCCGCCGCCTGAATGTTGCGAATCTCCGGCAGAGTAGAGTCGTACAGTGCGAAGGCGCGATCCTTGCCGTCAATCCGAAACAGCGTTCCGCTCGGGTCCGCCGCCGCCAGCAGACGACCCTCGGCGTCCAGAGCCAAGGCCGTAATGTGCCGTTGCTCGGTGTCGAACCAAAGCTCGCCCTGGCCATCCGCGGTCACCCGGTAAATCCGGCCGGACGGCCCCGTGCCCACATATAACTCCTGCGGTCCGCCAAATCCGCCGCCGGCTGCCGCTGGACCAAACTGCAGCTGCCAAATGTATTCCTGCCCTGGATCGTAAAACTCCGTCGCCGTGCCGTCCGGCGTAATCTTGTAGACCTTGCCCGCGGGCGACGTCCCGGCGTAAACGTCTCCGTTGGGCGCAGCCGCCAAAGCGAAAATCTCGATCTGTGGGGCCGTCCACAGCAGCTGGGCGTCGCCTGTCGCTGGGATCCGATAGAGGTGCCCCTGATGTCCCGTGCCCAGATAGATCGAGCCATCCGCCGCGCTGGCGGCCGTCCAGACCACCGCGTCGTCCGATTTGTGCAGCTCGGCAACTTGCGGCGCCAAGCTCAACAAGCCTTCGCGAGTCAGTGAAATTCCTTTGAGCGTTCCTGGAAGAAAGCTCTCATAGTCGCTTATATCCCAGGACTTAACGGATGAAGAATTAGCAGTTGTGGCGGTCAGCAGGGCCACCAGAACAAAACGCGTCCAAGTCATTCGGAGATTGTTACCTCGATCGTCTGCTGGCCTTCAATCACGGCGTCGTAGGTGGCCACGACGCTTTCATGCAAGGTCGTGGAAGCCTCCGGCGAGGCGCCCCCGGCCGCTCCTCGCGGCGTGTCCAATATCGCGCGCAGCGATGCCGGCGGAGACGACAACCTCGCCGTCTCGACGCGCAATCCGCGTTGCGGTCGCCACACCCTCAGGTACAACTGGTCGGCCTGGCGCAAGGAATTCAGCGACTCGACCACCCTGGCGGGGTTCAGCCTGCTGGCCTCAAACAACAGCGGTATGTCGAGCATGTTCAGCGCCGAGCCGTCCGACAACGTCACTTTGAGCGGCCCGGGAGCCGTCGAGAACGGCGCTTGCCACGAGATATGCTCCAGCTTCTCGGTTCCGTCCGGCAGCCGCACCACCGCGTTCAATTGAAGCGACTCGCCCGCCTTGATGCGCTCTTTCTCGGCCCAGGCGCGCACGATAGTCGCCCGCCTGTCTTGCTGCCGTACGGAGATCTTCAAGTCAATCGACTCGACCTGGGGGGGGTCCGGCCCGGCCTGCATTAGGAAGCCCAACGTCGCCGCCATGTTCAACGCTGCGATCTGCCCTACGGTCGACGGACCGGCGAACAGTCCATCGAGGCTCAGCGGCGGCAATCCTTTCAGCGCGGCCTGGCCCTCGAAGCGAATCGTCAGCGCACCAACCTGCCGCTCGGTCGCGTCGATCGCGCTAAACGAAGCGATCTGCACCAGAAACGGCGTCAGCGCCGGGTCATCGACGATTTCCAAGTCGTAAGCCAACTCGGTTCCTTCTGAATCCACGCGAATCCGAAACGGCGTCAACTCCGGCGACTCGCCCAGCGTGCCGATGATGCCCGTCGAGCGGTCCGTATTGATGCTGCCAACCACGCCGCCCGACCCCGCCAAC
This sequence comes from Acidobacteriota bacterium, assembly GCA_027592785.1. Lineage (GTDB taxonomy): Bacteria > Acidobacteriota > Terriglobia > Bryobacterales > UBA6623 > CAMPKL01. Next base: position 22,038 of record JAQCLD010000078.1, read on the forward strand.
TTAAACGAATTCTGCAAACTCGCGACCGAAGCCAACACGCTTGAGCGCATCATCGGCAAACGCGCCGGCCCGCTCGACAAAAACGGATGTCCGAACGCGTAGATCTGTTCGCCGTCGACGTAGGTCACCGTGCCCGCGGCATTCACATTCATGTCGCCGCGTATCAGCCCTACGGCAATCATCGAGCCCGGCTCAATCGGCGCAGTGTCCGTATCGACCTGCCCGCCGCCAATGCCTTGCATGGGCCGCAGCCCCAAGGCCCTCAGCTGATCGCCGAAAACATCCAGCGTCCTTGCCGAAAATCCGCCAAAAGAAACCGGCGTGGCGATCGGAGTCAGCACATCTGCCGAGCGCGATAGAGGTTCATACGGCAGCAGAGATTCTCCGCGGCCTTCGAGCGCCAGCAATGGCCCCGAACCATCCAGCGCCGCGGGCTGGGTTGCAGCTGCGGCGGTCATGTCCTCGATCGGGCGCACCCCTGCCAACGGGTCGGTCGCGAAAGGAAAGCTAAAGGCGATGGCCCCTGCTAAGCGTCCGTCGATGTAAACCGGGCTGCCGCTCATGCCCGACATCACGCCGGTCTTGGCGACCTTCTCGCCGCTTAGTCTGACGATGATTAGCGACTGCTTGGGGCCGACATTCTCCAGCACACCCAGCACTTCGACGCCGAACTCTTCGATTTCGGTTCCCTGGAAAACAGTCCGCGCCACGCCTTGCTGGCCGGCGCGCACTTCAGACAGCGGATAGAAGTCCTGCCCCGAGGCAATGGCGGCAGCCGCAAACAGCAGCGAGATGAGCAGGGAACAACGCACGTCGACGTTATTGATTTTACAGCCCTTCGGGCTTAGCGGACGTCTTCGATGACTTCGCCGCGAAAAGCCCGGCCCAAAATGGCCGCGGAGCGCAGCTACGGCGGCCGGAGGTTAGGGTAGATAGTGGAATGGTCCGCCGCCTTCGCGCCCGAACGGTTCGGGCGAAGAAGATAGAACCAAGGAGACGTCCCATGAAGATACACACGATCGGAATCGATTTAGGCAAGACGAGTTTTCATCTGGTTGGTCTGAGCGAGCGCGGCGAGGTCGTAGTTCGGAAGCTCTTCACTCGCCTACAGTTGCTGCGCTTCACGGCCAACCGCAGCGTTCAGCGGATCGGCATGGAAGCCTG
>JAQCLD010000187.1 GCA_027592785.1 Acidobacteriota bacterium
CCCCATACTTCAACCATGACGAAAGCGTTTGCGTACCTGAGAGTCAGTGGCAACGGACAGGTCAAAGGCGACGGGTTCACGCGCCAACTCCTCGCGATCCGCGAGTATGCCAAAGCGCACGAGATCAAGATCACGCGTATCTTCCGCGAGGAAGGCGTCAGCGGCACCAAGGATCTTGAAGACCGGCCCGCGCTTGGCGAGATGCTCGAAGCCCTCCACGGCAACGGAACTAAGCTGGTTCTAATTGAGAAGCTCGACCGCCTCGCTCGCGACCTGATGATTCAGGAGACGATCATTGGGGATCTCAGGAAGTATGGCTTTGATCTGGTCTCGGTCACCGAGCCCGATCTGCTCAAAGACGACTGTTCGCGCAAGCTCATGCGCCAAGTCTTCGGAGCCATCGCCGAATACGAAAAGACCATGATCGTGATGAAGCTCAGGGGCGCTAGGAACCGCCAGAAGGCCAAAACGGGCCGCTGTGAGGGCCGGAAACCGTATGGGCACTATCCGGGCGAGAAGCGCGTCGTGGAGCGTATGAGAGAGCTTAGGGCGGAGGGTGTCGCCTATGACCGGCTGGCGGAACGTCTCACCGCCGAGGGCTTCAAGACGCGCAAGGGCACCGCGTGGCACGGGTTCTCCGTGCAACGGATCTTGGCTCGCGGCTAGAGGCAAGCGCTCAAGGGTGGCGCTAAGCGCGGCGCAACGGCTCCCGAGTTCAGCGCTCGGCTCACTCTGACCCGCGCACACTCTAAGGATCGGACGCAGCGCGGTGAAAGGCCGCGTGCCTCACGAGGCAGCAAAAAGGGACCCCTATTCCCGCGCCCCTCCCACCGACCCTTCGGGGCCCCACAGCGTCAGGGTCTCGGGAGAGGCGGCTGCAGAAGCCGCCTGATGCCGTGCTCGCCGCGTGGCCCGCAAATGCCCTCCCGGAGTAGGTGCCGCGATGCGGACTCGTTATCACGACCAGATAGTCGCTCGCAATCGCTGATTAGTCTCCGCGAGGTCGAACTCTTCGGGGTCGAAGCTGCCGCCGACCCAGTCGAGCATCGCTTGATGATCCTCGTGATCGGAATGGGTGAGGACGTAGCACAACTCGTCGTATCCCGACGTGCCGCCGCAGTCTTCTGGCGGGCAGCGGCGCTCACCCGCTATGCATTGTGCATGCCTGATCGAAGCATCCGAGTGCGCGTCAATCTCGACCGAGACTTCGTGCTCCCAATAGTCGCCGAGATCGTAGACGTAGAGGAACTCTAGATTCTGCGGACCCGCCGCAGCAAGCACCGATCCAAGCGTCGTTTGACGCTCGTCGAGGACCTCTCTTTCTTCATACTCGTTGTCTTCGGCGTAGACGGCGTTGCCGATCTGGAACTCGTGAAGGTGGCTGTCCGTCCAGCCGAACGCAGCTTGGATTACCGCGTGCACCGCGTGGAGGCTGACGCTCGACGGCAACCGGACTCGCCGCCAGATCGGAGGCTCTATATGACGGAGCGTGATCTTGAGTTCGCAGATGGAGCTCGCCGGGCCAGGATCTCGTTTCATTTCTTCTCTCCGTCGAAGGCTGCGAAGAACTTCTGCCGCGTTGGGCAGATGCGGACTGACTTTGGATCATAGTCCAAGTTCGAACGACAAGCGCCTCGCACTCGTCGCCATCTATGCGCTCGATATGACTGAGAGGGTCAAACGACCCGTTTCAAGGGGTCACTGCCGCGATGCGGGGTGGTCTCAAGGGGTCGATGCCACACTTCACCGAGGAAGGAGGAGTGGATGCCAAAGAAGGTACAGAGGAAGCGGAGGTGGCAATATACTCGGCGAGCTAGTACTGCCTCAATCCTTCCGTGAGTTCAACGTAGACACCGAAAGGGTCGGTGAAGAACGCTGTCGCCACGCCGATGTCGGGATTTTCGCGATAGGGGCGGTCGAACACGATGCCTTTGGCTTCAAGTTGTTTGCAGAATGCTTCGAGGTTACTAACTTCAAAACCGATGTGGTCGATGGTGCGGCCGCGGGTTCCAACGCGGGTAGGAACTGGGTCGGGGCCGCGCTGCCTTGGGGGATTGAAGCTGAGGTTCATACCGGGAATGTCGGCTGTCTGGATGCGTCCGCGAGTGCTCGCGACGGCCGAGAACGTATCGATGTACCACTGACGGACTGTTAAGTGGTCCGGCTTCATGTAGTGCAAGTGATGGGCGATCGCGAGTTCGGGCTGTTCGATGTCCTGCTGCAGTTCGATTCTGAGGCCGTCGGGCGCTTGCAGATATGCGTTGGGGAAGCCGGCCGCACCGGTGAACTCGAACGGTACCTCCATGCCGGCTGCACGCCATCGGTCTACGATTTCTGCTCGGCTGCGAACTTTGAGCCCGAAGTGATCGAGTACGGTCTCCTGGCTGGGGCCTGTCGGCTCCTGCTGACGGAACAGCAGGATCATCCCGGGTATCTTGACGCCGGTTAGACCCTCGTGTTCGAGTGGAACTGCGTCGAAGTGGTTGATCCAGATTTGGCGGTGCAACTCCACATCGCTGACATTGAGATGGACGTGGCCCATAGCTAGGCCCAGTTCGTTAGGCGGCACGAGTTGTGCGCCGACTGGAGCGATGATCACCATCGCCAAGAGAACCAACGGGAGCCGTTTCATGGGAGTTTCCTTGCCTATCCGCGCCTGATTAGAGCACGCGCCATGCGGAAAGGCAAACACAACAGGCAATTGGTTCAGCAATTGAGCGGCGAGGAACTTGAAGTGCCACGATCCGTGCCACCGTCATGTCCTCAGCCTTATAGACGACGCCCATCCCGCCCTCGCCGAGCTTCTCGACGATCTTGTAGCGGCTGATTGTGGAGCCGTTGATCAAGACGCCGCAATTGTAGCTCCATGAGCTTGCTCAAATGGTGCCCAGGGCGGGTTGCGAGTAATTTCCGACTATGGAATTTGTAGGAATCAACCCCCGGAAGGGCCGATTCCAGCCCTCCATAGGGCCCTTTCTACCTCTTCACCTTGGTCCGGTGGGCGCTCGCTGGCGGCAAAAACAGCCCCTTCAACTCATGCTTGAGCGCCATCTCGGACGGTACGCCGTGCCGCTCCAGCCAGTCTTGCGCTTGCTCTACCGTCACCTCGTGGCTCTCCTCGCTCATGATCCGCACGGTCAGCTTGTCGCTGAGGTAGGGACCGCTTAGGGCGTCGTCCTCCCGGTTCATCCGTCGGAAGAGCGCAAGGGCTCGAACGGCAGCCTCATTGCGCGTCCTGGCGACGACCTGGACGCTGTGCTCAAGACCGTCACGGTCAGTGAAGCTGACCCGGCACGTTCGCGGCTCCCCAAGCACGGGATCGAGTATAGCGAATGGAAGGCGAACACGCGCCGTCCGTCTCAGCCCTCAGCACCCGCCTATGGCTGCCTCTAAAGCTGGCGGTCAAGCGATGGGCTAATAGCGGTTTCCCTAACGTCGCTGGAACCTCGACCGATCTAGTCTTGACCCGAGTGACGGAAGAGAGACCTCCCGAGGCCTTGCGTGACGCCGAACTCTTCACCAGACAAAAAGGGACCCCTATCGCGACACCGGGGGCACCGACCCTTTGCGTCACGGGGCCGTTTGACTTGGGCGGCAGGAGTGTGGACGCACACTCCTGACGAGGCGGTCCCGGCAGAAAATTTTCGCATAAATTCCCCAAAACGGTTGGGCTGAAGGTAACCCATAATTCAATCTAGCTATGGCTTCCGATAGTTCCAAGAACGCCCCTTCGACGCCTACCAACCAGGAAGTCCGGCCCAGCCCGGTTGTATTCAACAGCGCCCCGATGGGCTACCACCTTTGGGCTCAAGACTTCTACGACTGCCGCCAAAGCTACAAGCCAGCCAACAAATTTTCGCCGGTGCCCTACTTCCTCCTTTGTCGGT
>JAQCLD010000188.1 GCA_027592785.1 Acidobacteriota bacterium
GCACGCGCACGTGTCGGCGAAGCTGCCATAATCGCCCCCCATGGAACCTCTAAAAATTGCCCTACTCGGGCTGGGTCAGGCAGCGCGGAACATTAATCTTCCGGCGCTGCGCAGCCTCACGGAGCAGTTCGAGGTGGTGGCGGTCTGCGACCCAGATGAGGCGGCGCGCGAGGCCGCGAAGGCCGCCTTGCCGGGCGCCCGTAGCTACGCAAGTGCGGACGAATTGCTGAGCAGCGGAGGCTTCGATGCGTTGGACGTCTGCAGTCCTCCGGCGGAACATTGCGCACAAGCTTGTGCCGCGCTGGCAGCGGGCCTGCATGTGTTTTGCGAGAAGCCGATGGGTATGACTCTGAGCGAGGCCGATCGGATGCTTGCCGCGGCCCAGGAAGCGAAGAAGACGTTGGCCGTCAACGGTCAGTTCCCCGACATGGCTATCCATCAGGCGGCCCAAACGGAAATTGGGACGCCCCGATTTGGCCGGCTGTTGCTGCTGCAGGCGACACAGTCTTTCCGCACCAGTGCGGCGACTGAGGCTGGTTGGCGCAAGGATGCTCCGCGTCGTGTGGCGTTCGACTTCGGCGTGCATTTGTTCGACCTGAGCACGTTCTTTTTTGGCGAGTTGCCGACTTCGAGCCTCTGCTCGATTTCGTCGCTGGGCACGTCGATGCCCGAGGCGGCCACTTCCATCGTGCTGGAATTTCCTTCAGGCGGTGTGGCGAGTTTTGTGCTGAACCGGGTTAGCGCCGGCGAAGAACGCTACTGCGACATCGTTCTCACCGGGGTTGATTCGGAGGCGCGCTGTTCGATTGGGGGCAGGGCGGACTTGGAGTTCGGCATTGCCGCACGCTCGCGGCTGCCCTACGCACGGGCGCGATTCGCGATGGGCGGTACGGCGGAGCGTATTCAGGCAGGCCGTTCGCAACTACTGGCGCGGGAGGGCTCGAACCCGTTTGCGACGGCGACGGCTGTTCGCCTGCGGGCCTTCTTCGACCAGATCAAGCGCGATGTGCCGATGCCGCGCGGTGCGGCCTATCATCGCGAGATGCTGGCCTTGGCCCTGGCGGCGTACGAATCCGCCGAGACCGGCCGACGGATCGAGATGGCCGAGCGCTATGCGCCGACTTCCGTCTTCTGCTGCTAGCTTATTTCGACCATGACTCCGGTGGCGGTGATGCGCTTCAGATCGTCGACGTTCAAGACTCGCCCCACGACATTGACCGGGTCGGCCGCGCGGCACTCGTTGCCCTGACTCGCAGGCGTCGGTCCCCAGAACAGGCAAAGACAGTTGCCGGGGGGCCAGAAAGCGATTTCGCCCACTTCAACGACGTCGCTGGCGCCGGGCTCTTGGTCGGCCTTCACGGGGATGGGGAAATAAAGTTCGTCTCCCCAATAGGATCCTCGGGCCGATAGGGGCAGTGCGTCGTAAACGAGGTCGGCCGTCGGCGTGTCGTCCCACTCGGCCTCGAGAGTAATCTCCCCGACGATGATGCGTACGGTGCGGTCAGTCATGACAGCATAGTTTAAACGGAATGTCTGCGCCCTAAGGCCGAGCTCGCGCTACGATGACCCTGACAGCATTGGAAGACTATGGCTCGCCGGGCCCCACGAGACGCTGGTTGGAGTCAAGTGGAGAGGACCAAATCGTGCGTTTGGCCCCACATTCCCGCGGAATAATTTCGAATACATGCTGTTCGGGTTCGTAGGAAAGGCAACAGGGAAAGGAGCACAAATGCTTGGTACGGCCCATGTCGCACTTGCTATCGCTTCGTTGACTCTGGGCGCAATGATGTTCCTGCAGCAGAAGGGTGGCCAGCGTCATAGACTCCTGGGTTATCTCTACGCGGGCGCACTGCTGCTGGTCAACTCGAGTGCGCTATTGGTCTACGAACAGTCCCCGGGGTTAGGACCATTCCATATTCTCGCGCTGGTCAGTCTCGCCACGCTGAGCGGGGGCTTCATACCGGCTTTTCTGCGCCAGCCAGCGGATTCGTGGTTGGATTCTCACGCATACTTTATGAGCTGGTCGTATGTCGGGCTTGCTGCAGCCGGCGCTGCTCAAATGGGGACGATGCTCGTAGGTCCTGGCGTGTCTCCGGTTATGATCCCGACGGTCCTGATCGTAGTGGTGGGCGCCCTGTTGATTCATAGCCGCGTCCCCGAGATACTTGCACGCTTCGCGCATGGGAAAAAGGGGGAAAAGGTGGAAGAGGGGAGAACGCCCACTTAACTAAACGCTGTCCACTCTTGGACGGACCGCCGGTGACACGCCATCGGCATTCCGGTCAAGGCTCCGAGATCGGAAGGGCTAGCGACCCCACTCGACGCCGACCGCGGAAAGCCCATTTCCCTGGCGCGTCAGCGAGCCTCGCATCGAACCACCGGTTTCGCCTTGACCTGGTAGTCGTGGCGGATGTCGTCGTTGAGGCGAAACGCCTTGACGCTCAACTTGACCTCTTTGTCCTTGGGTGCGTCTTCGCTGTCGTATTGCACTCGATAGAACGTAGCCAGCGAGTCGAGAACTTCCTCGACTGCGGTGCGGTAGCCTGCCTCGCAGTTGGGACAGTAGCGCTCTCCGTCACTGCGCTGTGCGATCGCCTGCATGAACTGACCGCCGCGACGTAGATCAGCCCCGTCACCGTTGTTCGCAAATGCAGCCGATCCGCCGAGTTGCAGCGAATAGACGACGACATTTTCGCTCTCGAGACGGCGGATCACGTCGCCGTACGACGCCTTGCTGAAGGAATCCTCGCCTGCCCCGATCATCACAACGACGCGCAGTCCTTGAACCTTTTTTAAGGCATCGAGCACCTGGTCGAATGCGTCATATGCCGCAACGTAGCCCCACGCCGACTGTTGTCGTCCGACATAGGCTGCAGCGACCTGTTGAGCCTCGGCGGTCAAGGTCGCTTCGACCTTCTGCTCGTCGGAGAAGCTCACCAGCGAGTATTCGTTCCCGCTCGGCGCGGCTTTCAAGAACCCTCGCATGGCGCTGTTGACCTCGGAGAGTTAGAGCCAAGACTTTTCGCTGTTTTCCACCAGCAGCACGACCGACGCCGGACCCGCCGGTTCCGCTTTGACGACCTCCCGGCCGCGACCTCCTTACACGACGCGGAAGTTCTCCGCCGTCAAACCCGCAACGGGCTTCCCCTGGTCGGCCACGCGCACATACACCTCCGCGCCCTCCGACCACGGGACCAACCAAAGCGCAATCGCAACAAGAACCAAGCGAGCCGGTCTATTGATCATTTTTCGAATCCTCACTCTGTATCGAGTTGCAATTCAGGGTCCAAATTAGGCCGACCGGGACAGTGAGCGAGCTGTGATTAAGCTCGGTGCGAACGACTCTGCGAATTCGGTTTCATTAGTAGAATCAGCGTATTCCGCTCGGGCCCGCGCTACGATGACGCCTGAAGGCCATGGGCTCTTCGGCGGCCTTCACCGGGACGGGGAAATAAAGTTCGTCTCCCCAATAGGAGCCGCGTGCCGAGATCGGTAGTGCGTCGTAGACGAGGTTGGCCGTTAGCGTGTCGTCCCACTCGGCCTCGAGAGTAATCTCCCCGACGATGATGCGTACGGTGCCGTCAGTCATGACTCGTTATTGGATAGCACAGACGGCGGGGGCGAGAGCATTTCCTGCCATTGCCACTGTCGGAAGACCGAAGGCTCGCGCCGCCTCCCTCCAACCAGTAAGCCGCCGCCTTTCCGCCCCAGGGCCCTTCCGAGCCGCGACCGTGAGGGAGCGGTCCTCACGGCCAACCTACAATGCATGGGTCGCCATGCCGTTG
>JAQCLD010000189.1 GCA_027592785.1 Acidobacteriota bacterium
GGGGTCGACCCTAGTGTCTGTATCGCTCTTACGCTGCGGCTCGTCTGGCCTTGACCGCGTGCCCGAGACTCTGCTCCCACTGCAGTGGAGCCCCCGACCGTGCCTCGCCTAGCCGGGGATCTTCTGATTCAGTTGTAGCATGGGGGTCCTAATTTTCCTGGGGCAAGGGCCAGTTAGCGGACGGAGCAAAATTGTAGACGGTCCTTAGTTCCCCGTCCGCAGCGCAGGGCTAACAGCGTTCCGGCGGCATACCGATTGGCGCCGGGGATTTCCACGAGGTGCCGCATATTTCCGCGCCGGTCCGTTGATTTCCGCTTAGTGCCGCCGCCAAATTGGCCTAAGTTGTTGATTCGATTAGCTGTCGAAGGTCTTGGAGCTGGATCAAGCGGAAATGCTTGCCGGGTCGCAGGTTCGCTGGGGCGGGGCGGATAGTCCAACGGCGAGGGGTACGGCATGGGGGATGGCTCCCGGACGCGGAACGGCCCGCTCGGAGAGCGGGCCGTTCTGGTTCTAAGTTAGCAGGCGGGTGCAAGCGGGCCTATTCGCTGCCTGTCACCGGACTCCTGAAGCTGCGGAGTTGAACCACCTGGACTTGGTTTCCATATAAGGGTGCGACGGTCGAGCCGCCGCACCCTTAGGCTCAGCCGAACTACGCCCCCGCCGAACCTGGGCGGATCTTGTAGCGCTTCTTGAAGACCTCGCGTGGGGCTTCGACTCCCTGGGCGATTTCGTTCGACAAGCATGAGAACTGCAACCACTGGCACCACACCCACTGCAGGAACGGGGTGTCTGCCGCGGCTCCGCCGTACTCGCCTAGCGCGCCACGAAGGACGGCGTCTAGCACCTTATTGTGCTGTTCACTGGAGAAAACCTTCTCCCGCAACTTTCCGATGCCGTCGTCGTCTAGTCCAACCGTGCTGATCTCTAGGCTGGTTTCGATCTCCCCCTCGGAAGCGGGCTTTACTATGCCCCCGCCAACGGAATCGCGAACATGCCAACCGGCCTTTTGGACGGCCGCCTGCACCAGTTTCTTGGCCTCGTCGTCGAGACCGGAAAGATCGATATTAAGCGTTTTGTCGTTGTATCCTTCGGCCATAAGACATTCCTCCAACAATCAGATGAGATCTGCGCGATCTCGATCTATTCTCAGCGGCCCCAACGACTCTGTTACGCGACTGTGCGCAACCTAGGATCGATCAAGTTGGGCCGCAGTCCTGATCGGTCTAAGTAGTCGACTACCTCCAGCGAAAGCGGGAGCATCGCCTCGCAATATGCGCTGCGGTGCTGGAACGATCCGTCAAGGTCGTCGTATCGAGAACCGGGATGCGATCCCCGGCACATGGTCCTGGCCGGACAGGGCCAGCACTCGCTTGGCGTTTCCGCCAAACCCTTAGCTTCGGTACGCGATTTCAACATCTCCTCGACGCGGGCGAAGTTGAAATCCTGGTCCGCTAGGTTGGCACCGAGTCGATACTCATCGCCGCCGGCGAGTCGGTCGATCTCGCCAAACTCCACGTCCATGCATATGTCGCCGTTCGTTTCGATGACCGCAACGGTCTCCAGTTGTTCGAAGGTTGCGCCGGCGTTGCTGCACACGCTTCTCAGGCCAAGCGCATTCAAGATGAGCGACTCGAACAACGGAACTCTAATCTCAGGATTATCGTCCCCTACCCAATGAAGGAAGGCGTCGCGCAACACTTTGCCGACCTTCTCCATGTCGACCTCCTGCCCGGGTTGGCGCTGGACCGCATGGTTCGTCATAGGTATCAGGAAATCGCAACCATGGATTCCGAGCTCTTTCAAGAGACGCAGAAATGCGACTCCGTCGATCTCCGGTCCGGCGACGCAGAGTACACCGACGCCAATGCCCGATCGTTCAAGCAAGTTGATTGCCTCAACAATCCTGTCAAAAGTGCCCCTGTCGTGGGAGTCAAACCTCATTGCATCATGGGTGTCGCGAACGCCGTCGAGACTAATCCCCACGCCGACACTGTTGTCGTGGAAGAAGTCGACCCACTCTGCGTCGATGAGGGTCCCATTCGTCTGCACCACGTTGCGCACTTGAGCATCGCCGAAATACGGAGCTTGGGCGTCGAGGATCTCCTGGAATCGTCGCCGGCCCAGGATAAGCGGTTCGCCGCCGTGCCAGATCAAGTTAACGGCGTCCTCGCGGCCCGAGGCATAGTCTCCATATGTCTGGTAGAGCCGATGAATCAGCGTGTCAGAGAGGGTGATGCCGTATGCCTGCGTGTCTTCATTGATGTAGTAGCAGTACGGGCAACGCAGATTGCAAGCTCGAACTGCCTTGATGACGAGAGTGGAAATCATAGACGCACTCCGGGGCTGCTCACTACCGTGTTTCGGTCATACCGGCGTATCTTTCGGCTTCCATCACGGTCCACGGCGATCTCAATCGGCCCGAATTCATTGCGGTTGGGAATATTCAAGTCATGCCAGGAGGGTCCGAGGTCGCTATGACCGGTGATCGGGATCGGTCCCAGACTAGGAGCGCCGCCGGCGGCCAGCGCCAAGAGCGACCCTAGGTCCCTCACTCCTTCCGATGGCGTCCAGCCAGGCTCGGCGTTCACGTAGGACTGCGGATCAGCCGCTAAGAGGCCGATGATCACCTCCGCCACGATCCGGCCCCCCACCGGACCCATACATCGGCCGCCGTGCAATTCTTCCGCCTCGTATAGAACGTAGAGCCAGAGAGGATCCCGACGACTCGGTCGGACCGGCGTCTCGCCCATCGTTTCCGCGACGGCCTGCCCGGCGGGTAGACCGTAGGCCTGTCCGCGGCGAAGAGTGCGCAGCGCGAGATTCGACGGGTCGAGGCCAGGTAGCCGGGATAGAGCGGGCGCGATGCGGGGACCGATCGTCTGACTGGACTGCGGCCGCACAGCGGGGTCGATCGGCAGGAACCACCTCCAATCGACCTCCCAGCCCGCGGGCAGATACCGCCCGCCGCGTAGGTCTGGAGCGGTTTCGTCGGGCGAGAACAGCTCCATCGGGCCCATTTGGGCGAACCTTTCGTTGAGCACGTAGGCATCCCGCACCATCGCATGCCCAACGCGGAGCGCGGCGACTGAAAACTCGACCGGTATGGCCGGCGTCAAGCTAAGCGGGAAGATCCGTCCTCGGAATCGTTCCGCTGCCGGATCCGCGCCCGCCGGAAGAGTCTCGCCGACGACCTTGGGCCCGGTCAACCTTGGCAGAAAATCGTTCAGGACAATCCACTGGTAGTGGCGACGCATCTCGCGACAAACGCGCTCAAAGGCCTCCATCCAAGGCTCGCCTCGATCCACGCCGCGCTGCATCCAAAGGTTGTGGATTCGGGCAAGCGATGCGTGAAGTTGCGAAACGATGACGTTGTCGTCGTTTCGAGGATCTCCGATAATCGCGGCATCCCTTGCCGTCTCGGGCGCCAACGCCACCGCCGGCACCACTATCGCGATTGTGCATCTGCTTTTCAACGTCATCGGCATCTTGATCATCTATCCCGTCCCAGCGATTCGAGAGATCCCTCTTAAGCTTGCGGAAGGGCTAGCAGACATCGCCTCACGATCCAAGCCGAGGGCGTTCGCTTACGTCGGATGCACGTTTTTCGGGACGCCTGCTCTAATCGCCCTTCTAGTGCGTTAGAAATGCAGATTTCTTTGTGAGTTCCGAATAGGAACGTCCCGAAATCACTACTGTCCGGTTGACGAGCAGCGGGCGGCTTGCAACTGATTGTAGAAGCGAGGGTTAGGTACTGTTTTTTCTTGCCGCGATTTGAACG
>JAQCLD010000079.1 GCA_027592785.1 Acidobacteriota bacterium
GCCCCTGCTTACTAGACTCTCCGCTTCCCACGCCGCTGCTGCTCCTCGCTTACCCACGGATCGGGGCCCTGTCGCTCACAATGTTTGGGGCAGCCGGACGCTCCCAAGGCCTCGTTGCGGCATACTGTATAGAGCTTCCGGCCCATTATTCGATGCCCGATAATCAAGATGCGAAGAGCCCAATTCCGTCAGCCGACAACTCGGTCTCGGTCTCGGTGGAGATCCGGCGGAGTAAGGGCGTGCTGCACGAGCTGAGCGGAGTGATCTTCCGCCACGGCGGCGACGTTTCGTCCGTTGCGATTCTCGACAGCGGCAGCGAGATTGAGACGATTTCATTTGAAATCAACGAATTAGCGGACCATGCCGGGCTGCTGGAGGACCTCCGCTCGGTCAGCGGTGTCCAACGGGTGATTGAAAATCCAGCGATGAGAAGGATCTTCGGCAAGAGGGTCATCATCATCGGCGGCGGCGCGCAGGTGGGCCAGGTAGCGGTGGGCGCGGTGGCCGAGGCGGACCGCCACAATCTGCGCGGAGAACGAATCTCAGTCGATACCATCGCCCTGGTTGGCGAGGAAAACATCGCTGAGGCGGTGCGCGCCTGTGCCCGCTTGCCTCGGGTTCGCGTGCTCGTGTTGGCCGGGGCCCTGATGGGCGGCGATATCGAGACAGCTGTTCGGGAAGTCAGGGAACGCGGACTCGAAGTGATCTCGCTCAATATGGCCGGTTCGGCGCCGGATGCGGCTGATCTGGTTGTGACGGACGCCGTCCAGGCTGGCGTGATGGCGGTGATGGCGGCCGCTTCCACGGCGACATTCCGTATTTCCCGGCTCAAGCGGCGCGTCTTTTAGGGAAACCCCTAGGGGTACTGGTTCTGGTACCCGCAGGCGACCCCGTATAGGTGCCTGACCCCAGTCAGACTGCGGCGGTTCACTGATATCCCAGGAGCGTCTGGAGGGCTGAAAATTGGCCTGTGCAGACGACCAACCCCAGCTCAACGACGCCGCGCCAGACATCGGGCCAATCAAACTACGACTACTCAATGGACGACTACTCAATGGACATGGACACGTTCATTCCGCGGCCTCCCAAGTCCTTGGAAGAAGCGGGTGTATCGTCCAGTCTCGTCGAGCAGCTAATCCTCAAGAACCTCTACTTTCGAGGTGAGACGACGGGCCGTGAACTTGCCCGGACTCTCGGGTTGCAGTTCAGCGTCATTGAGAGCGTGGTGGAGTTTCTCAAACACGGCCGCCTAGTCGAGGTGAAACGTGCTTCGGGAATCGGCTCGATTTCGTCTGTGTTTACGTGCTCGGAGACCGGCCGAGTCCGGGCTAGGGAGTATCTAGACAACAACCAATTTCTTGGACCGTGTCCGGTGCCCTTGCGCGACTACAACCAGGCGGTCGGCGCGCAACGGGTCAAACCGGGCTGGATGACGATCGACAACCTGAAGAAGGCTTTTTCAGGAGCGGTTACGACCGAAGACTTCTTCGCCAAGCTCGGCCCGGCCGTGAACTCCTTCAAGTCGTTGCTCATCTATGGCTTGCCGGGCAACGGTAAGACCTACTTGGCTGAGCAGCTGATGCATACCGAAGCCGAGACCATCTTCGTTCCCTACGTGATCTAAGCAGACGGCCAATTCATCAAGGTCTTCGATTCGCTCTATCACGAAAAAGTGGAAGAGGAAGTCGAGAGCGTTTTGGTCCAGGCCGAGGAGAAATTTGATCGGCGTTGGGTTAGCTGCCGTCGTCCGTTCATCACCACCGGCGGTGAACTGACGATGGAAATGCTCGACCTGATGTACATCGAGAACGCCAGGATCTACGATGCGCCCTATCAGCTCAAGGCCAATAACGGCATGTATCTGATCGATGACTTCGGCCGCCAGCAAATTACGCCGGCTGAACTGTTGAATCGCTGGATTTACCAGTTGGACCGTGGCCGCGACTACTTGATGTTCAACACCGGTTCGAAGATTGAAGTGCCGTTCGAGTGCTTCTTGATCTTCTCGTCGAACTTGAACCCCCACGATCTTGGCGATGAGGCCTTCCTGCGACGCCTCGAGTACAAGATGTACATGGGCAATCCGAACGAAGACGAGTTTGCCTCGATTTTCCACGGATACTGCCGAAAGTTGAAGATCGAGTGCCCGGTCGGCTTGTTGGCGGAGGTCATTCGCAAGCACTGCCGCGAGGCCGGAAAGAACTTCCGGCGGTGCCACCCACGCGATGTCTTGGACGTGGCGGTCGATCTGATCCGCTTCGAGAAGCGCCCCTACGTGCTGTCGCGGGACGTGCTGGATCGAGCCTTCGAACTGAAGTTCATCCCCTTGAACGCGATGGAAGATTAACGTACGAGTGTCGAGGAGCGGATCAGGCGCCGGGAGAACATTTGCCTCTCGGCGCCGTTTCGTTTCTAGGCGATTCATACGATGATGCTTCTAGTCCGATGCATTTCCACGAACTGTTGGCGCTGCGCCTAGTCGAAGACCACGAAGACGGCGTAACCGTCGAACTTCCCTTGCGAGAAGAGTTTTCGAATTCAGACGGTTACCTCCATGGCGGGGTCACGGCCGCTCTGATCGACGGTTCCTTAGGCGTTGCGATACAGCGACGCTACGGTCCTGAGCGCCGCGGGACGACGACGGAGATGAAAGTGAATTTCCTCCGGCCGGCGCACCAAGGAGTGCTGACCGCCCGAGCGCGCATCATCAAGGCGGGCCGGACGCTGGTTGTGGGTGAGGTGAATGTGTTCGATCAAGAACGCCGCCACATCGCAGTTGGCTTGTTGACGTACATGTTGATCTAGCGAATCCCCTGTATGGGCGTGTTAGAGTGGGGCGGAGGAGACGGAAGATGGTGCGCCTAGCGACAATTGTTATTAGTGTTCTGTTAGTGAGCGCTTGCTCGAACTCGGAAGCGACTCCCTCCGCTGCCGCGCCGGAATCGACTCCTGCCGCTACGACAACGCCGGTCGCCGCAACGCAACCTGCCACCTCGGCGCCGCCCGTGGAGGCCCCGGCTGCCGCTCCGCAAAGTAACTCGGCACTCAGTTTTAAAGCCTACGGCGGCCGAGATATTGCCATCGAGGACTACAAAGGCAAAGTGGTTCTGGTGCTGTTCTTTTCGACCGACTGTCCTCATTGCCAGACCACGGCACGAATCATGGCGCCCATCTATCGCGAATACAGCGCAAAAGGCGTCGAGTTCCTCGGTTTGGCCGTAAACCCATCTGCCGCTCAGAACTTGCCCGCATTTGTCGCGCAGTACGGAGTCGAGTTCCCCGTTGGGCTGGGGACAAGCACGCAATGGTATTCATTCGCCAAGTTCTCTGTGCTCAAGAAGACGCCCTACGTGCCGCACGTTCTGTTCGTCGGCAAAGACGGTCAAGTGGCTGAGGATCATCCGGGCGAAGATACCGCTTTCTGGCAGGATCAGGCGACGAGCATTCCGGCCTCATTGGACCGCTTGTTGGCTCAGTAGGCCGCCATTCCGTTGCCGGATTACCGGGTCAGCCCTTACCAGCCCCTATTCTCGGGCGGCGACGCCCAGACCGTTGCCGGCCGTTACTGGCCCGGCGGGCTAGACGAAGCGCGCTGGCCGACCCAACAACAATTCTTTCAGACCGCTGCCGACGTACAAGTCTTGGCCAAGATCAACCGCGGCGCGGGCCGCGGCGTGGTGATCGCCGTGCATGGCCTCACCGCGTGCAGCGAGGCGCGCTACATGCTCACCCTGGCCAATCGAGCGCTTGAAGAGGGGTTCGATGTGGTTCGCCTGAACGTGCGCTCCTGCGGGGGGACCGAGCACCTTGCTCCAACGCTGTATCACTCCGGGTTGACCGCAGACCTACGTTCGGTCGTCGAGCAGTTTGCCGCAGAGGATGTCTACATCGTCGGATTCTCGATGGGCGGGAATATGGCGCTCAAGCTGGCCGGCGAGTGGGGCGATGCTGCGCCCGGGCATGTTCGCGGCGTATGCGCCATTTCAGCGCCGATTCAGCTCGCGGAGTGCGCCCTTCGAATTGGCGAGCGCAGAAATTGGGTTTACGAGTACCGCTTCTTGCGTCAGCTGCGGGCGGCCGTCAGCAGAAAGCAGCTTATCGATCCGCAGTTTTGGCCCGATCTCGACGCCGATCGGGCTGACTCAATTTATGCCTTCGACGAACTGGTTACCGCTAGGACATTCGGATTTGCCAGCGCCGCCGATTACTATGAGCGATCCTCGGCCGCGGGTTATTTGGATCGAGTGCGCGTACCGGCATTGCTGATTCAGGCTGAGGATGATCCTTTTATCCCCTTCTCGACATACGACCACGCTGCATTTCAGCGGAACGGAGCGCTGCGCTTGGCGCATGTGCCCAGCGGAGGCCATGTGGCTTTCTTGGCGCGCGGCGGCGCTCGATTTTGGGCCGAGGATCAGGCTGTCCGCTTCTTCGCCTCGCTGGCCCAGTCGCCGAGCGTGGGTTGACGCAGAGGCTCTAGGCGGGGGATAAGAGTTATAGAGTTCGTTCTCCGAACTCGATCCATTACATGGTTAATCTCAACGGTTGGTGGGCCTACCTATCGGTTCTCGGTCCGCCCGCGATGTTTTTGGTCACGATTGTTGACACTGCCGTGTTGCCTACCGCGCAAGCAGTGGATCTGCTGATCTTGATTCAGGCCGCGGCCGTTCCCGAGCGCTCGATTGAGTTGGGGCTGTATGCGGTTGCCGGGTCAACCATTGGCGCGATGATGCTCTATTACTTGGCGCGCAAGGGAGGATCGCGCGCGTTCGTGAAGACGTTCTCAGCGGAACGCATCGAGCAAGTCCGCCACAAGCTGGCTCGTTACGATGCCTTGGCATTAGCCGTGCCCACGGCGCTGCCCGTGCCGCTGTTCCCCATGAAACTGTTCGTGGTATCGGCCGGGGCTTTAGAAGTGGATCCGGCGCGGATCGCCGTCACCGTCGCTGCAGCGCGGTCCGTCCGCTACTTCGGGTTGATTCTGTTAGGCCGTTGGCTGGGTGTGGATGCTTGGCCGCTGATTAAGCAGAACGCCTGGATCGCGGTGGCCGCGACGGCCGTCATCATTGCGGTCGTCGTATTCTTCAACCGCGGCCGGCCCCCAGGAGCTGGGACCGACCGCGGAGCCACAGTTGGCCCCCAGGAGCAGGGGACAACCGTAGAGTTAGACCGGAGCCGAGGGAACAGCGCCGGCCAATCCGTTAGTAAGTAATCCGGGCGATGTAGCCCGCGACGTCGAGAAAGGCGTCTATCAGATCCGCGGCGTTTGAGGCCGCAACGAACCGGCCCTTGGACTGGCTGGTGTCGTTCGCGTCCGACGCCGACACATTCGGGCAGTCCTGGCAGTTAGCGATCCGCTCAAGGACCGCCAAGTTCAGACCCGCGTCACCGTTGTAGCCGATCGAGTGGATGCGGATGTCGAAAGCCGGGTCTTGGCGAATCGCGCGCGCCAAATTATCGGTCACGTTTCGCGCGATCTGCTCCCGCCGCGTGTCGCTGGGTTGATATGTGTACGTAGCTGTCGGCGTTGAGTCGCCAAGATTAGGATTCGAGTTCGCGAAGCCAGCCATGGCGACGCCGCCGGGGACAATGGCCCCGTAGGTGGGCGACGGGTCGGGTACCCAGTTCGGCTGGATGTACTGCAGCGCTCGATCGCCCTGCGACAGTCCCGTGCATCCGGGAGCGAGCGGCGGTCTTCCGTTCGGAGCCGGCGCCGTGTAGCTGAAGAAGCGATCGGCGTAGTATGCGCCTGAGCCGCCATCATTGCGGCCGAAAACGCCTCGAATCGGGGAACTGCTGCATCGGCCGCTGCCCGAGGTGCGAACCAGGAACTGACCCGGAAACCAGTTCGCGTTACCGTCCGTGAAGAACACGATCTCATTCAGCTTGTCGGCCTTTAGCGGATCGTTGAGTTCCAATAGCGCACGATAGGCCCAGTACAGACCCATCGCGTGATCGGTGTAAAACTCCCCTCCGATGGTGTCGATCTGATTGTTCAGAGTAGTCTTGAATGGCGACTGCGGCGGGACAAGGATGCTGCCGGAAGTGCTGAACACGACCAAACCAACCTTGTCCGCTGTTTCAGAGAAGGAGTTCACGAACGCTTTGGCTCCGGCTCGAATATCGCCTATAACCGGGTTCACCGAGAGCGAGTAGTCCAACACCAGAATCACGTTGCGATCACGTCGCGAAGTTGTCGCCGATGCGTTGATTCTGATGACGTCGCGGCCGAACCACCTGGCGAAAAACGTAGGCGCGTCAGCGCTAGCCGTCAGGCTCACGTCGATGCCGCCGTTGACGGTCGTCGAGACGGGAGTGGTCAGAACCGGGTTCTTGATGGCCAGCTTGCCCGCGGGAAGATTTGCTTCAAAGGTGCGGTTGGCGGCATTGGTCATCGCCGTTTGTCCGTCGGGCACGTAGCGAATCGCCGCAAGCGCTGCCGCATCGAGAGCGGTGATCAATTCGGCCCGCACGATCATGGCGTAGCCCACGTCGAACGCCAGTGCCGAGAATCCCATCAAGAAACCGACGAATAGCGTGAACAGGACGATGATTTGACCGCGCGTTTTCTTGCGTGTGGAATGCATAGCGCTTCTCCTTGAAAACTTTCTTAGAAATAGACCTTTGACGCCATCAGCGCCGAGTTGCCCCAGACGTTGCCGAAGCGCAGCTCGCTCGAACGGTGATAGACCTCAACGACGAACATGCTTTCTCCCAGCGGCAGCGTGTTCAGAGTGGCTGGCACGGTTGCTATCGCCGTGGACTGGTTGTTGCGGTCGTCGACCAGACCGTTGGGCAATGGTTCGTCCGGGTCGGGCCAGATTTGGCTATTTGGCGTGCCGACGTAGCTCGCGTGGAAGGCCGGGTCGCCGATGACGTGTCGTTCGGCGATCACCAGCTGGCCCGCGTTGGAGCCGCCTGGCGGCGAAAGCTGAATGCGCGTCAAGTACATAACGCCGTTGCCGCCAGTTGCCGTCATCCCCAGAGCTTCGGAGCCAAGCAACAAGAGATTCTTGTTCGCGGTGACCGAAAAATCCGCTCC
This sequence comes from Acidobacteriota bacterium, assembly GCA_027592785.1. Classification (GTDB taxonomy): domain Bacteria; phylum Acidobacteriota; class Terriglobia; order Bryobacterales; family UBA6623; genus CAMPKL01. The sequence goes on from JAQCLD010000079.1 coordinate 7,043, forward strand.
GCGGGAAAATACGCTGGCCCCCGTCCGGGCCAACTGAACAACCGTCATGTAACGATCGAATATGAGGCCACCCGTAACGACCCCGAACATCAACATGATCAAGACGGGGAGCCCGATAGCCAACTCGACGATGGCGTTTCCTCGCCTATCGCGGCGCAAACTCTTCGATAAAACCATTGCTGAATCTCCTTGCTGCATGGCGCTCACCGGGTCGGCGGGTTGGGGTAAGGCTCCTGCCGTCCTACGGCTCTCGCCGAAACGGAGATGGCCCCTCCAGTCCACGACAGCGCCGGGCCAGTCAGAATCGGCACGGGGTAGTTGTTCACCGAAAGGACCACCGTGTTGCCGCCCGAGTTGGCGGCGGTCGCCGCGCCCGACGGATCGTAATATTGAATCGTAACTAGACTGTCCGCCTGCGCCTGGCTGAGAACGCCGCCCGCGCGGGACCGAATCACCTGCTTGATGGAGGCGTCGTGACCGGCCCCTCCCAGAGTTCTGCCCGTGATGGCGAAGCGCACGCCTTCGCGCACCGCGAAGTGCAAAGTGGACTTCATCCAGACCGCCATCGCGATCTGACTAAAGCCGAATACGACGGCCATGAACAACAAGAAGCAGAGGGCGAATTCAATCATCGCCTGGCCCCGCCGTCCCCTCCGTCCCCGTGAATATTCCTGGGGGGTACCGTGCTGACTGAACTTGTTCCACATAGGTAAACCTCCGTATCTCCTCGACAAACGTAACGGTACTATCGGTTTGGATTTGGCCACAATACGACCCAGGTGGTAGTACTCCCCTACGGGCTGCTGAATAGTACGGAGGTCCCGATTGAGCCCAGACAAAGACCCAGGGGGGGCCGCCGTCCTCCAGCACCGCTATGTGTGCGCGACAAGGCCGTCTGGGCTAGCGTGTCTCGGCCTTTGGACGTACTCTATCTATATGTAATTAAGATAGTTACAACGCGGATACGATCTTGGAGAAGGGTGCGTTCCAGTCAGTACCATCGTTCCATCCCCCGACTAGGAACCTTCCCGCGAAGGTTCCTGCCGGCGGACTTCCGAAGAGTCGGCTTCCCAAAATTATTTTTTGCCGGGCCCTGGTTTCGCGATCAGGTATGTCCACCTTAGGCGGCCATGGTACTTTTGGCCCCCCAGGATCACCGCGGTCAGTTGAGCAGGCGAACCAGGGTTTCAGGATCGAAAGCGGGGAGTTTGCAAACCCGCTCTTCGCAGACGTAGGCGGTGGGCCGCCCGCCGATTGCAAGCTTGTCTTCCAACAGTGGGATGGTCGCCGACAGCGCGGGGATCTCGGACTCGGCGGCTACGGCGATGATGCGCTGGGGGACGTACGTGGCTCTGATCGCGGAGGCGAGTTGTTGGGCCTCCACACGCGTCTTGGCGACGAAAAGAATCTGTTTCGGCTTAGACAGACGCCAGCGGAGTGCGCGAAGCATTTCGCCGAGGGCGGTTGGGCTTGATTCTAGGGCGCCGGCAAAGGCGCTGAAGCAGCGCTCGGCGCGAACCCGGTAAGCGTCATCGGTGGTGAACTCGTGCAGCCGCAGCAGGTTCATGACCTGGACGGAATTGCCGGAAGGCTCGGCACTGTCGTAAGCCGGCTGCTGGCGGACAATGAGGCCCTCGTGGTCGTCGGCCGTGAGATAGTAACCGCCTGCTGGGTTCGCGAAATGGCTGTCAAGGACCCCGCTGAGCGCGATCCCCTGTTGCAGCCAGTCGATCTCGCCCGTTGCCTCGTACAGGTCGATGAGGCCGGCGATCAAGAAAGCGTAATCATCGAGATAGCCTTCGCCGCTGGCAATACCGGCGAGCGAGCTACGCTGCAGCCTGCCGTCGATGCGCATTCTATCCAGGATGAAGCGCGCGGCCTGGCCAGCGGCGTCGGCGTACCCAGGTTCGTCGAAGGCGAATGCAGCTTGAGCGTAGGCCGAGATCATCAGGCCATTCCAGGCGGTGAGGATCTTGTCGTCGCGCAGCGGCGCCGGACGCGAGGCGCGAGCCGCCAGCAGCCGTTGTTGGATCGCCTTGACCTTGCCTGCCAGGTCCGCCTCGGTCAACTCGAACTGAGTCGCTATTTCCGACAGCGGCCGTTCGCGGCGCAGCACATTGCGTCCTTCCAACTCGGCCTCGTCGTCGACCGACCACAACGCCTCGGCGATCGCAGCATCGTCGGCGCCTAGCGCGTCCTGCAACTCGTGCGGCGTCCAGCTGAAGTAGAGCCCTTCTTCTCTCGCTCCGGTTGCTGCATCGAGAGAGTCGGCATCGGTCGCCGAATAGAACGCGCCCTGGGGCGACGTCATTTCTCGCGAGACGTAGGCGAGGACCTCCCGCGCGACCGCGGCGAAAGCAGCGTCTCCTGTCGCCCGCCAACCTTCGATGTAGGCCGACGTCAACAGCGCGTTGTCATAGAGCATCTTCTCGAAATGCGGCACCCGCCAACGGTAGTCGACGGCATAACGGTGGAAGCCGCCGCCGACATGGTCGCGAATGCCGCTCGCCGCCATCGCCGTGAGTGTTGACGAGGCCATCGACAGCAACTCGGCGTCTTGGGTCGCTTTGTGTTCCTCGAGCAGCAGACGAATCGGCAAACTACTGGGGAACTTCGGGCCGCCGCGTAAGCCGCCGTTCTCGGCGTCGAAGCGCCTCTTGTATTCGGCCATGGCGCTGGTCAACGCCGCTTCGGCGGGTTCGACGTCCGACGGCCGTGGCGAGAGCAACAGACCGATTCGTTCGGCGATCACGGCGGAATTGGTGGTGATGATCTCGGGCTGTTCCTTGTAGATGCCCAGCAACTTGTTCAGCAAGGTGAGAAAGCCGGTCGTGACGCCGCGGTCGCCGTCACGCGCTGGGAAATACGAGCCGGCATAGAACGGCCGCCGGTCAGGCGACAACCAGGCCGTCATCGGCCATCCGCCCGCGCCTCCCGTGGTCACCTGAACGGCGGCCATGTAGACGCCGTCGACGTCAGGGCGTTGTTCGCGATCGACCTTGATGGCGACGTAGTTCTCATTAATGAAGCGGGCGATCTCTTCGTCTTCGAAAGACTCCTCTTCCATCACGTGGCACCAATGGCAGGTGGCGTAGCCGACACTAAGCAGGGCCGGGCGTCCGAGTTCGCGAGCCTTGTCGAATGCCTCGTCCCCCCAGGGATGCCAATCAACCGGATTATGCGCGTGCTGCAGCAGGTAGGGGCTCGATTCGAGGAAGAGGCGGTTGGTGAACTTCGGCGTGCCGTCGTCGTTGCGGTGGCGAGTGCGTGGGACGTAGTCGGCGGGCCGCTTGCCCCGGGCTGTCGCTAACTGCTGCGCTAAAGAGTCCGAGTAAGGCTCCGCGCCTAGGCTTGAGGACGCTTGCTGCGCCCAACCAACACCGACCGAGAGCAAAGCGATTAGGGCGATACGCACATCGAGCAGTATAGTCGCGGCGAGCAGTGTGGGCGACTTTTACCGGATCGTTAGTTCAACCGCCGCCGTCGTAGCGGTAGCCCGCGCCGTGGACGGTGCGGATGATTTGGGGGTTCTTGGGATCGAGTTCGATTCGCTTCCTCAACTGAGAGATGTGCTGATCGAGCGTGCGGCTGTTGGCATAGTGCGCCAAGCCCCAGCATTCTCTGAAGATGCTGTTGCGATCGACGACGCGGCCGCTCATGCGATACAGCAGCGTGAGGATCTTCGTGTCTCGCAGGCTGAGATCAATGGTCTGTTCTCCGCGCTTGGCACGTAACTCCGCCGGCACGATATCGAGATCGGCCATGTGGAAATCTTCGGGGCGCTGCTCGCGGCGGCCTTGGTTGTAACAGCGGCGGGTGACCGCGCGGATGCGAGCGAGGACTTCGTTGACGCCGAACGGCTTCAAGATGAAATCGTCCGCGCCGAGTTCCAGTCCAACTACGCGATCGACTTCTTCGGACTTGGCGCTAATGAAGATGATCGGCGTCGTCAAATCTTCGCGACGTATCTCGCGGCAAATCTGGTAACCGTCAATCCCCGGCATCATGATATCGAGACAGATGAAGTCGGGCGACTCGCGTCGGTAGAGTTCGAGAGCCTCGGCGCCGTCGGCCGCGGTCAACGTCTCATAACCTTCGCGCTCGAGGACCTCTTCGAGTCCGGCTCGGATGTTCGCATCGTCTTCCGCCACAAGTACGCGCATCCTTCTTACTCCTTGCCATCTGGCGGACAAGACATCGTTAACTGGAATCGCGCGCCTACTTCGCACGGCAGCAAGACCAGATCGCCGCCGTGCAGCCGCGCCAACTCGCGCGAGATGGCCAGTCCGATCCCGGTTCCGCTGACGCCTTCGGTGAGCCGGTTGTGGACGCGATAGAAAGGCTCAAAGACGCGCCGTCCTTCGGCGGCGGAAAGGCCGGGGCCGCGATCTTGAACAGTAATCTGCACGCGATCGGCCTCCTGGCGCGAGGCGACTTCCAGCACGCCTCCCGAAGCGGCGTATTTCTCGACGTTGCTAGCGAGATTGCCCAGGATCTGTTCGAGTACGTCGGGGTCGAAGGACGTCTCATCCGGCGCGCCCGGCGAGAAGTCGATGCGCACCTTCTTGCTCTCGAATGCCGGCTCGAACTGATCGAGCACGCGCCGGATAACGTCGTCGACGACGCCGGGTTTGGGGTGTAGGTCGAGCGCGTCGCGGCGGCCGCGGCTAAAGCTGAGGACATTGCCGATCAAGCGGCTCAGTCGCTGACTCTCGAAAACGATGACGTCTACGTAGCGCGTGAGCGGCTGATTGTCCTCAACGGCGTCGCGGGCACGGATGTTGTCTTCGAGCAGTTCGGCATACATGCGGATGTTGGTTAGCGGCGTCTTGAGTTCGTGAGATACCTGATTGACGAAGCTGACGCGCTGGGACGCCTCGCGCATTTCAGCGGCTTGCTCCCGGTAGAAATAGAGCGCCAAAGCGAAGACGCCCATGGCGAGCAGTACCCAGGTCGCCGAAAAGTTCCACCACAGGCCGCTGCCCAGCGCTGCGCCTGCTACCGAAGACGATGCGTAGTATTCGAGACGCCAAGCGCCGAGCGGTTCGCCGACCGCCGTCTCCACGTCGGGCTCGGCGCCTTCCTCGGGTTCTGCGGCTCCCCACTCGTAGAGCGGGCGGCCGATCGAGTCGATCAGCCGGACTTGGCCCTCCGCTAACTCGGGCGCAAGCGCGTCGGTTTCGGGCAAGGCCGTGATGAGATCGGCGAGCAGCCGAGTCCGATTCACCTCCGCCGCATAGAGGTAATCGCCTTCGCGTACCCAGAGGATCATCTGCAGGCCTCGATCGCGATACCAGACGTGCCAGCGGGCGTCCCCGGCGGAGGCATACTCAGAGCCGCGAGGCGAGTCAAGAGCGTCGACGCGGCGGTTAGAGATTTCGCCTTCATCCCAGATCTGCTGCGTGCGTTCGAGAGCCTGGCGTTCATCCAGCGTCAATTGATCCGCTAAGGCCACCGGCGGATAGATCAACCGATCCTCAGGACCCAGAACGTAGAACTGGACGGCGTAGGGCGAGTTCCGGGTGCGCCTGCGGAGTTCGTCGACATCGAGAGTGAAGGGCTGCATTTCGTTGAGCAACCGCTCGCGGTATGCTTCGACCGAGCGCGCCAGTACGGCGTCGACAGCGCTCAGTTGACCGAGCATCAATTCATGGAAGCCGAGTTTGCGCATCGCTTGTTCGTCGCCCATCGCCTTGGCCCCTAGCCATGCAACGACGGCTAGGGGCACGAGGACGATCAGAGCGAGAACGGCGATGAGTTTCGGTTTCAATTGTGACTACTTAGGCGAAGCGTCGATTCGTTGTTGCCTGGTCTTGTATTGAGCTTCTTGCTGGACTTTGCGCTCGCGCTGCCATTCGGCGTCGTTGTCGACCTTCTGGCTCGCGCGCGAATTGCTTACGGCTTCTTCCCGCAGCGTCTCATCCTTGAGAACGGCGGCGTTGCTCTCAAGATATGCGGAGTTCTTCTCGAAAGCGATACGGGCCTCGTCGACTTTTCCCTTGTCGCGCAAAATCGTGGCGGCCTGGGCTTGCTCGGCGCCGATTTGACGGACGACTTCGACCGCAACATCGCGGTTCTTGCGCCGCTCAACGGCGGCCTTGTTCGCGGCGGCGGTGACCGTGGCCGAGGATTGCAGCGTCCGATTCTGCGCCGTCATCAAGTTGCGGTAGCCGACCTCGACGTCGGCGACCTGTTGTACGCGACCCGGCGCTCCGGGGCTGATCTCGACTTCCAGCATCAAGAAGCGCGTTTGGTCGTGAAAGAGCTGGTTCATGGAAGCGTAGACGTCTTGACCGGATATCTGAGCGTCCCGTCCCAAGACCCGAATGGGTCGAACGTTGTCGGCGCAGCGGACCCGAATCCGTACGCCCTGCGCTACGACCGAGACTGCGTCGCCGAACTCGGCGGCAAATACGCTTTCTAGGTCGCGGGCGTCTTCGACGAAGAAATGATTACCGTCGCTGGCCATGGCCAGTCCGGTCATCAGGTCCTCGTTGTAGTTGAGGCCCAGGCCGATCGTGGTGACCGATATGCCTTGGCGCGCTAGAGACACTCCCAATTGCCGCAATTCTCCTGGCGAACTCGGCCCGACGTTGGCCAGACCGTCGGATAGCAGCAGCAGGGTGTTGACGCGATTCTCGTCCAAGAACTTCTCCAGTTCGCCGGCGCCTTTGCTGACGCCGCCAAACAGTGCGGTCTTGCCGCTGGCTTGGATGCGCTGGATAGCGTCTTGCACCGTTCTTCGGTCACGCAGTTTGGTGGCGGGGACCACCACGTCGACGGTTGATTGGTAACTCACGACAGAAACGATGTCGTCGGGTCGCAGGCGGTCGAGCGCCGCAATCGCAGCCCGTTTTGCTTCGTCGATCTTCTCGCCCTGCATCGATCCGGAGCGGTCGAGTACGATAGCGACGTTGAGCGGGGCGCGATCTTCGGTAGCGTGGCGCAGGCCTCGTAGACCGATGCGCAGATAAGCGGTGCGCGGCGCCCCAGCGAGTACCAGGGGCGACGACATCTCGACTTCAAGCAAGGCCGAGTCGTCGGCCGCCCCCGCGGGCGAGACAAGCGAACAGGCCAGGACCGAGAATCCGGCTAGCAAGCGATAGAAATGAGAACGACGGCTGAACATCATGGGAACTCCTTTTTCGTTTTTGGAATAACTCTGACTTCGAGCCTAAGGCCAAGCCGGAAATTGATGGTCAGAAGGGCGCAAGGAGATTGTAAGCGTTTTGTCAGCCCCCGTCTCAACGACAAGGACGGCGGCGATGGTCTTTGCCTTCATGGCCGTTGTTGCGCTCATTATGGAACGAATGAAGCAGGTCATCGTTGTTGACGAATCCCTCGTATTGCCGACCGGCAAACTAGCCGCCCAGGTCGCCCACGCGGCGGTGGCTGCTTTCCTGGAGGCCAGCGGGACGGCGCAGAAAGCGTGGCTCACCGAAGGCATGCCGAAGATCGTGGTTGCCGTCCGCAGCGAAGCCGAACTCCTCTCTTTGGAGGAACAAGCCCAAAAGGCAGGAGTTCCCGCCGCAGTGATCCGCGACGCCGGACGCACCGTAGTTGCCGCCGGCACACCCACTTGCATTGGGCTAGGTCCGGCAACCGCAGCGGAAATCGACAAGATCACCGGCGCGCTACCGTTGCTTTGAAATGTGGCTACTCGGCCCGCAGCGTGCGGTTGGGGTCGATTCGTGCCGCGCGACGTGCCGGGATCGCCGTCGCGAGCAAGGCTACTGCGAACAACAGGATTGGCGCCGCCGTAAACGTCACGTGGTCCGTCGTGCTCACGCCGTAGATCAGACTATCGGCCGCGCGGGCAACGGCGAGACCGCCGACGAGGCCGAGCACGATGCCGACGATTGCAAGTATTGCGCCATGCCGCAACACGAGCTCCATCACCTGTCGCTGGCGAGCTCCCAGCGCGATGCGGATGCTGATCTCTCGCGTGCGTCGGGCCACGGCAAAGCTGATCACGCCGTAAATGCCGATAGAAGCAATGAGCAGTCCAATCAGACCGGCGGCGCCAAAGAGCACAGATGCCAGTCGCGGGAAGAAAAGTGACTTTTGCACGTGCGCTTCCATCGAGCCGGCAAGATGAACGACGAGTTCCTGATCGACCGCGTGAAGCGTTTCCAAGATAACTTCGCCAGTTGGGCCGCTCTCGCCTGCGGTCTTCACGATCAGGGTTGGGCCTGCGAATCCGAGTTTCGAGAGATCCTCGCCAAGAATGGGCCGATACAGAATCGGTCTCGCTTCGATTTCCTGTAGAGCGGCGAACTTTGTGTTCTTCGCGACTCCCGTTACGCGAACTTGGCGATCGCCCACGAAGATACTGCGACCGTATGCATTCTGTCCAAGAAAGAGTTCGTCGGCCAGTTTCTGATTCACGATGACGACGGCTTCGTTAGGCCCCCCGGAAGGGAAGTCCAGGCCGCTCAACAGCGAGATGCCTATTGCCTCGAAGTAGCGGGGCCCTACGGTCACGATCGCGGCCTGCGTCCGTTCGCCCCTTGCCGCGTTGGGTTTGAGGGCCACGGAGGAGTTCGTGCCTCCAAAAGTCAGAGGCATTCGGTCAACCATACTGGCAACTTCGACGCCGGGCAGTGATTCGGTGTCCCGAAGAAGTTGTTCCAACAGCCGCTGAGTTTCTTCGTGGCTGTAGTGGTTTAGAACTGGATCGAACTCGACCAATAGGACGTGTTCGGAATCCATACCGCTATCGACCGTTTGTAGGAATCCGAGGCTTCTCTCGAATAGGCCGGAGCAGACCACCAACGCCGCGGCAATGGCCACCTGCGCTACCGCCAAGCTGTTGCGAAAACCGAATCGGCGTAAGTTGGCGCTGTTGCCGGCATCGGTTCGCAAAGCCTGTGCCAAGTCCGCCCGCGTGGCTCGTAGTGCCGGAGCGAGTCCGGAGACAAGTGCGGCGGCGATCGACATGGCGACTGCGAAGAGAACGACATTGCTGTCGATTGGCAGCGTCAGATCCGCCGATACAGGTGATGGGACTCGAACATCCGCAGCGTAGCGGTTCGCCAACACGGCGAGAACGACGCCAAGTAAACCGCCGGTGAGCGACAACAGCAAACTTTCGACGACCAACTGCCGAATGATGCGGCCGCGCCCGGATCCAATCGCAAGCCTCGTCGCCATTTCGCGACGCCTGGCCGATGCCTTCGCGAGCGTGAGGTTAGCGACATTCGCGCAGGCGGTCAGTAGAACGAGCAGAGTGGTTGCCAGCAGCAGAACAAACGCCGGCATGGCAGTGCGACGCAGTTCCGGCGCCATCAGCCCCGCCCGCTCAACGTAGAACTCACGACCCTCAGTCTGGCCCGATGTGCGCTCAAGTAGTCCCTGTTCGACAGCGGCGAACTCGGCCTGGGCCTGCACTAGTTGTGCCGCCCGGTTCATCCGGCCTAGGCCCTTGAGCCACTGCGAATCATAGCTGGCAAGACGCGCCGGATCGCCGAAAGATCCGCGCAACTCTGCGATCTGAGATAAAGGCAGAAAAAAGTCTGCCCGAAACCCCAACTCAGTGCCTTGGAACCCTGGCACCGTGACTCCAACAATGGTCATCGGTCGCGTATTGACGCGGATTGTACGACCGACCGCCGACTTGTCGGCTCCGAAACGGCTGACCCAAGTTCGATGTGTCAGCACGATCTTACCGGGTGCCCCTACAATGTCGTCCTCTTTACCGATGAATCCGCCGCCCACTATGAAGGCTGGCCGCACAACGTTGAAGTAGTTGGCCGTCGCCAATAGGCCCTTGTGCTGACGAACCTCTCCGCTGTTGGCGCGAATGCCGGCGGAGAGAGGCAACGCCGAATAGGCAGCGATGCCTTCCCAAGACTGCGTCAGCTCGCGTAAGGCCTGCACCTCTGTGTACGCAAGACTCCCGCCGATTGCGTTTCGTCGCGGGTAGGCCGCCGAAATTGCCATCAGTCGATCCGGTTCGTCGACCGGCAAAGGACGCAGCACGGCGGCGTTGACAATGCTGAACACAGTCGTACATGCGCCGATGCCGAGTGCGGCGGATAGTATCGCGACAGCAGCGAATCCAGGATCTCTCCTGACATTGCGCACCGCATAACGCAGGTCCTGCCAAAAGTCAGACCAGCAGCGCGAGATCCAGACCTCGCGGGACTCTTCGCGCCGCAGCGTGACGTTGCCGAATCGGCGGCGCGCTTCCGCGCGGGCGGCGGATGCGCCCATGCCGCCTTCGATCAACTCCGCCGTCTTCTCCTCGATATGCACTGCCATCTCTTCGCCTAGGGCGGCCTGCCGCGAGCGACGTTCCAGCCAGTAACGGATTCTGCGCATCAGCATGGCGATCTATTCGGTCTCCATGACGCGCGTGATGGCTAGGGTGAGCTTCTCGTAGCGTTCCAGCTCGCGGGCGAGTTGCTTGCGGCCGCTCGGGGTTAGTCGATAAATCCGCGCTTTACGCTCGTTGGGAGTAAGTCCCCACTCGCCGTCGATCCAGCCGTGGAGTTCGATCCGCTGAAGGGCGGGGTAGAGCGAACCCTCTTCGATGAGCAACTCGTCGCCCGAAGTGCGCTGGATCGCTTGGACGATGGCGTATCCGTGCAACTTGCCCCAAGTCAGTGCCTTGAGAATTAACATGTCCAGCGAGCCGGGCAGCGAATCGTTCTTTTGTCCCTTGCGTCCCATACTAAGAATTCTTGGTAATGGTCGATTGTACGGCAAGGCTTCCGATAATGCAAAGAATTCTTGGTATGGGCCAACAGGCGCAGGAGCAAACATTGCGGCTTGGCCTCGGCTCGGATATGCTGTGCGTGCTGGTTCGAATTTTTGAGAGGTAGGGGCAAAACGATGACGAATAAGACCACTCGACGCCATTTCTTTTTCGGTTCGCTGCTGACTGCGGCCATTCCCGCCGGAGGGTTTGGGGCCGTTCCGAAGTTGGGCCGCTTGGGCTACAAGTCACCCAACGAAAAACTGAATGTCGCAGCGATTGGCGCGGGCGGCAAGGGACGTTCCGACATTGCCGGCTGCATCGGCGAGAACATCGTGGCGCTCGCGGATCCGGATGACGAACGGGCCGCCGAAACCTTTGAAAAGTATCCCAAGGCGAAGAAGTACAAAGACTTCCGCAAGATGCTCGACAAGGAGCAGCGCGAGATTGACGCGGTCATCGTCGCTACGCCCGATCACATGCACGGCATGGCCTCGATGTGGGCGATGGAGCGCGGCAAGGCCGTCTACTGCCAGAAGCCCTTGACGCGAACCATTTGGGAAGCGCGCCAGTTGGCCGAAGGCGCAGCCAAACATGGCGTCGCTACGCAAATGGGCAACCAAGGCTACTCCGAAGACGGTACGCGGAGAGCAGCGGAGATTATCTGGTCGGGCGAGATTGGCGGCGTGACGGAAGTTCATGCTTGGTCGAACCGGCCGATCTGGCCCCAGGGCGTCGATAAGATTCCGGCGAAGCAGCCGGTTCCCTCAACGATGGACTGGGATACCTGGCTGGGTATTGCCGACGACCGTCCGTATAACGCCGACTACGCGCCGTTTAACTGGCGCGGGTGGCACGACTTTGGCTGCGGCGCTCTGGGAGACATGGCTTGCCACATCCTCGGATCGGCGAACCTGGCCTTGATGTTAGATGCGCCGACGAGCGTGGAAGTGGTGAGCCAAGAGGGCAAGAATGAGCATACGTTCCCGACGAAGTCAGTAATCCGCTTCGACTTTCCGGCGCGTAAGACCATGCCGCCGGTGAAGGTGTTCTGGTATGACGGCGCAACGGACGCGGCATATCGTCCAGAGGCGTTGAAAGGCCAACGCTTGATTCCGATTAGCGAGCGCTCGATTAGCCGTATGGCCATGACCGCCGGCCGCACTCAGCAGGATATCGATGAGTTCGAAGCTCGCGAGCAGGCGAATGGCGCTTTGTTCGTCGGCGAGAAAGGCTACATGGCGACCGACACCTATGCCGAGTCGGTTCACTTGTTGCCGCGCCGCCGCAACGACTACCACGTCATGCCGCCGGAGCTGCTGACGCGGTCGCCTGGCCACTACCAAGATTGGATTCGCGCGGCGAAGGGCGGTTCGCCTTCCTGTTCCGATTTCTCGGTCGCCGGACCATTCACGGAATGGATCTTGCTGGGCGTACTTGCCTTGCGCTTCGAGGGCAAGCTCGAGTGGGATCAGGCCAACATGCGAGTCACGAACAATGAAGCGGCCAACGAGCTCATCAAGCCGACCTTCCGCAAGGGCTGGAGTTGGACGTAGACTGCGCTAGCCCACGTCGAGGCTGAGCAGTTTTTCGACTGCCTGCCTGCCGGTCATGCCGATTTCGATTCCCGCCGCCCGGGCTGGGCCGGTGGCGTCGACGATCTTTGCCTCCAGCAAATCTTCGGGCTCGACTAGCGGATGCTGCGGCGTTCCGCGGGCGATGGCGATCGCTTGGCCGAACTCGGTCGGCGTCGCCATATCGTAGATCCCGCAACCGACGATTCCAGCTTTGGTGAAGATGGAACAGTATTGGCCCTTGTGCCATCGATTGCTGACGCCGATGGCTGCGCCGTTCTCGAACTGCATGGGCCGAGTCACGACCCTGGGCAATGCATCGCTCATGGATCCCTGCTTGGGCCGAGAATACTTCGCTACATAATCGGGCACGGGCACGTTGGCAGGCAGCAGCGGATCGGGTTCGGGTTGCAGCCACGCGGGGCGCGTGGGTAGAACGCCGGCCCAAATTGGAAGGGACATATCGGCATCGTCGTCGACTGGCGGGCCGGTTCTCGTTTTCGCCGAGCACTCGTCGATGGGGAAGCGAATAACCAGTGTGGCGTCGGCCTCCGCGTCGTTGGGAATTCTGGCGTCGTCCCAGCGGCCGGGGATGATATGTTCGACGATGCAGCGCATCGCCTGGAACTTCTGCTCTCGTGCGGTGATCTCTTCGCCCTGGCCGAAAAGCACGACGGAGCGATAGTTCATCGAGTGGTGCAACACGGAGCGCGCGAGCACGAGCCCATCGAGCAGCGTCACGCTGATGCACGCTTCGCCTTCGAGGACCGCTCGCAGCATGGCGTTGTTCCGCGCTCCGTGTAGGTAGAGCCACTTGCCGTTGCGTGCGTATGCGGTGGGAATAACCAGGGGCCGTCCGTCGACGACGACCGCGACGTCGCACAGGAAGCCTTCATCGAGAATGGCTTCGATTGCGTGGCGATCGTAGTTACCTCGACCTGGCTTTCTGCGGATCGTGGTACGGGGCGTGGGTTCTACGGTGGCCATGTTCTGCCCAGGTTAGCGGCTTGGAATGAATGGCCGCTAGACGTCCTGCTAAGTGCCGTCAGCGTCCACCAGGGTCCGTATGGAGGCAGGCGATGTCCGCTGGAGTCCGGCCTTTCCCGCCCCAATTTTCGTCTAAGTCGTTCTATGTCAATGCGTCGCTGGTTTTTCGAGGAAGAATGGCGGACATCTTGGTTGGGGCGACGCGGTTGAGGAGGAAGGTGGCGGCCTTGAGCTGCTCGCCACTGTTGCCGGAGTAGCCGGCGGTATCGACGAGGGTTTGGAAAGCGGCGGCGATCGAAGCGTTGACGTGGGTGCGGCAGGCGGAAAAGAAGTCGAGGCGGGCCTCGGCGAGTGCGGCTTGGAAAATGGGCTGCCGGCGCCAACGGCGGACGGTGCGGTCGGTGATCTGTGCGAGGGCGGCGGTTCTGCCGGTCGAGTCGCCACTCAGGATGGAGATTAGGGCGATGCGCTGCGGCTGCGTGAGCCGGTCGAAAGGCGGCGTGTTGGACATGGTTGTTGGGTAAAAGAAAAGGCCCACTCCGAAGAGCGGGCCTTTCTGAATTCAGGGTAGCAGGGCGGTGCAAGCGGCGCTGCGGGAGTTTCCTGCTGGAGTCATCTCCTACACGCGGACTTGTAGGTGCTCCTGACCAGGTGATCGGAGCGACTAGTACCATGGCTTTCCGCATCGCCACCTCCTCCAAGAGTGCGGACCCTACAGTCAGTAGCCATCGGCTTGGCGCCGCGGACGCATAAGGCACGCACCCTGACGAGCGCGGGTCAGGAGCGATTTCGGATCACTGGCAGGTGTACGAGAACGCGTGCGTTCTGACGCTAACGCAGCTCGACCTTCGCTCCGCACTGTTGCTTCGACCGCTGCGCGGCATCCATGAAGGCGAATATCTCGAGGGTCACCTCGTTCGGCACCGGCGGCTTGCCGGTCTTGAAGAACTCGACGATGTTCCTAAGCAGTGGAGCATAGGCGCCGCCCGCGTCGGTCGACACTTTGTTCTCCTTCTCGCCGAACGCGACGACGCCGTAGTCTTTGCTGCCCTCGCGAATCGTGCGCACCACGCCAAGGCGGCCATCGGCCCATTCGCCCGTGATCACGCCCCAACCCTTGTGGTAGCTACGTTCGACGCGCTTGCAGCCCGGCCCCATTACCGAATAGAGCAACTCCACTGGGTGAATGCCGTACCAGGAGAGGTCGAGCTGATGCGTCGGCTCATAACTCGCCGGCCCCCAAGAGATCGCTCCGGTCAGCCCTTCGACCTTGACGTCCGAAACGGCCTTCGAGTAACGCAGGCTCGATGCGCTCCACCACGGCGTGTTGTGCTGCTTGCCCAGCCGCGCGATCTCGCGGGCATCTTCGAGCGTTGAGGCCAGCGGCTTGTCGATGAACACGCGCTTGCCCGCGGCGAACACCGGCTTCACCTGCTCCAAGTGCTTGCGACCGTCGACGGACTCGAGCAGCACGACATCGACCTTCTTGAGAAGTGTCGCGATGTCCGGCACGATCTCGACGCCGAATTCGTTCTTCAGCTGATTCGTATAGCCCTCCAGCCGGTCACGGCTCGAGGCGATGTCGGGGCTGCCGCCAGGATAGGCCGCTACGACCTTGGCGCCGGGCACATGGTCGGGGTTCTTCGGATCGTTGAGGATCTTCGTGAACGCGATGACGTGCGAAGTGTCGAGCCCGATGATGCCGACTTTGATTTGAGCGGCGGACGGCAGGGCGGCGAGTGCCAGGAGCAGAGCGATGCGCTTCATGGATGGCATTGTAGCCCGGCTACAATCGGGAAAACCCATGAGCATCGACTCCCATCAGCACTTCTGGAAACACTCGGCTTGGCTGGGTTGAGCGTATGCGCCGCGGTCATCGTCGCCGGGACGGCACCCGTGCGCAGAATCGTGGAGCGGCCCGACCTCAACTTGTCGGAAAGCGTGCGGGGCTTACGGGCTAGGTCGTACGGGGAGCCAGTCCGATCATCGCCTATCGCCGCAGGTACCTGGACGACACAATTGCTTCCTGACGGGCGCGGCTCTGCTGCGGTGGGCCACGGGTATTGAGGTTGGGGCGAGGTTTAGGTTTAGGTACTGGGTGATGTACCGACGCCCGACGGATTCTCTTGTCGTAAAACAAGAAAACCCGCCGGAACGGCGGGCGGATTCCCTTCCAAGCGGGGAATCGGAGATGTCTTGGGGTCGACCCTAGTGTCTGTATCGCTCTTACGCTGCGGCTCGTCTGGCTTTGACCGCGTGCCCGAGACCCTGCTCCCACTGCAGTGGAGCCCCTGGCCGTATCTCGCCTAG
>JAQCLD010000080.1 GCA_027592785.1 Acidobacteriota bacterium
TGATACCGTGAGAGACGCGATGCGCCTACGAGCCGTAAACGACCGTCTCAAGGTCGAACACTCGATCATCGACGGCCTCAGGCCCGTTTTAGAAACGCTGCTGGCCCACAACGACTCCATCGCTTCTATCGTCCCGGGCGTAATTCGCAAGGTGCGCAAAGCCCGCGGCGCGGTCAAAATCGGTGTGACCATTCCCACTCAGAACGGCTGGAAAGGCATCGCACTGGCGGCAGGAGCCCGGCAGGAACTGTTCATCAGCACGAAACTATCGAAAGAAGCTCTCGAATCCGCTATAGCCCGGGCCCTGTGCGGCTAGTCTGCAAATAGCTTCAGCTGTCCCTTTCCGGCGGCCTCGGGCTTCTCTGGCAACTGCGCCGGACACAAACCTTGGTAGTGCGGACAGCGTCGGCAATGGCTGGCTACTTTCAACGGGAACTCCTGCGACTCCTGGGCCGAGAACAGTTCCTCGACCTGGCGGACTGCCTCGGTCAGAGATTGGGCGTGCAAGGACACCTCGACGGCCCTGCCGAGACGCAAGAAGAAAAGGTCCGCGCGGTCCGGCTTCTTGCCTTCTAACTGCAGCGCCAAGGCGTACAGACGCATCTGCAAGGCGTACTCTTCGGCTTTGGCGGGGGCTTCGGCTTCGCTCACGCGATCCGTCTTGTAGTCGACCAGTACCGAGCCGGAAGCATCTTCGAAATGCAGGTCGATGATCCCCCGCAGTAGTCGCGGCGTCGAGCCGACGGGGAATACGATCTCGCGTTCGCGCTGGACGTGCGCGGCTTGGCTAACGCGGGCGCCGAGTTCGTGCTGCGCAAAGGTCTGCGCTAGACCCCGGGCCTGCTCCGAAGCGTTCTTGCCCGGGAGTGTACCCGCCAGAAGTTCGTGCGCCTCTCGGCCCAACTCCATCGCCGAAGGCTCGGCTAGCTCTGCATCGTCGGTCGTACTCGACGGCTCGCTGGCCGCCCGCTCCAGGCCTAGATACCGGGACAAATAGTAGCGCCTGGGGCAGGCCGCAAACTGCGATACGCCTGTCACCGACGCCTCTGAATCAGCCTGTCCTAGCGTTCCGGCGCGGCGCTCGACTAACTGCGGCTGCATCTCTCCGGTCTGGCCCGGAGTGCCTTGCGGTTTTGTTGGTCCTTGATCGTGCGTTTCCGTCCTAACGCGCAGACCGTCGCGCTCGGCGAATCCGATACCTTCCTTGGCGGTCTTGGGATCGAATTTGAGGTTTTTCTTGATGAGCGTCGCCCATCCGCCCATCCGGACGGCGTCTTTGAAACCCGCGCTCATTACCAGGTGGTCTTCGGCTCGGGTCATGGCGACGTAGAATAGCCGCGCATCTTCCTCCTTGCGGCCTTGGTGGGCGTCTGGATATAGGAGCTCATACGGCGGGTCCCCTTTGCCTTCGTCCTTCTCCATGTCCGACCAACTGACGCCGATACCTGCCTTGCTGGAGTAAAGAACGCTGTCGGTGCGATTGAGCCCGGGGTTCTGAACCGATCCGAGCACGACGACCGGGAACTCCAAGCCCTTCGCCGCATGTACCGTCATCAAGCGGACAGCGTCGGTCGAATCTTCGGGCAGAGTCGCTTCGCCTTCGCCGGCCGACGAGCCGGCCATTGCATCGAGTCGCAACACCGCTTTGCGGAACGAGCCGGTCGAGTCCATCGCCCGGCCAGCCAATCCGGCTAGTTTCTGCACGTTCGCCGAACGCTGCAGTCCGCCATCCTGCATCAGCAGCCAGGCGTCGAACCCGGTGCACGCCGCGGCGTCGGTGATCAGCACGTTCAGAGGCATCGACTCCCGACGTCTGCGCCATCCATTGAAGCGTTTGAGGAAGCGTCGGAGCTTTGCCGTCTGGGCCGCCGGCAGGCCTTGCGGGGGGCGTTTGACAGCCGTGAATAAGTCCGTGCCATCGATCTTCAGAGCCAGCAAAGTCGCGTCCTCGACGCCAGCCAGCGGTGAACGCAGCGCCGCGGCCAGATTTACTTCGTCGCGGGGGTTGTCCAACGCCCGCAACAGCGCCAACATGTCTTTCACTTCCGATGTCGTGAAGAAGCTCCTCCCGGCATTTACCGCATAGGGAATGCCAGCCCACTGAAGCCCGGCGGCGAAGTCGTCGAGCAAGGCATTGCTGCGTACCAGTACCGCGACGTCTCGCCAGTCCGGAGCTCTCCCTTCTTTGCCTAGCCGCAACGACTCCTTGAGTTCGGCGATGCGTCGAGCAGCCCAGCGGGCCTCTTGCTCGACGCCGCCTCCACGTGAGATCAGCAACTCTACCGATGGCTCAGTCTTCCCGGCGAACTCGCGGCCAGCGGTCAGTTCTTGCTCGGCCACGCCGCTCGAGCCTTTCGTCAGCAGCCGGGCTGCGGTCAGAATCTCAGGGCGGCTGCGGAAATTGTCCTTGAGATCGATGACCCGGCCCGAGAGCCGAACGCTGTCGCGGAATTCCGCGAAGACGCTCGGGTCAGCGTTGCGGAAGGCGTAGATCGACTGGTTTAGATCTCCGACCGCGAACAAAGGCGACCCGGATCGCGCTTGAACGAGACGGAGCAACTCGGCCTGGACGGGGTTCGTGTCCTGGTTTTCATCTAACAGGACGTGTTTGTAGCGCAGCCTGAGCGACACGGCGTCCTTGCCGAGCAGCTTGACTGCCGCCAGGGTTAGGTCGGGAAAATCCAACAGCCCACGACGCTGCTTGTCTTCGGCAAACAGCGCCAAAGCCCGTTTGGCGACCTGCGCCAACCAATCACGGGAGCGTTGGTGACGATCCCCGCCGGATTCCGAACGCGGCTCGTGGCCCCAACAACGCGCCGAATCGATCAGCTTGCACACCTGCCGGGTCACGTCCATGCCGCCGCGCTCATCCTTCGGGGAGAAGGCGCGGGCGAATCCGATGGCCGCTTCGGGCTCCCGCTCCCACATGAGGTCTAGGGCAGTTTCGATCCAACCGTAAAGTTCGACTTCGGCGTCGATTGGCTCCAGCTGACCGAAGTCTGGGTCTAATCCCGCCTCGATGGCGTGCTCGCGCAGCAAGCCGGCGCAGAATGCGTCAATGGTCGAGACATGGGCGCGTTCCGCGCGCTCTGGCGAGATGTCCGCGGCGAGACGCTTCTTCATCTCCAGCGCCGCCTTGCGGGTGAAGGTCACCGCCAGGATATCTTCGGGAGCAACGTGCTTCTTGCGCACCAGCCAAGCGAAACGCGAAACCAACACGCGGGTCTTGCCCGAACCCGGTCCCGCGATCACGCAAACGTCGCCTGGACCGCTGTATTCGATTGCCTCTTGTTGTGCCGCAGTGAAGTCCATCTCGGCTACAACTCCACGCGGCAGACGCTAGAGTAAGCGCAAAACTTCTTACAGATGTCGCGGTCTTCCGGCTCGACACAGATCAGGCCTTCGCGGATACGCTTTCCTGCTTGCGCTGCGGCTGCGACGCCTTCTGAGACCAGGCGTTCCAGCTGCTCTGCCTCGAGGATTTCTACGCCCTTGGATACCAACGCATCTGGAAAAACTCCCCGCAGCACCCAGCCGCCCGCGGTTGTCTCGTTCTTTAGACTGCAAAAGATCATGCCCGCCGGTTTCAGGCCCTTCTCTTCGGCGAGGCCCTGCAAATAGAGGAAGCCCTGCAAGTGCGTTCCTCGCTCGTGACCGGCGACCAGCTTTTTGATGCGATCAGCTGCCGAGTGCTTGTAATCAATTACCACCGCCATGCCGCCGCCGATCGTGTCGTAGCGGTCCACTTGCCCGCCGATGCGAATCTCGCCGTCAGCGCTCTCCTCCATCAAATAGCTAACCTTCTGCTCGAAGCCTCCGTGCTGAGAACCGGGCAGAGGTTTCGACAAGTCCTCGGTCACGAACCTCTCGAGGTCTGCAGCCAGGGCATCCTCGATTACCGCCGTCCGGAATCCCGTGCGAAGGTGCAATCTATCTAGCGTCGATTCGTAGACTTCCGCCAGAATCGACCGGATCGGCCGCGATGGGTCCTTGCCCCACTCGGCCAGCACGGCGTGCACAATCGTACCGCCCGCCCGCGCATCCAGCCGTTCCTCGAGCGATCCTGGGCGCTCCCGCAGCCGCAGCGTATTTCCCGCGAAGAACTGGAAAGGGCATTGCAGGAAGCGGTCCAATCCTGAAGGCGAAAACTTCAAATGCTTCGCTCTCAAGGCCGCCAACGCAGCTGGCGCATCCAAGCGCCCGGGCGTTGGAGTCGGTCCTGTTGAGGGCTCCTCTAGCGGGCGAGTCGGCTTCGTCTTGATATCGCTTTCAGCCGTGCCGCTCAACAGGAACGACCGCAGCAGCGGCGATCCCAGACTGTCCGCCTCCGGATAGCTCAGCACTAGCTCCGCGCTGGCTCGGCTCTCGGCGATCTCGAACAAGAGCCGCTCGTTGTCGACACGATCTTCGCGGGTGCGCAACGCGATGCCCGCCTTGGAGATCCGCCGCCGCTCCGATTCAGAGAAGAACAGGTCCTCTGCCGGTTCTTGCGGAAACTGGCCTTCAACCATGCCGCAAACGAACACCATGGGCAGCTCCCACTGCCTCGCCTCGAAGACCGGCAGCACGTTCACCACGTCGCGGCGCTCATCTCCCGGCAACAGCGTCGCTGCCCAAACCGCCCGGCTGAACGCTCCAGTGAATTCCGAAAAAGAACATTCCGCCCGGCCGCGGAACTTGAACAGTTCCGCCGCATCGTCGGCGGCTTGGGCCAGTCCGGCCAGTGCCCGCCCCCAGCTGCGGAACTCGAGCATTTCCGCCACCGGCAGCCTATCCTCCACCATAGGGCGAGCTAGCATTGCTCCGCTCAGGCTTCTTATGTCGGTGGCCCACTGCTGCGGCTGGGCTCGCCGCTTCGTCCAGCCTGTTGACTTCGCAAGCGGCTCTAGCGCGTCGCGGACCGCCTGAGGAGCATCTTGCAGCAAGAACTCCAAGCCTTCGCCGGGCAATCGCTCCTGCAATGCGAAATCCCAACGGTCGAACTGCGCGTCCTGGCTCAGGCGAAATGCCGGGCGCCGCAACGCCTCCAACACCGCAGCACCAGGCAGTCCCGCGCCGATCGCTTCGAGTATTTCGCGCAAGAAAGCGGAAGCGCAATGCGACGCCAACTCGCGCCCAGAGCGCATGCGAAAGGGAATGCCGAAACGGGTAAAGACCGCCTCGATTGTTGGCCTGTAGACCTCCGGCGTCCGCGTCACGACGCCGATTTCGCGCCATGGCCGATTGGCCGCCAGGATGCGGCGGGCGATTTCCTCAACTTCCTGGTCTAGAGCTGGAGCGGTAAATACCGTTCGCACAGCTGCTGTTCGCGGCTTCCCTGGTAACTCCTCACGCGGCCAATCGTAGAAACGCTCGGCCGCCTTTGGCGTTGCCGTGACGACGAGCGCATGCCCCCGATTGCGCAATGAGCAGATGAGGTCCCGCTCGACCGGTGAATAGTCCCAGAAACCGTCGAAATAAATCTGCTCTACCCCGGCAACGCCAGTCAAGGCCGCCTGTTCGGCGGCCAAGATGCGCCGCTGCGCGGCCGAAACTAGGCCGTGCGTGTCCAGAAAGCGCTGATAGGTCTGGTAGACCGCGGCTAAGCCACGCTGCTGCGGCGTACGCGCCAGTTGCTCTGCCTGCTTTGGTGAACACCTCGCGGCCTGCAGCTCTTCGATGGCCGCTTGGACACGTTTCAGTAGCCCCGGAGAACGGCTCAACTCCCCGAAAGCCGTCCCGCCGCCCTGGGCGACCGCCTCTTCGTGTAACCAAGATTCGATGGTGGCCGAAGGCTCCTTAGCATCCGGAGTCAGGCGCTCCGTGAACCGGCCGATCGGGAGAATCAAGTCACCCGGTACCGCCAGCCCGAGCCGAGCCAACTGATGGGCCAGGTGGCGCGCCATGCTCGACGTAGGCGTGACGAGCAAGACTTTCCCGCTTCGTCCTGAACGCAGGCATTCTTCGACTTTCTTCAGGATGAAGTGGGTCTTGCCGCTGCCTGGCTTTCCAACGATGACCATCTCGGCAAAACAACTAACGGGCGACCGTCGCTCTAGCGTTCAACTATGACGCCACGCCAAAACGCAACTTTGCCGCCAATTTCTTCGGCTGCTGGTTTCGGGTCTGGGTAATACCAAGCAGCGTCGGGATTCCGTTTCCCGTCGACGGCAACGTCATAGTAGTGAGCCGTCCCTTTCCAGGGACAAATCGACGTTGCCGTACTCTTTTCGAAGTGCTGATGGTTGAGAGATTCAACGGGGAAGTAGTAGTTGCCTTCCACAATGACGCCCTCGTCACTTTCGGCGAGGACGGCGCCTTCCCAGATTGCACGAGCCATGCGGCTCAGTCTAGCGCAAGACGCTAGCTGCGATAGCGGTACACGATACGGCCGCGAGTCAAATCATAGGGAGACAATTCGACGTTGACGCGGTCTCCGGTCAAAATCCGAATGCGGTGTTTGCGAAGCTTGCCGGCTATCTGGGCAAGTACCGTGTGCTTGTCCGCCAGTTCAACGCTAAACGTGCCGCCAGGGTGCTTTTCGACGATCGTTCCTTCTACCTGTATGCCTTCTTCTTTCATATCCCTCTTGCGTTAGTCCAAACAATTCTCTCGCCGTGCCCCGCTGGGACTCAACCGACTGAAGCGTCCTCCCAGTAGGACGAACACTCCGTCTCGAAGGTTATTCGCTATTCGATTGCGGCTCGGTGGACGGCAAATTCCCCGGATGGCGTATAACTGCCGCAGAATCAGTATCTCAGAGGTTGTCGAATTCTGGCAAGACTTCTCTTTGCCAACCGTCAGAGCGTCTCGATCAGGTGGCCGAGCTTTTCCTTCTTCGTTCTGAGATAAGCTGCTGCCTGGTCGCTCGAAGTGGGTTCGCAGGGAACCCTCTCAGCCACGGTCACTCCCGCTGCCTCTAACGCGGCTACCTTAGCCGGATTATTGGACAAGAAGCGAACCCGCTTGACGCCGAGGTCCACTAAAACCGCCACGGCCAGGCCGTAGTCGCGCGCGTCGGCGGCAAATCCTAGGGCTTCGTTGGCTTCGACCGTATCTGCTCCCTGGTCCTGCAATTCGTACGCGCGGAGCTTGTTGAGAATGCCTATTCCCCTTCCTTCCTGGGGATCGTAAATGAGGATTCCGCGGCCTTCCTCGGAAATCAGTCGCAACGCCATCTGCAGCTGGGGACCGCAATCACAGCGCAGGCTGCCAAATACTTCGCCCGTCATGCATTGGGAATGGACTCGCACCAGGGGCGGCCGACCTTCTTCCGCCAAGTCCCCGAATTTGAGAACGATCAGTTCTTCAGTACGGCTGCCTTGCGTTCCACGATAACCAAGGACGCGAAAATCCCCGTAGGCGCACGGCAGGGATGCCTCCGCTACCCGCTCAACACGAGCGTCTGATGAATTCTTCGACACGGTGGAAAAGCCGACCCGCCAATCAGCGAGTCTCGGATCGACAAGATACTACTAACATTATAGGGATCCAGTCCGCCTCCCAGATGGGCTCCGACAATACAATCCTAGTCAGCCTACTCGTCAAGATCGCGGTTATCGCATCGATGGCGAGCTTGCTGTTGCGCTGGTCATTTGCCAAGCGCATGCTTCTTCGCGAGCGGCGCGGCCTCAAGCAACGAGTCGAACTAGGCCTGTTGTTTGGCGTCGTGTTCTCGGCGGGGACGTTGGTCAGGATCGAACTCAACTACGCCGCCGCCGACTTAGGGCTCGAGGGCGCGTTCGTCGCCGGCTTGGTAGGCGGCTATGTGACAGGCGGCATCACCGGGGCCTTGGTCGCTGCGCCAGCCTTGCTTCTTCGCAACGAGTGGATCACCCTGCCATTGCTCGTCGGCGTCGGCGCCCTGGGCGGCCTCATGCGCGACGTGGCCCCCGGACCTGATGAGATTTGGCGGTTCTCGCCGTTCTTCCCGTTCACAATATCCCGGTGGGTTACGCGCATGCCCAGCAGCGAAGGCGCCTTCCAAATGGCTTTGCTGGTCTGTTGTTTCGCTATCGAATTCCTGCGATCCAGCCTCGCCGGCCGATTTGGCGCGCGGGGCTGGCTATTTTCGCTGTACATGCCCAGCGACGACGTCAGCGCTCTGACTGTCGTTCTGGTGTATGTCGCCACCGTGATTTGCATCGGCGTAACGATCAAGGTTTGGGATCACACTAGAAACGAATGGAAGCTTGAGGAGCAGCAGCGGCTTCTGATGCAGGCCCGCCTGCGGAATCTCTCCAGCCAGATCAACCCTCATTTTCTCTTCAACACACTGAACTCCGTCGCTTCCCTGATTCGCCTCAAACCAGATATCGCTCGCGAGTTGGTGGTAAAGCTATCTAGCATTCTGCGTCGGCTTCTTCGCCAACAGGATGCCTTTACACCCCTGCGGGATGAGATCCGCTTTATCGGCGATTATCTTGAGATCGAAAAGATCCGCTTTGGAGAGAAGCTACAGGTACACGAAGAGTGGTCTCCCGAATCTCTCGATGCTCTCGTGCCCAGCATGCTTCTGCAGCCGCTGGTAGAGAATGCGATCAAGCACGGTTTCGGGCC
The DNA here is from genome assembly GCA_027592785.1 of Acidobacteriota bacterium. Classification (GTDB taxonomy): domain Bacteria; phylum Acidobacteriota; class Terriglobia; order Bryobacterales; family UBA6623; genus CAMPKL01. The sequence continues at coordinate 8,539 of JAQCLD010000080.1, forward strand.
GAAGGTCGACACCGGATCCCTATGGCTACGCAGCGCGGTTAAGGGCGGTCGCCTGCAGATCGAGATCGAGGATGACGGCGTGGGTATTCCCGAGAAGGTGCTTCCAGTCGTCTTCCAAGCCGGCATCGGGATCAGCAATGTCCACGAAAGACTAGCTGTTCTGTTTGCGAATGATTTCCAGATGTCGATCGAGGGCCGCCTAGGCGGCGGCACTCGCGTTCGCGTGCAGTTTCCTCAGCTCGACGCTACCGTGGGTGCAGGGTCGCAACCCGTCGACCGCACGCGTACCGAAACCACGCCGGCTGAATCAACACGCTAGACCGCTAGCGCCTGTCGCCAGCTGTGAGTTGCTTCTCTAGGGGCAACTTGATTGATGAACACGCCGGTCGCCCATTCGAAACCAGCGACTCGATTCAGACGGGGAAACAGTTCAAAATGCCACCAATAGCGGTCCTCGCCAAACGGCGCCGTATGGACCAATAAATGATAGTCGGGCCGATTGAGCATTCCGTCGAGCGCCTGCAAGAGTCGTCCGAGTAGGGCCGCTGCTTCCTCCAACAGTCCGTCATCGCACTCCTCGAATCGTGATTCCGAGATCTTCGGCAGCACCCACAACTCATAAGAAAAGCGGGACGCCCTGGGCGAAACCGCAGCGAGTCGGCGGCTTGTCGCGACAAGATGATCGAGACTCTCCAATTCCCGTTGGACTTGCAGGCGATACTCGCCGCCCTGGAGCGCTCGCGCACGAGCCCGAATTCGCTCAGGCACAAATGGCAAGGCGATGAATTGAGAGTGCGGGTGTTCCAACGATGCGCCGGCGTTAGGACCTTGATTCTTGAAAATCAGACCGTACTTCAATCGCTCATCCCGTCGAGCCTCGCGGAACCGGCCGCGCCAGGCGGACAAGACAAGGAACAACTCTTCGTGGCTTAGATCTCCCATACGGGCCGTGTGGCCAGGCGTCTCAACGATGACCTCGTGGACCCCAAACGCCTCGTCGCTGGTGGACTCCCGAGGGATCGCAGGATACAGATTCGGCACAACCCGCAGCTGCCAGCCGGGCGAATCCGCGCCGCCGCCTTCTCGAACGGCAAACACCTCGGGAGGAGTTTGCGCCTCGTGTCCGGGACAGAATGGACAGCGAGCCAACCGCTCGTCAGGCGTGGAGCGGAAATCGTATGGCCGCGACGCCCTTCCTGGTGAGATCAGGATCCCATCGCCGCAAAGGTCCTCAACTAACTCAGCCAATGCCGCGCCTCTCCATGGCCGATCGAGCGGTAAATGCAGCGCGGTACAGTTCGACTTCGGGCGGTTTACCGAGTAGTACGCTGACGATATCGAAGCGTAACAATTCCGGGTCCACCTCAGCCCTCCGGACATAGTCGTATGCGGCTGCAACCAAGCGCCTCTGCTTGTCGCGATTGACGCTCATCTCTGGCCTGCCGAAATCTTCGTTGCGCCGCGTCTTCACTTCCACGCACGCTAGCCATTCGCCGTCCCAACCCAGCAGATCGATTTCGCCTTTGCCGGAACGTGATCGATAATTCCGCGCAATTACCTGAAACCCCTCGTCGCGAAGCAACTCGTAAGCGAGGTCCTCCCCTCGCTGCCCATCACGCAAATGCTCCGGCAGTCCCCGTCTGGCGAATTCGTGCAGGCGACGCTTTAGCTCGCGGATCACGCGGCGTAAACCTCAGTCAGCAAGCGCTGGATCTCCCTTCCGTCTTTCCCTGTGACGCCTGGCTCGCGATGTTCCTGTATCGCCTTCACGAAGTCTTCCACCAAAGGCTGGTGAAGATTGGCGTGGGGCGGCAGCGACCCCAGCCGGGTTCCCTCGGCAGAAACGACCCTGAGTTCGCCGGTGTTCAGCACGCCAATGTGCAACGACCCCTCGCTCAGATAGATGTCGACCACGTCGCGAGGTTCCTTCGCCGCATGGGAAATCAATAACTCCGCCCTTACGCCCCGTTTGTGCCGCAGACTGGCGCCTGCCGAGTCTTCAACTTCTCGTTCCGGGAACAACAACTTGTCGCTCCAGCCCGTTACGCTCTCGACTTCGCCGAACAGGCTCACCAGCATCTCTAACCGATGCGATCCGAAATCCATCATCGGTCCGCCGCCAGCCTGCGCCTTCACGAGCCTCCACGGCGCGGACTGGCCGGGTACAGTGTCAAAACGCTCAAATGCCTGCAGGCTGGCCATCAGCGGTACGCCTAGCTCACCCGATTCAATGAGTTGCTTCACCCGCACCAAGACCGGATAAAACCGCCGGTAGTAGGCCACCCCCAGCTTCACTCCATTCGCCTGGGCCGCGGCGATCATCCGATCGCACGATGCCACATCCATCGCCATGGGCTTCTCACAAAGCACGTGTTTGCCTGCTTGTGCGGCGGCGATAGTCTGCTCCGCGTGGGGAGCCAGTGGCGTCGCCACATAGACGGCGTCGATGTCAGGGTCCGTCACTAACTCCCGCCAGTCGGCGTGCACGCGTGCGGCGCCGAATTCGTCGGCGAACGCCCGCGCCAACTCCGGCCGCTTGCGACTGACCGCGGCCAGGGTGCTTCCCGGCGCGTCTCGCAGTGCCGGCGCGGCCCGTTTCCGAGAAATATCGCCGCAGCCGATCAGGCCCCATCTCAAGTCCGCCATCGCGGACCATAGTAGCGCAGGGGCTGCTACAAAACTGTCCGTTTCAGTTGGCCGCAGGCCGCGAATATGTCTTGTCCGCGGGGTCGGCGAACAAAGCAGGGGTGTCCTCTCTGAATGATCGCTTGGAAAGCTAGGACGCGCTCCTCGCTAGGGGCTTCGAATGGAATTCCCGGTCCGGGATTCAGCGCAATCACATTCACCTTGGCCTTGATCTTGCCCAGTAGCCCCGTTACGCGACGAGCGTCTTCATCCGAATCGTTTACCCCGTTCAGCAGGACGTACTCGAACGTCAATCGCTCCCAGGGACGCAGCGGGAACCGCTCACACGTCGCCATCAGCTCGGCGAGCGTGTGCTTTTTCGTAATCGGCATGAGCGCTTCCCGCGACTCCTGCGTAGACGCGTTGAGCGAAACGGCCAGTCGCGGCCTCGCGCTCAACTGCGCGAACTCTTCGATCTTGGGAATAATCCCCGACGTTGAGACTGTTATGCGCCGCAGCGGAATGGCTAGCCCCGCAGTATCCGCCATCAGTCGGATTGCCGCTGCCGCAGCATCCAGGTTGAGCAACGGCTCGCCCATGCCCATCATCACAATGTTGAGCGGCCGCGTCCGCGGCTCCAATTGGTGAGTGCGGCACAAGTGCAGTACCTGGCCGACAATCTCGCCCGCTGTCAGATTTCGCTCGATGCCCATCAGGGCCGTCAAGCAGAACTTGCAGTCCACCGGACATCCGACTTGAGACGAGATGCAAAGCGTGTCGCGGTCCCTTTCAGGGATGAAGACCGCCTCGACGGTCTTGCCGTCTGCGAGCCGCAGCAAGTACCGCACCGTCCCGTCGCTAGAAGTAAATCGCTCTGATTCAGCGGGCAGACCCGTGTCGAACTCCTGCGCTAGACGAGCCCGCAGGGCGGATGGCAGAACCGAGACGGATTCCAGAACCTCAACCCGCTGACGGTAGAGGGCGTGATAGAGCTGCCGAGCACGAAAAGACTGCTCCCCGACCGACGTCAATAAAGTCGTCAAATCGCCTAGTTCCCTTCCTACCAGCGCCTCGCTCACTAGTCCATCTTATCGAACGGGTTCTGCGCTTCTAGGGAATGCTAGAGTGGAATCGACCCCGCTCGTGACGCAGCTAGTGACACCTTCCCGGCTTGCCAAGACTGTTCTTGACAACGGAACTTGCATCGTCACCGAGACGATGGAACACGTCCGTTCCGTTGCAGTGGGCGTTTGGCTGGATTGCGGCTCCCGCCACGAGTCTCCCGATGAGGGCGGCATCAGTCATTTCACCGAGCACATGGTGTTCAAGGGCTCAGAGAACCGCTCGGCCGAAGATATCGCATTCGCGGTCGATGGCATCGGCGGGCACTTAGACGCCTTCACCACCAAGGAATCCGTCGCCTTTACCGCCACGGTCCTCGATGAACATTTGCCAATCGCTATCGACGTCATCGGCGACATGGTTTTGCACCCCGTCTTCGACGCCGCTGAACTGGAAAAAGAGAAAGGCGTCGTGCTCGAAGAGCTCAAGATGGACGAGGACAGCCCCGACTACTTGATCCACGATATCTTCTCGTCCTCGTTCTGGAGTGGCCAAGCTCTCGGACGTCCGATCATTGGACCCAAGTCCCTCATCGAAGGATTTAGCCGCGACGGCTTACAGCAGTTTCATCAACGCGTCTTCCGGCCGGACCGACTTCTTGTCACCGCCGCCGGCAGCCTCCAGCATGACGACTTTGTCGAGCAGGTCCAACGTCAATTCGGAGGCCTAACAGGCCACTCGCAGATGGCGGTCGGTGAGCCGCCTCGCGCCACTCCCTCCATCGTTCTTCACGACAAGCCGTCCCTGGAGCAAGCCCACATTTGCATCGGCGTCCCCGCGCACGCCATGGCTGCTCCAGAGCGCTTCGCGGGATACATTCTCAGCACGATTCTGGGCGGCGGCGTCAGCTCACGCCTGTTCCTCAAGGTTCGCGAGCAAGCAGGTTTAGCCTACGCCGTCTATTCCGACCAGAGCCTCTATGACGATGCCGGCTGTATGACCGTCTACGCTGGGACTTCGGTCGAAGCGACGCCAGAAGTTGTTGCCCTGGTCATGGCTGAGTTTCGCGACTTGAAGCGCAACACTGTTTCGCCTGCAGAGCTCCGGCGGTCTAAAGACCACCTAAAAGGCAGCCTGACCCTGAGCCTTGAGTCCACTTCGAGCCGTATGTCTAACCTGGCTCGGCAAGAGAAATATTTCCGCAAATGGATATCCCTCGAAGAAGTCCACGAGGGCATCGAAGCGGTTACTGCCGAGGAAGTTCAGGGTCTCGCCAATAGCTGGTTCCAACAAGATTCGATTGCCCTCTCGGTCTTGGGCAGTCTCAACGGCCTACGGATCGAACGCGACGACCTCGCCTGTTAGAACAGCAACTTGATTCCGAACTGAATCTCTCTGCCGTTGCGAGCCCTGGCAAGTTGGCCGAATCCCGGATTCCCGAAAAAGATGTTTAGGCCGAAGAAATTCGGCGTGTTGAGCGCGTTGAAGAATTCGGCCCGGAACTGCAACGTCGTCGACTCGCCCAGCGAAGTATCCTTCACCGCGGACAGGTCGACGTTGTATAGCGTCGGCCCTTGGATGATATTGCGTCCCGCATCCCCAAAAGTCCCGAACGCCGGGAAGGCAAACGCAGCAGGGTCAACCCACTGGCTGGGATCCGGGTTCGATGGCCTTGGGTCGCCGACTACGTTCGGCCGATCGCCGTTTCCGAATCCAAAAATCGATCGGCCCGTGTTGGAGTTATCCAGCTCGCTCGGGAGCATGACCGAGTAGGGTTGTCCCGACTGCAGCGTGACGATGCTGTTTAGCTTCCAACCGGAGATCAAATGACCGCCCGCTCCGCCCGCGTCGTGGCCCCAGCGCTGACCCTTGCCGAAAGGCAGGTCATAGGTGAAGCTACCGACGAAACGGTGCGGCGTATCAAAGTTCGACCGGGCCCGTTCCGCGCTCTGGTTGCGGCTGTCTTGTGGGAAATTGGGATCCCCGGCCGAGGAGAAAAAGTTCGACGTGTTATCGATCGACCGAGACCAGGTATAGCTAAACAACCCCGTCAGTCCAGCAGTCATCTGTGACCGCAGCTGCAACTGCAGCCCGTGGTAGGTTGAGTCCGAGGCCGATTCGATCTGGTTGATGTCCGCGAAAAATGGCAGCGGCCGCAGGTTCGGCTGAGCCAGTCCCGGGGCCGGTTGATTGATGTCTCTCGCGCCGAGTAGGTTTACGCCGCGGGTTCCGTTGTAAGTCGCTGAGATGATCACGCCTGCAGCCAATTCCCGCTGCAGGGAAAAGTTCCAATGCTGCGCGTAGCTTGTCTTCAGATTGCGGTCGTAAGTCGTCGCGCTGGGCGGCACCGGCGCCGCTCCTCCGGCGGGCCACGGATCCTGAATCTGAATCACGCTTTGCTGGCTGGGGAAGAACAGCTGGAAGCTGAAAAACGGCGGGTTGAAGTAAATGGCCTGTCCGCTAGCAAGCGAGTTGGAGTTGTAGTGGATGCCGTATCCGCTGCGAACCACCGTCTTGCGCGAGCCTCCCGGGCTCCATGCCAGCCCGATCCGCGGCGCGAAATTGTTCTTGTCAGGCTCATAGCCACCACGAGGGACGCCGTTCTGGCCCAATTGAACGAACTGTTGGGCCGCCGTGTCGAAGATCGCGGCGTTATCGAACGCATCGTAGGCCGGTTGACCGTACTCGTAGCGCAAGCCCATCGTCAACGTCAGGTTGCGGTGCGCGCGCCAGCTGTCTTGTACGAATAGATTCGTCGCCCACGTGCGCTGATTCTGGTCGTTGTCGCCCATGCCGCCGCCGGTGAAGCTTGGCAGCCCGAGCAACAGATCCGCCAGCGCATTCTGAGTAAAGGCGAAGTTGGTGAAACCCATCTGGCCCCGTGACAACACGTGTCGGAAGGCGTTGCCGCGAACCCAGCGCTGATCGAATCCGAACTGCAGCTGGTGATTCCCGACTGTACCGTTCACCGTGTCTGAAATCTGGAATGACTCAATCTTCGAATCCTGCGGGTTGTTGAACTCGTCTCCCAAGGAAGAAAAGCCCGTGACCTCGATAAAGGTCAGGCCCAGGTCTTCTTGGCGCGTGGCAAAGTCGGGCAAGCCGACCAAGCTGTTCACACTGGTTCCGCTGTTCTGTGGGAAAGTCCGGTTTTCGACTCGGTTGTAGCCGAAACGCGCTTCGTTGAACCAGCGCACGCCCACGCCTTGCGTGTGAGAGAGCATGGCATTCTGTCCGCGCTCGTCAATATCGTTTCCATAGCCGGGCAACGATGAGAAGCTGGCGGCCGCATACGGTTCTGCGCTAGTCCGGTCCGAGAAGCTGTAGCGTCCTGCCAGCAACCCGTTCTCGCCTAGGCGGTGATCGAGCCGCACGTCGAACTTGTTGTGCGCATCCGAGCCGGTCGGCGAGGCAACGTAATTCTGCCCTGCCACATCGCGATTCGGGAGTGGATACAAAGATGCGACACCTTGGCCAACCGGATGCAAGAACGGCAGCTGCGCGTTCGGGAAGGGGGTTTGCGTCTGTAGATTGATCGGCGCTGGCAGACTACTGTTCGAGAAATCTCCGTTCCGTTCCGCCAGCGTTGGTACATTCGTCAGCCTCGTAGTTGCACGACTCTCCCGCAGCCCTTCGTAGTCAGCGAAAACGAAGGTCGTGTTCTGGCGAATCGGTCCCCCAATAGAACCGCCGAACTGGTTGCGTCTCAGCTTCGGCTGACCTTGATCCGCCGGCGCGAAGAAGTTTCGCGCGTCCAAGACATCATTCCGCACGAACTCGTAGATCGATCCGTGCCACTCGTTGCCGCCGCGCTTTAGTTCTACCGCGACCTGCGCCCCCGCGTTGCGGCCCAAACCTGCTTGACTGTTTGAGGTCTCAACCCGAAACTCTCTCACCGCATCCACGGGGGGAGTAAACGTGACGCTATTCAGTACGGGGTCAATGGCATAAACGCCGTCATAGACAAACGAGTTGAAGTCCTCCCGCATTCCCGCCGCCTGGAAGGCCAAACGGCCGCGCTCTGAACCAGCCGATCCCGCTGCCGCAGGCGAAGTGCCGGCCGCCAGCAAGGCCAACTCTAAGAAATTGCGCCCATTCAGCGGCAAATCAGCGATGAAGTCATTCGAGATGATGGTGCTCAGCGCTGCCGACTGGGTTTCGATGCCCGTAACCTCGGCCGAGACCGCAATCGTCTCACTGGGCGCTCCAACGACTAGTTCGAAGTCGCTCAAGACTCCCTGGCCAACGCCTACCGTCAGGCCCTCACGCAGCATTCCGCGAAAGCCATCCGCTTTCGCGCTGAGCTGATACTCGCCGGCCGGCAAGTCCGGCAGCGAATAGGCGCCGTTCCGGTTCGTGCGGGTACTCCGCTCGATGCCGGTCGCTGCTTCGACTACGGTGATCGCCGCCGCCGGCACCGCCGCGCCCGAGGCGTCCGTCACGCGGCCCGCGATTGAGCCATCCACGCTTTGCGCCGAACCAACCGACGCAACGAACAGCAACAAGATTTGCGCCAAGACGCACCGGAGTATGAACTTCATGAGGGATAGAGAGGCCTAAGGGGCTAGACAGATAAAGGCCTGGTCCAAGCCGCGAAGGTTACCCCAAATCAGGTTCCCGCGCCCTTGGTCCAACTGCAGTACTAATTCTGTCGGATCGGACGGTTAGGGGCAAGTTGGACGGCTGCGGCAGGGGGCGCATCGAGACCACCCGCAAAGGTCCTGCTGTCGCATCCAGCGGGCCTGCGTCGATCATCCGCCAGGCCCAGCTGTTGTCCTCTATCTCACTCAACTAAATAGACTTGGCCAGCGGCGGCGATATCGCTAACCGCGCCACGCGGCTACCATTCCGTTCGCTTCTGGCCTGCGGTCATCGGACGCACTTCCATGCAGCCCATGCCCGTCGGCAGGATCTTCCCCGGGTTCAGTCGCCGATCCGGATTGAAGACCCGAATTAGGCGCTCCATCATCTCCAACGACTCGGGCTTGAACATTCGCGGCATCAGTTCATTCTTTTCCATGCCGACACCGTGCTCGCCGGTGATCGCCCCGCCCGCGTCAATGCAATAGTTCAGAATCTCCGCGCCCGCTTTCTTTGTCCGTTCGAGCTCATCGGGGATGTGCTTGTTGAACAGGATGATCGGATGCATGTTGCCGTCGCCGGCGTGGAAGATGTTTGAGATCTTCAGATCGTACTTTTCCGCAACACTGTAAATGAACTTGAGAGTGTCGGCGATGCGCGTTCGTGGCACAACGCCGTCCTGCACGTAGTAAGTCGGGCTTACTCGGCCCACCGCTCCGAAGGCATTCTTGCGGCCTTTCCAAAGCGCCGCCCGCTCTGCTTCGGACTTCGCAACCCGCACCTCGCGCGCGCCGTTCTCTTCGCACACGGACACTACCTGCGTCAGCTGCTCTTCTACCGCTTCGGTGAGGCCTTCGAGTTCGATCAACAGGACGGCCCCAGCATCGAGCGGATACCCGGCGTGGCTTGCTTCCTCCACCATCCGCAGCATCACGCCGTCTAGCATCTCGATAGCCGCTGGAATGATCGCCTTTGACGTCAGTCCAGCGACTGTATCGGCTGCTGCCTGTGGCGTCTCATAGATCGCCAACAGCGTCTTCACTTTCTCTGGAGCGCGCATCAGCCTAACGATCACCTTGGTAACCAAGGCCATCGTCCCTTCCGAACCAGTCAATAGGCCGCGCAAGTCATAGCCAGGAAGATCGCTTTCCTTACCGCCGATTTCGACTACGGAGCCGTCAGGCAACACCACTTCGAGCCCCAACACGTGGTTCGTCGTTACGCCGTAAGCCAGCGTGTGCGGGCCGCCCGCGTTTTCTGCAACGTTGCCGCCAATCGTGCAGGCCTTCTGGCTGGAAGGGTCGGGCGCGTAGTAGTAGCCGCCGCCCTGAACCGCGACCGTAATATCGAGATTGACCACGCCCGGCTGTACCGTGGCGCACTCATTCTCATAGTCGATCTCAAGAATCTTATTCATCCGGGCGAAGGCGATCATCAAACCACCCTCAAGCGGAATCACGCCTCCTGACAACCCGGTACCGGCACCGCGGCCCACCAGCGGCAGGTGGTGTTCGGCGGCGATTTTCGTCAGGCGCGAGACCTCGTCGGTCGACCGCGGAAAGACGACGCAGTCGGGCGGATGCGTATCGATCGAGCCGTCGTACTCGTACAGCGTCAAATCCTGCGGACGATCCAGTAGACCAGTCGGTCCGACGACGGCACGCAGCTGTTCAATTACTTCAGGAGAGATCATTCTTTTTCGTCCGTACTATGGCCCGCCTCCAGCGCTTGCTTGATCAGCTCTCGCGCTTCGTCGGCTTCTTGCGGCAGGACGCGCACTTCGACGCCACCAGTTGGCAACTCCTGCACGTTCTCGCGCACGATGACGGATTGGAGGCCGGCAGATCCCAGCAAGCTGTGAATCGTATCCGCCTCCGACTCCGCGTCGTGGGCGTTTGACGAAAACACCGTCACAAACTTACCCGTCGGATGTTCTTCTGACATCTCTTCTCCTTCATCCATCTCCGCCGCCTCAATTAGCCTCAGGGCATCCTCTCGCTGCGACTCTAACACCAATAGCGATATTCCATCGCGATGCTGAAATGTCGGCGGAGTCCAACGGATCACGCTCTCGATTCCAGCCGACGAGAGCAAAGATTTGAGGACTTCGGCCTCGGGATTGGCCGCTAAGCCTTTGCCGAAAAATACGGGCGTCAGTTGATCGTCTCGCACTGGCAGTCCCGAGTATAACCAGCCCGGTCGCCGTCCGGCTCAATTCTCACCCGTCCTACCTTCGGTTGGATGCCCAGCGGGCGGCGACCAACGCCGTCTTACCCACTCCATCCCACCGGCTTTCGAGTCAAAAGCGCCCTCAAGCTGTGCCTCCTCCGCTGCCTCGATGATCTGAGAAAACGACGGACCCGCCTGGAAGCCATCCTCAATCAGTGACTTGCCGGTGACCAACGGCGTCGGCCGAAGTCCCTCCTCGCCGAAATGCTCCAATGCCTGGCGGGCGAACTCGTAGTTGTCGAGTTTGCCGTGACTGGCCGTGCAATCCAGCCGGTGCAACTCCAGGTGTTGCCCGAAATCCGCCTGACGCAAGAACCGCTTCAACTTGCTCGGACGCATCTGCTGCAGATGCATGAAGCGCATGTGGTTGGCGATCAGCGCCAAGATCTGCTCTGTCTCTGCATTCGAGAAGCGTAGTCGCCGGCAAATCCCGCCGCCGATTTCGACCCCTACTTCGACGTGTCCGTAGAAACGGATGCGATCCGGCCCGCGCTCGAACGTCGCCGGCTTGCCAATGTCGTGCAGCAAGGCGCCCATGGCCAGGGTCACCGGCGCATCCGCCGGCAAGTTCTCCAGCAGCAACAGCGTGTGTGTCCAAACGTCGCCTTCGGGGTGATGCTCGGGCGATTGCTCGACACCTTGCAATGCGGCGACCTCGGGCAACACCTGGGTCAGTAACCCGGTTTCGTCGAGCAGCTCCAGACCCCGCCGGGCTCCGCCCTCGGTAAGAATTCGCGCTAGCTCATCTCTGATGCGTTCTGCAGCAATCCGCTGAATCGCCGGCGCCGATTTCTGGATCGCGTTCCGCGTCTCCACCTCAATCTGAAACCCCAACCGGGCCGCGAAACGCACAGCCCGCAACATCCGCAAGTGGTCTTCCTCAAAGCGCTCCAGCGGATTGCCGATCGCCCGCACTAGGCGATTGGCAATATCTTCCTGCCCGACGACCAGGTCCAGCACCCTGTCCTGCCGCGGGTCATACAGTAGACCGTTAATCGTGAAATCCCTGCGATGAACATCTTCCTCGACAGAAGAAGTGAACGTCACCCGCTCCGGCCGCCGCCCGTCCTGATAGTCGAAATCCTTGCGGAATGTGGCCACCTCTACCGTCGCGCCATCTGCGTGGACAAGCACAACGCCAAACGCCGCGCCGACTTCTTCCGACTTCTCGAATAGCGATCGCACCTTCGCCGCCGGAGCCGAAGTAGCTACATCCCAGTCTTGGACATCCCGCCCCAACAGACGATCGCGCACGCAGCCGCCGACGAAGTACGCCGTCTCCCCCTCGGACCGCAGCGTCTCGACGATTTGACGCGCCAGCTTTTCCTCAGCCTTCATCCTTCGTCTTACCTGGCAAACCGGCGGGATTCTCGTGTATCCGTTCGCGCCGTCCGTGTTTCATCGCTCCAGCCAGCCCCACCGCCGACTCACCAAAACGATCCCGCAACTGGTCCGTTGCCGCCAACAACCGGCCCCACTTCTTGCGCTCGTCTTCGTCCAACAACCCGAGTTGCCCCGCCGGGTCCGTCAACGAGCCCGCTTGTACGCCCAACAGCCGCACCTTCCTGCCCGACCAATTCTCGCGGAAGAGCCTCCTGACAGTCTCAAGAATTACGTTGTCCAGCTGCGTTGCTTCGTCCAGCGTCTTAGCGCGGGTGAACGTCGTGAAGTCCGTATAACGCAGCTTGATCTGGATCGTTCGCGACCACAGGCCATGCTCACGTAAGCGCCGCGCGACCAACTGCACCAGCTTGGCCAGCGTCGCGTCGATCAACACCGCGTCGGCCGTGTCTTCGCCGAAGGTCGTCTCGTGGCTAATCGACTTCGGCAGCTCGCGCGCGCCGACCGCGTGGTCAAACCAGCCACCGCCATCCTCGCCGCGCGCCTTCGCTGCCAGCGCCGAACCCCATTGCCCAAAGCGCCCCAGGGCGTTGTCGTTGAGCCCCTGCAACTGCCCGATGCGCCGGATGCCCATCTCCTCCAACTTGCTCTGCATCACCCTGCCCACACCGGGGATACGGCTCACTTCAAGCGGCGCAAGGAAGGCCGCCTCCGCGCCTGGCTCGACCGACAACACGCCGTTCGGCTTTGCCAAGTCCGAACACATCTTCGCCACTAGCCGGGAAGTGCCAATGCCGATCGAACACGGCAATGCCGTCTCTGCCGTCACCGCTTCGTGTAACCGATGCGCAGCCGCTAACGGCCTGCCGAGCAGCCGCTCCGTGCCGGCCATGTCCAGATAGGCCTCGTCGATCGAGACCTGCTCAACCTTCGGTGAAAACCGCCGCATCACGTCGTGAACCTTCTGCGAGTACTCCCGATAGAGCTTCGGATTCCCCTCCAGAAAAATCGCCTGGGGGCAGAGCTGATAAGCCGTCCGCAACGGTAACGCCGAATGCACCCCGAACTTGCGTGCCGTATAAGAAGCCGCCGACACCACACCGCGCTCCGGCCCCTTGCCGCCCACGACAACCGGCTTGCCCTTCAACGAAGGATCACGCAGCTCTTCGACCGAAACGAAGAACGCATCCATATCCAAGTGGAATATCGTCCGCACCCGACGTTATTGTCGCGCTCAATACCAGTACGGCGTCTTCGCGGTCCAGTCGCTGCCTGGATAGCGCCGATGCAGCAGCTGGAACGCCCGCCGTGAATAGCCGCTCGTGGCGTCGTCCCTACAGCCATAACGCGTCGCGCGGGCGGCCGTCAGATGCAGCGCTTCCGGCAGACGCGGATCGGCAGGGTGGGTTCGTGCCCAATCCAAGACGATTTCCGCAATATAATTCGGAGCCGTTGGAACCTGTTCCAAACGGGCCTGTTCCTCCACGGCCTGAGCTTCTTGAGCATCGGTCAAAAACTCGGGGTACTCCGATCCAGGTGGCTTACCGTGCATGACCTTCCAAGAGGTTGTCAGGCGTACGAAGGTAGCCGGGGCGCCGCTTCGCCCGTGGATCTGGGTGCCGCACCACCAGTTGTCGCGGTAATACTCCAATTTATTAATTGGCGCATCTCTAGTCACCATTGAAATGAGAAAAGGCCGCAAGCCGGGATAACGCAGCAGCGTATAGGCGACTGAGAACTTCCGCGATGCCACATCCTCGGCGGCGGCATAGGCGTCAAGCGCGTCCTTTAGCCGAGGCTGGCTAACCCGCAAGATCCCTCTTGCCTCCGCCTCAACATCGCGGTCATCCAGCAACACTGCACGCACCCAGGTAACGAGCCCGATCTCCCCGGCGATCGAGCGTGGCAGCACGTCCGACCTAGCAGCGTCCAGCAGCGAACCAAGCGGCAAACGGTAATTGAGTACATTGAGCGCGTCGTCGTCTAAAAGCGCTACATTCGGCGTTGGCGGGTATTGATACTCAATTTCTACCGGCCCGCGGGGCGCAGCCTTTAAGAACTCCTCTAGTTCTTTGACCGCCTGAAGATTGTACAAATAAACATGTTTGGAGGGAAATGTTTTGGGGCACACT
>JAQCLD010000190.1 GCA_027592785.1 Acidobacteriota bacterium
TCGACCGCAAAACCGCACGTCGCAAGTTCGGCTATAAACAACCAAGTATCACGCGGTCAAAGAACTAGGTGCAGCCCGGCCCTACTCCGGCAACGCGAAGACGTGGATCGTGTTGTTTAACTCCGGATCGATGCCGGCTTTGGCGAATAGGCTGCGCGTCATCAGTCCCGTGCCCGTCACCACGGCGACGTACTGCTTTCCGTTTACCGCATAAGTGATCGTGCTGTTCTGGATCGGCCCGCTGACTTTCGTCTCCCAGAGGATCTTGCCGCTGTCGGCGTCTAAGGCGCGGAACTTCTGATCGAGATCGCCCCAAAAGAGCACGTTGCCCGCAGTGACCAGCGTGGCGCCGTTGCCTGGCACGGGGCCTTCGTAGAGTCGCTCTAGCTTGCCGGTCTCGACGTTGACCTTGGCGATGCCCGCGTACTTTGCTGGATCCGATCCGGGCCGGCGAATGCCGACGCGGCGTTGACGCTCGGTGCCGTCGGCGGACGCGCTGGTCATGTCCAGGCAGTCGTCGACATAAGGAATATACAGCGTGTTGTTGCCCGGGTGATAGGACATGGGCCAATAGCTTTTGGTGTTGTAGGCGCAAATGATCTTCCGATCGCCCGGCCCCTTGAGCACGGCATCGAAATTGATGGTGGTCAGGCCCGTCTTCGGTTCGATATCGGAGATCAAGAAATTCTCGACGTCGTAAGGAAACGGGTTGGCCCATAGGAATTGACCGCTGATGCGGTCGAGTACAAATAGCCCTCCGCCCTCGCCGACGTTGACGGCGACATCGTGTACTTCGCCCCTAGGGATATCAGGGTTGGCCCACTTCACTTGCGTCGGATCAGGGCTGATCGGCGTGCGCAGCAGGATTCTTTCGTTGGTGTAGTCCTGATCCCAATCGTCGCCCGGCAGGTGTTGGTAATACCAACTCAGCTTTCCTGTTTCGAGGCTAATCGCCACGGTTGAATTGCTGTACAAGTCCACCGGCGCGGTGAGCGAAACCGCGTCGGGAGCGCCGTGGCGTTCGAGTCGCGTATACGGGCTCGGGTTGGCAACGCCCCAATAGATCATCTTGTTGACCGGGTCGTAGGAGCCACCCAGTCCCCAGGTCGAAGCGACGCGCGTTGCTTCGGGTACGCCGGCCCAAGTCGCATCCGCTGCGGGGTCATCGCTGCCGGCGGCGGTATAGAAGCGCCACGCCTCAGCGCCTGTCTTGGCATCGTGGGCGGCAATATAGCAGTGCGCCTGCTCGGTCCCGCAACTTCGTCCGGTGATCACCTTGTCGCCGGCAATCACGGCGCCGGCGGTGAGCCCGCCGCTCGATTCGGTTTCCCAGCGAAGTTCGCCGGTTGCGGCATCGACGGCCACGATGAAATTGTCCGCGCCGGTGAAGATCACCAGGTCTTCGAAGACTCCGAAGCTCTTGGAGCGGGTCATGCCTCCGGTGGATCGTACGTATTCCCAGAGCAGCTCGCCGGTCGCTCCGTTGAGCGCCATCATCGCCGTCTTGGTCCCTTCCGGAGTGACCCGCGGGACCATTGCGTAGAGCACGCCGTCATGAACGAGCGGGATGCTTTCAATGGTTCCTGCATCGAGCGGCTTCGACCAAGCCTCGGCTAGCGTGCCCGCGTTGTCGACGTTGATTTGACCAAGCGGACTGAAGCGCTGCGCGTCGTAGGTGCGGCTGTACATCAGCCAGTCGTCCGCGCTCGGCTCGAGCAGCATCTGCTGGGTCACCGGCTTGAAGTCGTTTACTTGCGCGGGAGACGGCGGAGCCAGAGCCCAAGCAACCAAGACGAAACCGTAAGCGATTCTCATGCCGGCTCCGCTAGAACTTTCGCGTCCAGGCTTTGGGCCAGCGCTCGACCACGACTTTCGTCTGTGTGTAAAACTCCACGCCGTGGCGGCCTTGCGCGTGTAGGTCGCCGAAGAAACTTTCCTTCCAGCCGCTAAAGGGGAAGAAGGCCATCGGCGCCGCGACTCCGACGTTGATGCCGACATTGCCGGCGTCGATCTCGTAGCGGAACTGCCGCGCCGAAGCCCCGTTGGTGGTGAACAGACAAGCCATGTTGCCGTACGCCCCGCTGTTGATCAGCGAGATGGCGTCGTCGAGCGTATTGACCGACATCGTGCCCAACACCGGCCCGAAAATCTCGGTCTTGGCGACATCTCCCCCTGCAGGCAGGTCCAGCAGAACCGTTGGGCGCACGAAGCTGCCCTGCTCGTAGCCTGAAATTTTTGGGCTGCGGCCGTCGGCGATCGCGCGGGCTCCTTCGCTGGTTCCGGCGCCGATTAGCGATTCGATTCGGTCGCGGCTCGCGTGCGTGATGACCGGGCCCATCTCGACATCCGCTTCAAGGCCATAGCCCACACGCCGCGAGCGGGCGACATCGGCAATGGCTTCATTAAACGTGTTCGCCGCGTCGCCGACGGTGATGGCCAGGGAACTTGCCAAGCAACGCTGTCCGGCACAACCGAACGCCGAGTCGGCGACAATCTTTACCGTGGTTTCCATGTCGGCGTCGGGCAGTACAACGATGGGGTTCTTGGCGCCGCCTTGGCACTGCATGCGCTTGCCGTTCGCGGCGCCGCGTTGGTAGACAGCCTTGGCCACCGTCGTCGAACCGACAAAGCTTACAGCCCGAATGGTGGGGTGATCGAGGATCGCTTCGACCGCTTCGCGAGAGCCGTTGACGAGGTTCACGACGCCGGCCGGGAGCCCCGTCTCTGCGAACAACTCGACAATGCGGCGCATCGTGAGCGGAACCTTCTCTGAAGGCTTGACGATGACGGTATTCCCGCAAGCGATCGCATAGGGCAGGAACCACATAGGGATCATGCCCGGAAAATTGAACGGCGCGATGATGGCGCAAACGCCCACAGGTTGGCGGATCATCACTTCGTCAATGCCCGAGGCGATGTCTTCGGAGTGCTCGCCTTGCATCAAGATGGGGATGCCGCAGGCGACCTCGACGTTCTCTATGGCGCGGCGCAGCTCGCCTTTCGATTCGGCCAACGTCTTGCCGCACTCGCGGGTGGTGATGGCGGCAATCTCGTCGAAGTGTTGTTCGAGCAGGGCTTTGAGTTTGAACAGGTACTGAATTCGTTCCGTTGGCGGTACGCGGCGCCAATCCGGCAGGGCTTTCGCGGCCGCTTGGACGGCGCGGTCCACCTCAGCGGCGGTCGAGAAAGGCGTCCTCGCCAAAACCTCGGCGGTTGCGGGGTTGATGACGTCGGCGAAATCAGTGGAGCCGGCGGCGTCCCAGGCGCCAGCGACGTAGTTGGGCAGGAGAAGGGTGCTGCTCATGGGTGAGAACAGTCTAGCGCCTCAGGGCCAAGGCGGCCAAAGTTGCTGCCCAAGAAGTAGTAGGGGATGGCCGCCAGCGTCCGTTGGGGTCCGCCGAGGGGCCGTGAGGGTCCGCTGGAAGGCCGCGGATATCCACTGATGTCCGCCCAGGTCCGCGGAGGTCCGCTCAGTTTTGGGTCTAAGTTGTTGATTGCACTGGACTATGCCCGCCGGGGTGGGGTGGGGGGCCTCGCGGACTTTCCCCCCCCTTGCTGCGGGCTGCAAACCCACAGCACCACCGCTATCCCGGAGACGTCGCTTCCTAACGGTCGCGGCTCTGTTGCGGTGGTCCATGGGTATTGAGGTTGGGGCGAGGTTTGGCCTTCGGTACTGCGTGAAATCCGCCGCCCGACGGGCTTTCTTGCCGTAATAACAAGAAAACCCGCCGGAACGGCGGGCGG
>JAQCLD010000081.1 GCA_027592785.1 Acidobacteriota bacterium
CGTCCACGCCCATGCGCCGGCATACCGCAGAGACCGTCATATCGGACAGCTTGCCGCCGCGTGAGGCGAAGAAAATCCACGGCGAGCCCTCCATCGTCGGCAACGATCTAAGCAGGTCTAGCGCATCGCCGGAGAGGGGCACGCGATGTTCGCGCCCGGCCTTCATCCGCTCTGCCGGGACGGTCCAGACTGCGGCCTCTAGATCGATTTCTTCCCAAGTAGCGCCGCGAACTTCCCCGGAACGGGCCGCCGTCAGTATCAGGAACTCCAGCGCCCGCGCTCCCATGCCCTTTGCGGTTCTGAGCCGATGCATGAACGCCGGCAGCTCGCCCCACGGCATCGCCCGATGATGTTTGACGGTGCGCACCTTCGAGAGCTTGGGCAACAGGTGATCTAGGTTCGCCTTCCAGCGTGCAGGGTTCTCGCCGGCGCGGTAGCCCATCGTGGCGGCCCAATCCAACACGCGCTCGATTCGGCCCCGCAGACGGCTTGCGGTTTCTGGCTTCTCGCTCCAGATCGGTCGTAGCGATGCCTCGACGTGTTCGGGCTTGATCTCGCGAACGTCGAGCGGCCCCAGTATCGGGTTCGCATAGGTTCCAAGCGTTGAACCCCATTGCGCGGCGTGCTTGGCGTTGCGCCATTCGCCGCGATGGGCTTCGACGTAGCGCTCGGCCGCGGCTGCGAACGTGATGCCGCCAACCGCCGCCAGCGTGGCAGCCTGACGAAGGCGCCGGTCTTCGATGGGGTTGACGCCTTGGCGCACCAATCGGCGCGCCTGTAGCGCCAGATCGCGGGCTTCCGCGAGGGTTACTTCGGGGTAGGTCCCCAGCCCCATCATTCGCGCCGTCTTGTTCAGGCTGAACCGATAGGCCCAATTCTTCGCGCCGCTCTCGTGCACGCGCAACCACAGGCCGCCGCCGTCGCCATATAGCCCTGCCTTCGCTGCCGCAACCGCTCTAGCCGTCAGTTTCATGCTTTACCGTCCACTGTTCCGTATTCGATCCGGTATCCAAGTTTGTAGCGGATTTCAGGATATTCCAGTGGACGGCAAAAGACAAGCGAGCTTATAAATGGCCTATATTCAATGGACTATGATGGACTTCACTGGAGTTGAGCGGACTTAGCAATGGCGGACTCTTCCTCCGCCAACATCAGCGTTTAGGGGTACGGCGTGCACCCCTAGGCATCTCCGCAGAGCGTAACCTCAAACATTTCGCAAGACACCGGTCGTGTAATCACTGGTAGCGGGGCCCTTTCAGCAAACCGCGGATTGAGACCACCCCACCGGATATCCATAGTCCGACTACGTCGTCCAGCATTGACATCCTGGAGCCCGCCATGCAGAATCATACCGACCGAGCGCTATGGAGCAAGCTCAGATGACTATCTACCCGACAAACATTCGCCGAGTCTTTCATCGATTCAGTCCAGTTCTGCTGTTACTGACTGCCGTCTTGACGGTGCACGCCGCTGACGAAGAGATCACGCCAGAGGAACTTATCTCGCGCCATCTCGAATCCATCGGTACTCCGGAAGCGCGTCAACAGATCGCTACCAGAAGATACATTGGCGATGGAACCTGGCGAATGCTTGTGGGAGGGGTCGGCCAAGTGGTGGGGCAGGTGTCCTTTGTCTCATCAAGCAACACGAGTGACTTTAGCTTCGGCGGCGGCGGCGGCCAAGCGTTCTCTGGGGAGCAGTTTAGTTTTGACGGCAAGGACGCGTTCGTGAAGCGAGCCTTCCAGGAACAATACTAGGTCTTGGGCCAGTTCATGCGAAGAAATCGCAACATCATGGGCGAAGGCCTGTTCGGGGGCACCGCGAGCCTAAATTGGGCTCTGCAAGATATAGCTGCGAGAAGAGCGAAGGTCAAGTACCTCGGACTGAAGGATATCGATGGCCGCCAGCTCCACGGGCTCGACTATCGGCCCAGGAAACGAAAAGGAGATGTCAGGATCGAGTTATATTTCGATCCCGAAACCTATCGGCACGTGCGGACCGAATACCGCGAGAGGTTTCCAGCCAAGATAGGACCAGGCCGGGACCCCAACGTAGCGACAGTCCCGGGCGCCCCGAGCGATCCGGCCATTTCCATGATGGAGGAGAGCCAAGTCAGTTTCATCGAAACGTTCGACAGCTTTCAACCAGCGGCCGGAGTCATGGTTCCGGCTGTGTGGAAGATGAAATTGGACATCTACAGCGAAGGTCGGGGAGACGGTTCTGCGAACGTCTCGGAGATCGAAGTGGCCTTTCAGCGAGTCCATCACAACGATCCTATTGATAGCGTGCCGCTCGAGCGCCGCTAGCGCCAAACCTGGAAGAGACTAACGGGACACCGGGCCCCTACAGCTCTACGCTACTCGCCGTCCAGCGAGAAGGTGAGCAGCACATCTCCGGCAGCGAGCGAGACGTGCTGCTTGCCCCTGCTAAGAAAGCTGATGGGGCTAGCGTAAACCCGATCGTTGCTGAGGAAGCGCCACAGTGGGTCTCCCGTCTCGGCATCCAGGGCGAATATATTGCCCTCCAGCGTCCCGCCAAAGACCAGATTTCCAGCGGTGGACATCACCCCGCCCCAAGGCGGAGAGACCACAGGGTACTCCCAACGGACAGAGCCCGTACTTGGCTCGATGCCGATTACCTTGCCCCAGCTTTCCTCCGGAGCAAAGCGCGGCGGTCGCGACCGGCGGAACGTCCTCCTCCTCGTCGCGTCTTCATCTTCCTCGACATCGGGGTCGGTGGCAGGCAGGCGTGGCGGTCCTGTCTTAGTAAAAATGCGACGTTCTTCCCGAGCGAAAACGTAAAGCAGCTGCGTAATAGGGCTATAGCTGTGCGACATCCAGTTGGACGCGCCGTCCACTCCGGGCCACACATGAGTAATCCCGTCTTGGGTCGGCTCGTGGCCCGCAATCTCGATTGGACGGCCCTTATCGTCTATGCCCTCTGCCCAGGTCTGCTTCACATAAGCCTTGGCCAATAGAAACTCGCCGTTGGTCCGATCCAGCACGTAATAGAACCCGTTCCGGTTGGGCCAAAGTATCAGCTTTCTCTGGCGCCCCTCAAACTCCCTATCCACGAGGACCGGTATCTGCGTGGCGTCCCAGTCATGCAGGTCGTGAGGCGTGAATTGAAAATGCCACTTCAGCTCTCCGGTATCCGCGTCCAATGCTATTACCGAACACGAGTAGAGGTTATCGCCAGTGCGCTCATCCCCCCTGTAGCCAGGCCAAGGGTTGCTGGTTCCCCAGTAAACGAGGTTCAGCTCAGGGTCGTAGGATCCGTTATTCCAGGTGGAGGAGCCCCCGGTCTTCCAGGAGTCACCAGCCCAGGTGCCGAAATTCGCGTCTCCAGGCTGCGGGATCGTGTGGAACCGCCAGAGGCGTTTCCCAGTCTCGGTGTCGTAGGCGTCGAGAAAGCCGCTTACGCCCTTCTCACCGCCCGCCATCCCGACAATCAGCTTGTCCTTCACAATTAATGGCGCGCCGGGCGACGCATATCCGCCGGCCTCGGTGTAGTCGAAGATCTTGGTCTTCCACAACTCCCGACCCGATTTCGCGTCCACCGCAATCACGTGCATGTCGAGCGTGTTCATGAACAGGCGATCGCCCAGAATCGCTAGTCCCCGGTTGACGCGACCGCAACAGTTGAAGGTCGCTGGCGGATTTCGATGGCTGTAGGTCCACAACGTGCGTCCCGTTTCGGCGTCCAGCGCATAGATGTCGTTCTCCGGTCGAGTGAGATACATCACCCCGTCGACAACCAGCGGTGTGGTCTCGAACTTCTCCGCGTGACGCCCCTGGAAAAGCCACTTGACCTTGAGACGACTCACGTTCTCCGTGTTGATCTGATCCAGCGGACTGAATCGCCAGCCATTGTACGTGCGGGAATACATCAGCCAGTTGCCCAGCTCTTTGTCCGAATTCAAGAGCCGCTCAAAGGTAATCGGAAGGCCCTGTCCGCTGACGGAAATCGCAGCAACGGCAAACACAGCTAAAGCCGCGCCCCACAACATCCCGGTTCTCGTCGCCTTCATTGCATCCCCTTCAAAGTAGCCAGATAGGCCGTCAGGTCTTCGATCTGTTTCTCGCTGAGTAGCGACCCATATGCCGGCATAAGCGAGGGATCGTCGCGCTGAATCCCCTTGAGCTCGTGCTTCAGGAACGACCGCGGATTCCCGCTCGTATCGCGAATCTGTATCGAGTAATCGTCTTCGTTCAGGCGAATGCCCGCAATCGTCTCTCCGGCGCTCGTCAGCAAACGCGTTCCGCGGTGGTTCGTGGGCAGATCCGCCTCGGGCTTCAAGAGCGACTCTTCCAAGAACGCCAGGCCACGTCGCCGCCCGACGTCGCTTAGGTCCGGTCCCAGCGTTCCGCCTTGGCCGTTGATGCTGTGGCACGAGCCGCAGCCGGCCGTCAAGTACACCACTTTGCCCTCCGCCGCATCACCCGGCGCATCCTCGGGCGGGGCCAAGCCCAGCCTCTTCACAAAAGCCGCGAGCCGCCATAAGTCGTCGTCGTTCACTTGCGGAGGCCCCATTTCGGACCCCGGAATCCCGTTGCGGATCGTTCGGTACAGCTCAGCGTCGGAGCCGCCAAAACGATACAGGCCCGTGGTCAAGTCCGCCCCGCGGCCACCGGCGCCGAAGGTCCCGTGGCAATTGGAGCAGTGTGTCTGGAAAAGGACATCTCCCTTTTGGATGTCCTGCTCGGATTCAAACGGGTTATTCTGAGGCGCCGAAGCCGTAGCCCTCTCGCCTTCAACCGCTCTCCGCGCAACATCCGCCGGGGATTCGTGTCCCTCGACCTTCGGTTGTATTTGGCCCCAAAGCGACGCCGTGAGCGCAACGCTACAGGCAATCTTCAGCAGAGTGTTCACAAGTCACCTTCGTCGACAACCGCATCGGCGGCCGTCCCTACCGGACCGCTGCTAGGCGAGAATCTCGGTCACAACCCTGGCGGGATTGACGCCTACCAAGGATTCATCGCGACCCTCGTACTTGTACGTCAGCTTCTTATGGTCGAGGCCGAGCTGGTGCAGGATCGTCGCATGCACGTGGCTATGCGTCACGGCGTACTCGGGCAGCGCAGCGTAGCCGAGCTCGTCGGTCATGCCGTCGTCCACTCCCGGCTTGACGCCGCCGCCAGCCATCCACATGTTGAAGCCGTACGGGTTGTGGTCGCGGCCAGGATTGTTGCCCAGCGACTGGATCGTCGGCAGGCGGCCGAACTCCGATGACCAGACGACCAGCGTGTCGTCGAGCATGCCGCGCTGCTTGAGGTCGGTGATGAGGCCGGCAAGCGGCTTGTCGATCGAGTGCGTCAGGCCCGGCAAGGTCCCGCCGATGTCGTTGTGGGTATCCCATCCGCCAGAAATGATCTGCACGAACCGTACGCCGCTCTCAACCAGCCGGCGGGCCAGCAAGCAGCGGTTGCCGAAGTCCCTGGAGCCATCGTCGTCCATGCCGTACATGTTCTTGGTCGCTTCGGACTCCTTCGAGATGTCGGCGACCTTCATCGCCTCTATCTGCATCCGCGCAGCGAGTTCGTAGTTTTTGATGCGGGCTTCAAACTCGTAGTCAACGTTGACCTCCCTGCGATCCATCTGAGCGCGATTGAGGGCGGCGACAGCGTCCAAAACGCGACCCTGGTCGTCCAAGCTCACGTCCTCCGGCCGGCGGATGTCAAACATCGGCGCCTCGGGATCGATTTGCATCAGCGTGCCGTTGTAGACGGGCGGCAGCCAGGCCGATGAGTAGGCGCGCGAGCCGATTGTCGCCGAGCCGGACTCCAAGGCGATGTACGCCGGCAGGTTTTGGTTCTCAGTGCCAAGGCCGTAGGCCGCCCACGAGCCGATCGCCGGAAAGCCGGTGAAGCCCCGGCCGGTGACGAACGTGAACTGCGCCGTCGAATGGTCGATGCGGTCGGTGGTCATCGACCGGATGAAAGCGACCTCATCAACGACCTTGGGAAACTCCGGCATCAGTTCCGAGATTGGACGTCCCGTCTGGCCGTGTTGCTTAAACGACCAGGGGCTAGCCATCACCACCTGCGAGCCGTTGATCGCGCGGCCCTTGATCTCGAATGGCGCAGGCTGGCCGTCGTATTTGGCCAACGCCGGCTTGGGATCGAACATGTCGATCGTACTTGCACCGCCAGCCGTGTAGATGAAGATGACGTTCTTCGCTTTCGGGGCCAGATGGGGCTGTTTCGGGGTCTGATCGTAGATCGTCCTCGCGCCTCCCTCGGCGCCGAACGCCCCCTGCTGAAGCATGTAGGCAGCCGCTAAGGCTCCGAAGCCGCCTGCTGTCTGTCTAAGGGCGTCTCTGCGTGAGATTAGTCGTTTCATGTCGCTTCTCCTTTCCGCTGCCTAGTAGCTGTAGAGAAAATCATTGGCCCCAAGCATGGCCTGCACAAATAGCCGCAACGCCTGTTGCTCATCTTCCGCTGAAGCCACCACCGCGCGGGCGGCGGCGAGCTCTTGTTCTGTCGCTGCGCGTGAATAGGCCAACTCGAAAACCCGTTCGAGGGCCCCATCGAGCTGGCCGCGGTTTTCTTCGAGCGCCCGGTCGGCCAGCGCTTTGCTGGTCGATCGCACGAGCGGGTTGTTCAGTAGTACTAGCGCCTGCGAGGGTCGCGTGGATCGGAATCGCTTCGAGACGCTGTCCTGCGTCATGGTCGGCATATCGAAGGCGTGCAAAAAACCGACCGGGCGCGTCCGAGACTGTGCCAGATACAAGCTACGGCGGTTGCGCGGCGCCTCATCTTCATCGGGAAGGTATTGGCCATCCTCAGCCTCTTTGATGGCGTCGAATTCGCCAAACATCTGCTTGTTGAGCGTGCCGCTGACGGAAAGCATCGAGTCGCGCAGCACTTCGGCGTCAAGCCGCAGCGGCGCCTTACGCCAGAGCAGCTTATCTGAGGGGTCAGCCGCCATCTGCTCGGGATGCTCTTGCGACGACTGACGGTAGACGGCTGACAGCATGATCTGGCGATGCATGCGTTTGATGTCCCAACCACTCTCTACAAAGTCGACTGCCAGCCAGTCGAGCAGCTCGGGATGTGTTGGCCGTGCACCCATCTTGCCGAAGTCGTCCACCGAAGTGACGATGCCTTCGCCGAAATGGAACTGCCACAAGCGATTAACGAATACCCGGCTGGTCAGCGGATGATCCGGCTGAGTAAGCCATTTGGCCAGTGTTAGCCGCCGGCCGCTATGGTTCCATTCCGGGTGTTCTGCTGGATTGGGGAACACAAAGGGATCGTTGGGGTCCTCAAGCACGGCCAGAACGCCCGGCTCGACAACCGGCCCTGGCGTTAGGTAGTTGCCGCGCAACAGCAAGTAGGTCGGCGCGGGCTCCCTTGCCATGTCCCACAACGCCCAGACAAAATTCGGTTCGATCTCCGCTTCCTTAGCGGATGCGATCTCCTCCGCCTCCCTGCCTAGTTGCGGGAAGATCTCGTAGAGCTGCTCATTGCTCAACTCTCGGCCGCCTTCCTCATACATGACCTTCAGGTCGTCGTCCGTAAAGCCGTCCTTGGGGATGACCGCATCGCCGAGATAGTCGAGGAGCGAACCAAGCTGGACGCCGTTAGCGATCTGCTTACGAACCAGCGCGAGCGTGCGCGCAAAGTAGCGCGCGTTGCCCGAAACCCCGCGTTCCTTCTTGTCCTCGGTCTGCTTGATCCAGGCCTCGCTCTCTTCCTTCGGCATGTCGAGGATGTAGCGGCTCGGCCAAGGGTCGTTGCGCAAGTTCGTTGCCAGCCAATTCGAAGTGTCATACGCAGCATGGAAGGAGGCCGTGAGCCGGTAGTAGTCTGCCTGTAGGATCGGGTCGAATTTGTGGTCGTGGCAGCGGGCGCAGCCGATCGTCAGGCCAAGAAAGGCCTTCGTCGAGGTTTCCGTGGATTTCTGCAGCGCATCGAACCATTTATCGACCTGATAAATCGACTGGTTGTCAGTAATGTCAGCTGTCAGCCGAGTGAAGCCAGTCGCCGTCAACGCTTCCATCTGGTCTGGGGTGGGCCGCGTACCCGGCTTGTAGTTCACCAGCTGGTCGCCGGCCAGCTGTTCGATCACAAACTGGTCGAACGGCTTGTTCTTGTTGAACGCCTCAATAACATAGTTGCGGTACTTGTAAGAGACCGGCCTGAAAGCGTCGCCCGCGTCGCCTACCGAGTCCGAATAGCCGCCAACATCAAGCCAGTGTCGGCCCCAGCGTTCACCGTAGTGAGGTGACTCCAGCAGGTGATCAATGAGCTTCGCGTAGGCGTCGGGCGACTGATCGTTGACAAAGGTTTTGACCTCTTCAGGAGATGGAGGTAAGCCAATCAGATCGAAGTATGCGCGCCGAATTAGCGTGCGGCGATCGGCTTCCGGCTGCAGTTTCCAGCCCTTCTCTTCGAGCTGCGCGAGTACGAAGGCGTCGATCGGCGTAATGACCTGATCGCCGTTCTGCACTTCGGGAGGAGCGCCCTTGATCGGCTTCTTAAATGACCAGAACGCCCGAGCTTCCGGAGTGATCTTGCTCGACGCACGGTCTTCGTCTAGCTTCTCCTTCGAGGGAAACCGGCCGTTGACGATCCACGCGTTAATCAGTTGTTTCTCGGCGGCGCCTAGTTCCTTGCCGATTGGCATCTTGCCGCTATCGATCATCGTCCACAGCAGACTCATCTCCGGATGCCCTGGAGTGATCGCCGGTCCGCTGATGCCGCCTTGCAAAACGCTATCGAACTTCGTGAGATCCAACCCGGCCATCGTCTGCTCGCCGCCATGGCACTTGACGCAGTTCTGTTCCAGAACAGGCAAGATCTCGTGCTGCCACATCGGAGCGCGAGTGAAGAACTGGGCGTTCAGAGGAAAGGAGATGAGCGCTGCCAGCAACAGCGAGCGAACCCCCACCCCGCGACAGGCTTGGTTCACGATCGATCGAGGCATGGCAATCTCCCGGCGGACGCTGGCGTCCAGAAATGACGCGTCAAATATTTGCAGGATCCAACCTCAAGGCACGACCGGCGGCAGAAGTCAATACCCAGGCGTCTTATCGACGCTCAAAATGAGTATACTCTCTGTTCCGTCGGCATAGCGGGGCCGGAGTACACTTTTTTAACTGCCAACAAGCCCTACGTAAGCCGTTGAATCGACTCGCTATACGCCCGCGCCCGGGCATATTCGGCGACATAACGAGCGGACCTCTACTCGGACAGCTGGCTGATGTACACCTGATGGACGCCCTCAGTCTCGCCGTCAAACGTTAAGGCAGCGTGGACTGCGGCGGCGCCGGCCTCTAGCGTTGCCGCATCGAAGCTAACTTCCGCGGCGCCAGCCTCCACGGCAACTGATTGCTCGTAGCCGCCAATCTTGACGTGCAGCCTGCCCGCCGTCGGCGCCGGCCGAAACAGGATGCGAATGCCGTAGTCACCCGCGGCCGCGACCCGGACGAGCCACTGACCCAGCGAACCCGCTGACCAGTTTTCACCCGAGATCACTCGCCAGTCTTGGCGTGTAAGCACCGTCGTCGTCTCGTGGGGCGTGCCGATCTGAATTCTTGGCGGGGCGTAATTGTCGGGGCGAGTGGCTCCGACATCGTCAAACCAAGCGTCGTAGTCGCGTTTCATACGAGCGACGATCTCGGGCTTATCCCCAGCGAGATTGTTCAATTCGCTTGGGTCGGCTTGAAGATCATACAGCTCGAACTCCGGTTCGCTCGGCGGCATCTCGCTTTCGAAGTCCCCGTGGAGGAGCTTGTACTGCTGCTCCACGGCGGCGAACTTTCGATACCGAACCGGCACGTCGCCGCGATGCCACTGTAGATAGACGGCGCGTTCGGGCCAAGCGACATGTTCGCCCCTCAGCAAGGGTAGAAAGCTTCTTCCATCCAGTTGGAGATCCGCCGGTATAGCAGTGCCCGTCGCTTCCAAGACTGTCGGCAGGACGTCGTAGTGAGCGACGACCCGGTCTGAGGTCGCACCGGCTTGCAAGACGCTCGGCCAATGAGCCAAAAACGGAGAACGGATGCCGCCCTCGTTGACGCCACCCTTAGCCCCTCGTAGCTCCCGTACGTAGCGGACGCCGTTGGGGCCGTTGTCTACCAGAAACATCACCAGCGTGTTCTCGTACGCGCCTGATGCCTTCAGCCGCTCGAACAGACGGCCGATGTTTTGATCGACATTTTCGATCATGGCGAACTTGCGTGCCGTGTCGTCGTGGAAACGATCGTATGCCTCGTCGGACGCATCACCGACCATCGCCGGGCGCAGGTCCATATCCGCATACTTGCGATAGAGTTCCTCGGGCACGTCTTGGAACGGACCATGCGGGGCATTCGTCGGCAGATAAATGAAACTGGGCTCGCCGGCCTTCTGATTCCGGTCCAAGAACTCCATCGCCGCATCGAAATAGATGTCGGTGCAATAGCCGCTCATCTGCTTTCGCTCGCCGTTGTGGAAGAGGATGGGGTCCGTGTACTTGCGTTCGCCGCCGGGAGGGTCGGACGGCTGCCCGATGCCGCCGCCGCGGTGAACTAAGACTTCATCGAAGCCTTGATCCTGCGGACGGAGCGGGTAATTATCCCCTAGGTGCCACTTGCCGAAGATTCCGGTTTTGTAGCCGGCATCGCCGAGCAACTCCGCCATTGTCACCTCTTCGGGCTCCATCATCGCGCGCCCGATATATGTGTCGATTGCCCGAGTACGGTAGTTGTAGCGCCCGGTCATTAGGTTCGCCCGAGTAGGGGCGCAGACGGGACTGACGTGGAATCGCGCCATCGTCGCGCTGCGCTCGTACATTTCGTCGAGGTTTGGCGTGTTGATGACGGGGTTTCCCATGAATCCGAAATCGCCGTACCCTTGATCGTCAGTCATGATCAAAATGACGTTTTGCGGCCTGCTGAGGTCGCCCTCAGGCGAGTTCGAACAAGCCGAGAGATTGAGCAGGCAGATGGCCAGCGCTGTAATTCCTAGTGTTCGCATATCGATTTCAGGCTGACGCCAAGAGAGAGTAGACACGACTCCGGAATTGTAACTCCCCATGCACCATACGAGAACACGGGACGCGTCTGCGGAGTAGTATCCTCCAAGCGGTGTCGGCTCAAGCGGTCAATGCAGTTCTTCGCTAGAGTGAGGGCGCAATCGCAGAGATGCAACGCAACGTCTGGCTAGGCTTGATTGGACAGTATGCAGCCATGGCGTTGTTGTTGTTCCTCGGCGCGGGTACTGTCAACTGGCCGGAGGCGTGGGCTTTCCTTACGATCTACGCGGGTAGCGTCACGGCTATGAGCCTGCGGCTCGCTCAGCTTGACCCTGGCCTCCTGCAAGAGCGCGTAAAGGTAACCGCACAGCTAGAGCAACCCCTCTGGGACCGCGTGCTGCTCAAGGGCCTAGGCATCTTGATCTTGGTCTGGCTGATCGTTCCCGGGATCGACGCGGTCCGATTCGAGTGGTCGAACGTTTCCCCATGGCTAAAAGCCGCGGGAGCCGTCATCACCGCCGTGTCGCTTATAGCGATCTACGCCGTCATGCGGCAGAACTCTTACTTAGCGCCAACCGTTAAAGTGCAGCGAGAGCGCGGCCATCGCGTCATATCCACTGGCGCTTACGGCATGGTGAGACACCCATTCTACGCCTTGCTGATTCCGTTCTTTGCTTCGGCGGCCCTTCTGCTCGGCTCTTGGTGGGGCGTCTTCGCGTCTGGTCTAATCGGCATTCTCTTGGCCTTTCGATGCATACGCGAAGAGCGTCACCTATGCCGTGCGCTAGAGGGCTACGCCGACTATTTGTCGGAGGTTCGTTCCCGGCTCATTCCCTACGTTTGGTGAACGCCTCACGGTCCGTTCCGTCTCGGGTGTGCGTGCCATCGCCATCGGCGTTACCCTAATCGCTTGGAAGCAGCGGCTGATGGATCTTGAACTCGAAATCTTCCGCAATCTTTTCGTCTCCATCGCAGAAGAGATGGGCGTTGTCCTCAAACGTACGGCGTTTTCTTCCAACATCAAGGAGCGCCGCGACTACTCTTGCGCGCTCTACGATGCTGACGCCGAAACGATCGCCATGGGCGATCACATGCCCGTCCATCTAGGCGCGATGCCCGAGTCCGTTCGCGAAGCTCTTGCCGCGCACACGCTCGAACCCGGCGACGTCGTCTTCCTCAACGATCCCTTTCGCGGCGGCACTCATCTTCCCGACATCACCTCCGTCTCCGGCGTGTTCCTCTCCCCGCAAGCGAAGCCCGACTACTATCTGGCCACGCGCGCCCATCATTCCGATGTGGGCGGCATGTCACCCGGATCCATGCCCCTCGCCTCGGAAATCTATCAAGAAGGACTGCGCATCCCACCCGTCAAGCTCGTTCGCCGCGGCGAGTTCGACGACGACCTGCTCCAGGTGATACTGGCCAACGTTCGCACGCCCGACGAACGCCGCGGCGACCTCGGCGCGCAACTCGCCGCTCATCATGTCGGCGAACGACGCCTCCGTGAGGCAGCAGCGAAGTACGGACCTGAAAAGGTCCGCCAACGCATGACTGACCTCAAAGATTACGCCGAGCGCATCATGCGCGCACGCATCGCCGCGATCCCCGACGGCGACTATGGGTTCGAAGACTTCCTCGACGACGACGGCTTTTCGGACTCCCCAATCCGCATCGCCTGCAGCATTCGCATATCGGGAGAAACCGCCACCGCCGACTTCAGCGATTCCGACCCCCAAACTAGCGGTGGCGTCAACGCCAACCGTGCGGTCACCATCTCGGCGACCATGTACGTCTTTCGTTGTCTTATCCGCGAAGCCGTGCCCTACAACGCAGGGCTCATGCGTCCCATCAACGTCCTCACCCGGACGGGCACCGTCGTCGACGCCCAATCGCCCGCCAGCGTCGCCGCCGGCAACGTCGAGACCTCCCAACGCCTCGTCGACGTCCTGCTCGGTGCGCTCGCCCAAGCCCTTCCCGAGGTCGTCCCGGCCGCTAGTTCCGGCACCATGAATAACGTCGCCCTCGGCGGAGTCAATCCGCTTACCAGCAAGCCATTCGCCTACTACGAAACCATTGCCGGAGCCATGGGCGCCAGCGCATCGAGCGACGGCCTGAGCGGTGTCCACACGCACATGACCAACAGCCTCAATACGCCCGTCGAGGCCTTTGAACAGACCTACCCGCTGCTGATTCGCGAATACTCCATCCGCCAGGGCAGCGGCGGCAAAGGCGTTCACAATGGCGGCGACGGAGTCATACGTGACTACGAATTCCTCGCCGACGCCGATGTCACGTTGCTGTCCGAGCGGCGCACACGAGCCCCCTACGGCCTTGCGGCAGGCGAACCCGGAGCCCCAGGCCGCAATCTGCTCAACGGCGAACCGCTACCCAGCAAGGGCTTACACCGTATCCTCCGCGGCGACCGGCTGCGCATCGAGACTCCCGGCGGCGGCGGCCACGGCGGTCTCGGGGAGTAGGGAAGTGACAAAGCAGACGGCCAACCTGTTCGCCAACCACCCGGCAGTTGATCCTCGGCCTGTGCCCCGATAGACTAAGGGCGCTAAGCCAGACCGGCTTGGGAGTTCCCCCTTATGCGTCTTCTGCCCCTGCTGCTCATCGCTCTTTCCACGACTCTTCATGCAGCCAACTGGCCGCAATGGCGCGGACCCTCCGGCACCGGCGTCTCCGCCGAACAAGGCGTGCCCGTGGAGTGGAGCGAAGACTCACTCGCCTGGTCCGTCAATCTGCGTGGTTTGGGCGTCTCTTCGCCCGTGGTTTGGGGCGACAAAGTTTTCGTCACCTATCAGATCGGGGCAGGGAAGCTCCGTCCCGGCAGCCATCCTAGCCTGGTGCAGGGCGGCGATCCGCTCGCGGCCGGCGAGACTCCCCTCGGTGGTACGCGCGCCGAATCCAACGAGACCGGCGTCATCTTCGCCTTAGCCGCCTTCAATGTTTCGAGCGGCGACCTCGTGTGGGAAACCACCATGGCCCACCAAGGCGAATTCGCCGCAGTGCATCAGAAAAGCAACATGGCTAACCCCAGTCCGACCACTGACGGCGAACTGATTTACGCCTGGTTCGCCAGCGGCCAATTGATGGCTGTCGACATGGACGGCGCCATCGTCTGGACCCGCAACCTGGGCTCCGATCTCGGCGCCTTCGACATCGGCTGGGGACATTCCAGCTCGCCCGCCATCTACAACGACAAGCTCGTGCTCATCTGCTACCAAGTCGGCTTCTCAACGCTCTTGGCGCTCGATAAGAAGACCGGGAAAGACATCTGGCGTCAAGACCGCGAGGCCGGCGTCATCTCTTACAGCACGCCGTTATTCGTTGACGCACCGCAAGGTAAGGAGATGATCGTCAACTCCGGCTTCGGTGTCGAGGCCTTCAATCCCGACACCGGAGAGCAGCTCTGGCACTACGAAGAACCCAGCCGATTCCCAATCCCCGCGCCAGTGCATCGCGACGGCATCATCTATCTCAATCGCGGCTACCGGAGCAGCCCTTACATGGCTCTGCGCGTCGGCGGACGCGGTAACGTCTCTGAGAGCCATGTCGCCTGGCGCAGCCCCACTGGCGGTCCGTACATCTCGTCGCTTGTCGAATACGACGGCCTGCTCTATTTCGCTAATGGGCAGGGCATCGTCAGTTGCGTCGACGCCGCCACCGGCGAGCGCGTCTGGCAAGAGCGCCTCGGAGGCGTCTACAGCGCGTCTCCCGTCGCCGCCGACGGCAAAATCTACCTATCCAGCGAGACCGGCGAAATGCTCGTACTCAAAGCCGGCCGTACAGCCGAAGTCCTCGCGCGCAACAAACTGCGCGGCCACACCCTCGCATCACCAGCCATCTCCGACGGCAAGATTTTCATTCGCTTCGACACCCGTCTGGTGGCCGCGGTCAACTAAACTCAACCGATGACCCGTAGACAGTTCGTAGGCGGAGGCGCGTCTGCTCTCGCCGCGCTCGCAGCCTCGTGCACCCCTTCTCAGACCGCCGAGAAGCAACAACCCCACATCGTGCTGCTCATGGGCGACGATCACGGCTGGGAAGAGACCGGCTACAACGGACACCCTTTCGTCAAGACGCCCGTGCTCGACGAGATGGCCTCCTCAGGCCTGCGCCTCGATAGCTTCCACTCCGCGTCGCCCGTCTGCTCACCCACGCGCGGCAGCGTCATGACCGGCCGCCACCCCAATCGCTATGGCACGTTCGCGCCGGGCTGGTCCTTCCGCCCCGAAGAGATCACCATCGCCCAACTGCTCCACGACGCCGGTTACGCCTGCGGACACTTCGGCAAATGGCACCTCGGCGCCGTCAAGGCAGAGTCGCCCCTCAACCCCGGCGCCATGGGTTTTGACGAGTGGCTCTCGCACGACAACTTCTTCGAGATCAACCCCACCCTCTCGCGCAACGGAGCGCCGCCCGAGCGTTACGAAGGCGAGAGCTCCGAGATCGTCGTCAACGAAGCCATCCGCTTCATCGATGAACAGAGCCAGGCAGGCAAACCGACCTTCACCGTCATCTGGTACGGTTCGCCGCACGAACCCTACAGTGGCTTGCCCGCAGACCTGGCGCTCTACGACGCTCTGCCCCAGAGCTACCAAGAGCAGAGCACCACGCTCACCAGCATGGAAACCGGCGCCCAAGTCCAACGACCACTCCGAGAAGTTCTCCGCGAACGCTACGCCGAAATCACTGCCATGGATCGCTCCATCGGCAAACTGCGCCAACACCTCGCCGACGCGGGCCTCCGCGACAACACGCTCGTCTGGTACTGCGGCGACAACGGCACGCCCCTCAGCGGCCAAGCAGGCGTCTCGCCTCTGCGCGGCATGAAGGCCGACGTCTACGAAGGCGGCACACGCGTCCCCGGCGTCATCGAATGGCCCGCCCGCATCGGCGCCCCGCGCACAACCGACGTCAACTCCGTCACCAGCGACACGCTGCCGACGCTCTGCGATCTCGTCGGCATCCCGCTGCCCAGCCGTCCGCTAGACGGCATCAGCCTCAAGCCCCTGATCGACGGTCAAATGACCGAACGCCCCACGCCGATCTGCTTCTGGAACTACGACATCGCCCACGAACGAGCCGCCAACCTCGAACCCTACCTCGACCCCGCACTGCAGGTCGGCACCACACCCCTCGTAAAACTAATGGACGGCATCGCCACCCGCAACTTCGTCAACTTCCGCCACACCGAAATCACCGAGCAAGACTACGCCGGCGCCCGCACCATCCTCGACAACCGCTACAAACTAGTCATCGACGCCGACGCTGAGACCGAGCTCTTCGACCTCCGCTCCGACATGGGCGAGAAGACCAACCTCATCGACTCGCAACCCGAAGCGGCCGCCCTGCAGCGGCAACTACGCACCTGGCAAGAGTCCGTACTCCACAGCCTCACCGGCGCCGACTACGCCTAAAGCGAAGGGGACAGCCAAGCTTGGCTGTCCCCGCTTCGCCTAAGCAGGCGTCCAGAACGGCTCGCCCGCCGGAATGAACTCAATCGGCACTTCCGGAACAATCCCCCGCAGCCAATCCGCCGCCTCATCCATGCCGGGGTCTTCTGCAATCGTGTGCCCCAGCACGATCAACCCCTTGGACAACCCCGCCGTCATCGCGTCGAAAGCATACTCGACGCCTTCCCACTCGCGAGCCTCGCCCACGATGAACAAGTCGTTGTTCGGGAGAGTCCGCAGCGCAGCTTGCAAGTTCGAGTAGCCCGGGCTAATCGCCACGCGGCTAATCTTCGCCGCCGGGTCGCCCACTACACGCATCGTCTTGATGCCCATGCTGCTCTTGATGTGCTTGGCCACTGCGCCCAGAGTCGCCTCGGGAATCACGTACGATCGCTCGCGGTCCGCCACCTGATACTGCGACCAGCCCAGTAGCTTGGCCACGCCCACCGGCATCCCGTCCGGCTTCTTCGCATGCCAATGATCATGGAAACGCCACACCACTAACCCGTTATCTTTGATGAACTTCACCTTCCGCAGATAAAGCTCGTCTTGCTGCATATCGCTCGTGTCATCCTGCCCGTTGTAGTAAGTCGGCTCGTGTGTGATGACCATGTTCTTGCCGGCTGCGGCTGCTCGCCGCAGCACGTCCAGCGTCGACATCACCGTGGTCACAATGCCGCTGACTGGCGTATTCGGGTCGCCGCCCTTGAACGTGTCGACCGTCTGCTCGCGCCAGTTGACCCCCACCTTGGCCAATTCACCCTGAATCCGCTCCACAACCTGCTGCGCGGTGAGCGAACTTTGGCCGAAAAGACGGTCAGCAACGAGGCCCGCGGAGGCAAAGGCGGCGAATTGGCGTCGGTTGAGGGTCATAGCTTTCGGATGAGTCTAGCAGCCAAACCGAAACAGTTCCGCGCCGTCCTGTCTCTACAAGAAGAATCTGCCGCGGCAACGCATTTCCGACTGGTAAAGCGATTGCATCGGCAGTAATGTAAGTGCGGGCGAACGGAGAGAAACGCTCTCCGGCCCTGGTCCGACTTTCACCCCCCAGGAGGTGGGCCATGGAAAGCAACAGTGTTCTGTTAGTCATGTCCGAGGACATGCAACGGGAATTCGGTCAACGGATTTCCGCCGAGCAGTTGGCCTGGACAGGCGTCCTCAACTGCAACCAGGCCAGGGTCGTCCTGGCTAATCATCCAGACGTTCCCGTCGTCGTGTGCAACGATTCTCTACCAGACGGTAGTTGGTATTGCCTGTTGAAGGAGATGGTGAACCAGGGGCTTGAGGCCAATCTGTTGGTGGTCGTTCCCGCTGGCTGTGATTCCGCCACCATCGAAAGCCACGGCATCCACGGCGTGCTGACTTATCCACCCGAACCATCAGCAGGAAAGATGGTGGCCAAGGCCGTGATCTCTGCTGCACTGCCCGTCTCGGGCTAGCGCGGAAATTTCACGACCGAGGGGAACAACCTGGCGTCGGCTTCCGTAGTCTCTATTCGCAAACGAATGGAGGCAGACGGTTGTGCAATTACTCGACGACTTTCGCTTTGGCGCCCGCGTTCTGGCCAAGCAGCCTTGGACGACTGCTCTGATTGTTGTGCTGCTGGCGGCAGGAATCGGCGTCAACACTACGGTCTTCACCCTCGTCAACGGCGCCCTCGTCAAATCTCTTCCCTACGAGGACGGCGAACGCATCCTCTATCTGGAGGGGCGCAATGTCGAACGCAGCCAGGATATGAGGACGTCGCTATTAGACTTCATAGACTGGCGCGATCAGACGGTGTCCTTCGAGCGCCTAGCCGCCTACGCCATGCGCCAGTTCAACCTGGCCGATGACGAAACGGCGCCCGAACGAGTCTCCGGCGCGGAGATCTCTGTCGACGGCTTCCAGGTGTTACGAGTCGGCCCACAAATCGGCCGCGGTTTCGCTGAAAACGAACGCGAACCCGGCGCCGATCCGGTGGCGATCATCAGTCACGCCACCTGGCAGAAACGCTACGGCGGCACGGACGACGTCATCGGTCAGCCGCTGCGCATCGACCAGCAAGAGAAGACGATCATCGGCGTTATGCCAGCCGGATTCCGGTTCCCGAATAAGGCCGAAGTCTGGCTGCCTCTCAAGGAAAGCGGTGACGCCAAGCGCGACAACCGCCGGCTCGGCGTATACGGCAAGTTGGCTCCGAGCAAGACGCCCGCTGAGGCCCAGGTCGAGATGACGCTGATCGGGCAGCGCCTACAACAGGCGCACCCAGATTCGAACAAAGGCGTCGACGTAATCGTCCAAACGTTCAACGAGAATTTCAATGGCGGCCAGATCCGCACCGTGTTCTTGGCCATGATCGGTGCAGTCGGCTTCGTGCTGCTGATTGCCTGCGCGAACGTGGCCAATGTGCAGTTAGCCAGAGCGATCGATCGGGCCAAGGAGATCTCCGTGGGCGCGGCGCTGGGCGCCGGCAAGTGGAGGATATTCCGCCAACTGCTGGCCGAAAGTCTATTGCTGTCGTTCGCCGGGGGGGCGTTGGGCTTCGCTTTCGCCCGGGTCGGCGTGCGCTACTTTGATCAGGCCACCGAGCCGATACGGCCCTTCTTCGTCGACTTTTCTTTCGACCTATCGATCTTGGCGTACCTGACGGCGATCTGTTTGGCCGCCGGAATACTGTTCGGCCTCGCTCCAGCGCTGCACGCCGTCCGCCGCGATCTTACCGAGAGCTTGAAGGAAGACCGCGGCCAAACGGCCAGCTCGCGGACACGATTTTTTGCCTCTTCGATGGTGGCCGGTGAGGTAGCGCTGGCGCTGATCTTGTTGGTCGGAGCGGGCCTGATGATACGCAGCTTCTGGTACATGTACAGCCTCGACATCGGCGCCCACACGGAAGGCATCCTCTCCGCGGCCATTGAGTTGCCCGAAGCGCAGTACCCCGAGCCCGAAGACCGCTTTGAATTCAATCGGCGTCTGTTGCTGGCGATCCAAACGATGCCTGGCGTGGTTGGGGCGGTGTCGGCTTCCAATGAGCCTGGCCGCGGCGCCAACGGACTGACCTTAGAGTTAGAAACGGCCCCGGCCGAGGATTCCGCCGATCGCCCCCGCGAGCGCTACATCATGGTCAGCCCCGGCTATTTCAACTTCTTCGAAGCGCCTCTTCTGAGCGGTCGCGACTTCGGCCCGATCGACACCCCCGCAGCGCCAAAGGTCGCTCTGGTTAACAACGCCTTCGCTCAAAAGTATTGGTCCACGGAGAACCCCATCGGCAAGCGCCTGCGGCTTGAGCCGAATGAAGACGGCGAGCGCCCCCTGCTCGAGATCGTCGGCGTTGCGCCCGACATTCGAAGCACCAATCGAGGCGACATCGAGCCCATCGTCTACCGCACCTTCAACCAAGAGGCTTGGGACTTCCGCCGCTTGTTGGTACGTGCGAGCGGCGATGCGGCCGCATTGACTCCGGCGGTGCGTCAAACGGTCGCCGACCTCGATCCCAACCTGCCGGTCTTCGACGCGATGACGTTAAACGAACGACTCGCCGAGGGCCGCTGGATGTACAAAGTGTTCGGTAGCCTGTTCGCGACTTTCGCCGTAATCGCGCTGGCCATGTCCGCCGCCGGCATCTACGGTTTGGTGGCCTATTCAGTCGGTCGACGTACGCCTGAGTTCGGCATTCGTATGGCGCTGGGCGCCGCCAGCAACGACATTCTACAGCTGGTATTCCGGCAAGGGATGTGGCGGGTTGGGATCGGCATCGTGATCGGACTCCCTGCAACCTATTTCGCGGCCCAAGTCTTGCAGAGCTTACTGGCCGGCGTCGAAGCGACCGAGCCGCTCATGCTTGGCGGCGCCGCCTTGTTCTTGCTGGCTATCGCCGCGGTCGCCTGCTGGCTGCCGGCCCGCAGAGCCGCGTCGGTGAGACCCAGCACGGCCCTTCGCCGCCAGTAGCCGCCAACCGCCGCTGGGTCTGGGGCATCTCACCCTATGTCAGTAGCTTTGGAGACGAAATCGTCCGCTTTGGTATGGCGCCCGAGATGCATTAAGTCTTTCTCTACCGTTTAGGAGGAAGAAATGCTGACCGGGCTAATTGTTGGATGGGTTATCGTCACCACCCTCGTTGTCGTACTGGCGTACTACCGAATGACTCTGGGTCTGCACGATGCGATTAACCTGCACATCGCGATGAAGGATGGAATGGATCCTGAAGAAGCGCGCCGCGGCTCGCGCATGGGAAGGCTCGACAAATTCGGCATTCCCTTGACGGTCCTTTCCGCGCTCATGGCGATTGGCGTCGCGCTGGTCTGGGCAATGGAATCTGCGGGCGGTCGCTAAGATCACTGTGGCGGCGGGATGATCTGATCCACGCCTTCGCGGACTCCGTACTCCGGCGGCAATGATT
Organism: Acidobacteriota bacterium; assembly: GCA_027592785.1. Taxonomy (GTDB): domain Bacteria; phylum Acidobacteriota; class Terriglobia; order Bryobacterales; family UBA6623; genus CAMPKL01. The sequence goes on from JAQCLD010000081.1 coordinate 20,803, forward strand.
CGTAGTCAACGCCGACGACGGAGTTCCAGTCCCAAACGATGCGGCCTGCCCGCAGGGTCAGTTCGCAGAACAATCGCTGTGGCCCTTCCAGCACGCCGTTGCTCGCATCGCGATAACGATGCCGTCCTTCGAGGATGCGAAAGCCGGCGATGTCGGCGACCGCGCCCGGCGTCAAGTGCCCTAACTCTTCTCGATGAATTTGCTGGGCCGGGTTCCAGGTCGAAGCTTCGATCACCGCATCCAAGGGCATGCCCATCGCCAGGAACTTCGACATCGTCGTCTGCATGTCCATCATGCCGCCCATCGCCGAGCCCACATGCAAATCGGTTGAGATCGAGTCCGGGTAGAAACCCTGCTGGACCGCCGGTACCGCACTGCGAAATACGAAGCTTCCGCCGCCGTGGCCGACATCGAACTTGATGCCGCGATCGCGCGCTTGGCTCAGATAGTCGTAGAGCTTGCCGTTCGCATCGACCCAAGGCACCGGACCGCGAAACACGTGCGTCGGCATATCGCCGGGGCGTAGCCGTTCGAGCACCAGTTCGTAGAATGGCCGCTCGGGCAAGAAGAAACCGAAATCTACCATCACAGGGATGTTTGCCGTGGTTCCAGCCTTGAGCGCCTCATCGACCGATTTCCAGTCCGGAAGCTGATAGTGCGCGCTCTTAACGCCGACGACAACGTCTTTGTGTTTCGCCGCCAGGCGGGCGACTTCCTCGGCGTTGAAATCGCCTTGTTCGGGCAGGTCGGTAATCATGCCCAGGCCGGCGATATTGATCAGGGCAAGAATGCGGGTTTGCACGTTCGGCTTGTCGATGACGGTGTGCCGGAAGAACTCGAAGTTGCGCCATCCCGAGCTGCCCGCGTCCACAGCCGTTGTCACCCCGCTGGGCAGCAAGTTGACGTCCGGCTGCAAACTGTTGTCGCCGGCCCACGCGTCAGGGATGTTCGTCGTCGAGAAGACGTGAACGTGCAGGTCGACCAAGCCCGGCGTGATGTAGAGTTCGCTCACGTCAACCGTACGGACGGCTCTGGATGCGTCGATCGACTCCTCGACCGCCGCAATCACTCCGCCCGTTATGGCCACGTCGCGCCTGCCCGAAATGCCGTTTCTGGGGTCGATCACGTAGCCCCCCTTCAGCAGCAAGTCGTACTGGCTTTGTTGGGCCGGCGCCGTCGCCAGCGTCATCAGCAACAGCATCGCCAGGCGATACCAGCGCGTGCCGTTTGTGGGTTGTTTCGTTCTCATCGTTTCGTGCGACGAGTGTTACAGACTCACCGAAACTGCGTCAATGTCCTCCCTTATTAGACGGTACCGCCAATTGCGCGGCTGTCCTGGAGAACCCGGCGATTCATGTCGTCTTGACCGACGCTATTATGGCCGTTTGCTGACCGTTGGGGTCCGCGGAGGGGCCGTGACGGTCCGTTGGAAGGCCGCGGATATCCGTTGATGTCCGCTGATGTCCGCTGAGGTCCGCCCTGTTTTGGGGCTAAGTTGTTGACCGTGTTGGGTTGTGCATGTTTTCCGGTTGGTTTTGGCGGACATGGATCTGAAAGTTGCCGCCCGGCGGGCCTTCTTGCCGTGAAACAAGAAAACCCGCCGGAACGTCAGGCGGATTCCCTTCCAAGCGGGGAATCGGAGATGTCTTGGGGTCGACCCTAGTGTCTGTATCGCTCTTA
>JAQCLD010000191.1 GCA_027592785.1 Acidobacteriota bacterium
GTCGGTCACCTTGCCGAACACGCAGTAGCCCCAGCCTCGGGTCGTCTTGCTGGAATGGTCGAGAAACGAGTTCGTGTCGACGGTGTTGATAAAGAACTGCGCCGTCGCGCTATGCGGATCCGAAGTTCTGGCCATGGCCAGGGTTCCGCGCTCGTTGGAGAGGCCGTTGTCGGCTTCGTTCTCGACTGGTGAGCCGGTAGACTTCTCGCGCATGGCGGAATCCATGCCGCCGCCTTGGATCATGAACTTCGAGATCACGCGGTGGAAGATAGTGCCGTCGTAGTGTCCGTCGTCGACGTACTTGAGAAAGTTCTCGACCGTTTTGGGGGCCTTGTCGGCGAAGAGTTCGACGGTGATGGGACCTTGAGCGGTCTCAATCACGACAACAGGGTTCGTGTTCTCAGACAATGATGATTCCTCGCTAACTGACTAGTTGGCTCGCCGAACGCTCTCGATCACTACGTTCTCGACTGGCACGTTCTGATAGGGGCCTTTGTTGCCGGTGGAGACGAGGGCGATCGCGTCGACCACGTCCATCCCTTCGGTCACGCGGCCGAACACGGCGTAACCCCACTGGTTGGCGCCTTGGCCGCCGAAGTCCAGCATGCGGTTATTGACGTGATTGACAAAAAACTGCGCGGTCGCGCTATGGGGATCGCCGGTGCGCGCCATGGCGATCGATCCGCGAACGTTCGATTCGCCGTTCTTGGACTCGTTATCGATCGGGGCGCGGGTATTCTTCTCGGCCATGTCGCCGGTGAAGCCGCCGCCTTGGATCATGAAGTTCGGCATGACGCGGTGAAAGATGGTTCCGTCGTAAAACTTGTCGTCGACGTAAGCCAAGAAGTTGGCCACGGTCTTGGGCGCTTTGTCAGGAAACAACTCGATCTTGATAACCCCTTTATTCGTCGTCATTACGACGACCGGCGGCCCAGCGGGCGCGGCCTTCTTGGGAGCTGGCGCGGGCGCCGCCTTCGGGGCAGGGATTGGCGCCGGGGGCGGGACAACGGCGGCGACGGGCTCCTCGGCCGCAGGGGCTTCTGTCGCGGGCGTCTCAGCCGGGGCTTCGACCGTCTCTTCTACCGGCGTTGCCGGTTCGGCGGCCGTTTCTGGTTCGGGCTGCGATCCGCAGGCGGCCAGCAAAACCAGGAACGCGGCTGCGAGCAGGGGATAGCGACGAAGAGTCATCCTTAATACCTTTTAATCTCCAACAACGCACAAGTGTATCAGGGAAAACGGCCTTGTCGCCCGTCGCCGGGACGGTAGTGTCTCAGTTTGGTCAAAAGCCAAAGACAAGCCATAGGCCCGTCCCGATCATGATGACCCCAATGACCTCAAAAGCCACTTCTTGCTGTATCTGGGCCTCTTGGGTAAAGCTGAATCCGTAGAAGAACAGGAACGCAGCCAGCACGTAGCGAAGGTAGTGAAGAACAGGTGCGCCAAAGGCGAGTATTTCACTGAACTCCACTAAGGCAAACATCCAGGGCAGGATAGTCTGCGAGGGAGCGTTTAGTCCAGCAGATTCACGATCTCTTCGAGCGCCCAAACGTGATCCGAAACCTTCGCTTCCATCGCCGGGGTAACCCGCAGCGACTTGTGAATGCGGGCGAAGTTGTAGTGCATCATGTGGATCGCCACGGCGTGCGCGTGGTTCTCGACTTTTTTTGAAAATCCGTTCGTCAAACGCGTGAACCGTCGCATTCCCATGCGCATGGTGAGGCTGGCCCGCTCTACGTAGCTGGTCGAAATATGCGCCTGATCGGGGTTGCCGAAACGCACTTCCTTCTTCGCGCCGTTGCACTTCGCGGGGCTGTAGCGCGTGTCCGGTTCGCTGTTGTCTTTGCCGTAGATCTTGACGAGTTGGGCGTAGTCCACCTGGCCGCGAAACGCTTCATCTACGGCGTTCAGGTAGACCCCGTGGCCATCCGTCGTCAGTTGAACGCGATGGGCGAGACGGCCCGAGAGGTCCTGCATGAAGTCCCACGCGCTGTCCGCTCCACGGTCGCCGGTGTACCACGTCGGAATCAGCTTCGTATCGGCGCAGATGGCCGTCCAAGTCCAAACATCGCCAACGCCGAATTGGCCCTGCTTGTCGAGCGGGACGTTCTTCGCTTTGGAGTAGCAGAACGACCAGATTTCATCGCACTGGATACGGCGGCAGGGAAGGTTGCGGAGGGCCTTGTCTTGGTACTTGGCGCAAGCGTGGCCAAGGTCTACCAGGAGCTTCGTCACGGTGTTGATAGAGCATCCGACCATGCGGGACGTGGAGCGCAGGCTGTTGCCCTCAACCAACGCTGAAAGGATCTGGACGCGCTTGGCCGTGCTCAGCTTGTTCATACTGAACATTATGCTTGAGCACTAAGAATGTGTCAATATATATTTCACGAGACTTGATGTGGACATACTTGTAGTGTTACGTTAGACTGTTCATGGAGGTTCGATTCCTTGATGAGTCGCTTGACCGGCTCGAAGTTGACGGTAGCTACGACGCCGGGTTTTCACGCCCGGTGGTTAAGGCGTTCCGCAAGTTCATGCAGTATACGCGCGCAGCTCGTGACGAGCGTGACTACTACGACAGAAAGGGGTATCACTTCGAGAAGCTCAAGGGCGACAGGGCGGGCCAGCACTCGATCATGCTGAATGACCAATGGCGTGTCGTAATGAAGATACGTAAGTCTGGCAGCAAGACGATTGTTGATCTACTAGGGATCGTGGACTACCACTAGAGGCGGGCAGAATGGCGACAACGGTTGAGAGGATTCCGGCTGAAGTATTCCCACCGGGGGAGTTTATCCAGGACGAACTGGACGCTCGCGGTTGGACGCAGGCGGACCTAGCAGAAATCATGGGACGTGACTCGAACCTGGTCTCCGCATTGGTCACCGGGAAGAGATCTGTCACCCCCGAGACCGCCAGGTGCTTGGCCTCGGCTTTCGGGACTAGTGCCGAGCTTTGGATGAACCTCGAATCCGCGTTTCAGTTGTCGAAGGTTGAGCGGAATGATGCGATTGCGCGGAGGTCCTTTCTCTACAGCAACGCCCCGGTCCAGGCGATGGTGCGGCGCGGTTGGCTCCGATTTAAGGAATCGGACGACGTGGAGCGTTTAGAGAGCGAGTACATGCGGTTCTTTCGGCTCAAGGCTCTGTCCGAGACGCCAGCGTTTCACGCTCACGCTGCGCGCAAGTCGTCACCATACAACGCTCAGGTAACGGACGAAGAGATGGCATGGCTACATCGGGCGTGGCACCTGGCTAGCCTGATAGATGCCCCGAGAATGACCGAGCAACGATTGCGGGACGCCTTTGACGCGCTTCGCGCTATGCGTGAGAGTCCAGAAGAGTTACGCCGCATCCCGAGCGTTCTCCGCGATGCGGGCATTCGGTTCGTAGTGGTTGAGAATCTCCCAAAGGCAAAAATTGACGGTGCCTGCTTCAGGCTAAACAAAACCGCACCAGTTGTAGCGCTGAGCCTTAGATACGACCGAATTGACTGGTTTTGGCACACGCTGATGCACGAGTTGACGCACATCAGGTACGGCCATGATGCAGTGGTTGATTCGGAGATTGACGCAACGGACGGCGATAAACCACAGGAGGAACAAGTGGCCGACCAAGAGGCGGCCTCATTCTTGGTTCCCCAAGACGAGTTGCGGGACTTCATTCTCAGGGTTAAGCCGTTCTTCTCGAAAAA